>SICQ01000007.1 GCA_009691385.1 Candidatus Ryanbacteria bacterium
GTAGAGGAAGTTGATGAAGAGCGTGGCAAGATCAAAGTTCTCATAGCGCTTTTTGGTCGCGAAACACCCGTAGAGATCGACCCGTTGCAGACCAAGAAATTATAAGGTAGACTTGTCCCACAACGATGTATGGCAAAAGAAGTAAAAATAAAAATTAAACTCCAGATTCCGGCGGCAAAGGCTACCCCCGCGCCACCGGTTGGAACCGCGCTCGGGCCCCATGGTATCAACCTTGGTGATTTTGTCTCGCGCTTCAATTCAGGCACCGCTGACCGCGCAGGCGAGATTGTACCGGTAGAAGTTACCATCTTTACTGACCGTTCATTTGAGATGGTGTTCAAAACCGCACCCGCATCAGACATGCTTCGCAAAGCGGCAGGCGTTGAAAAGGGTTCAGGCCAACCGCTGCAGGCAAAAGTAGGCACGGTGTCAGATTCGCAGCTTACCCAAATCGCCGAGAAAAAGATGGAAGATTTAAACGCAAATGATGTAGACGCGGCCAAAAAAATTGTAGCCGGTACTGCTCGCTCAATGGGTATCGAGATCAAGTAATAATCATAGATTTTTCTCAAACAACAACCCCCGCTTTAGCGGGGGTTGTTTTGTTATTATTTTTTGCTAAAGTGTCATCGAACGAAGTACCTACTATTGAACGACGAAAGGAGACAGGATCGTGCGAAATTATCAGGCTTTGGTTAAGCGCGTACTCACGCAGGGTGAGCGCAAAGGTGGCCCGCAGGCAGAAGACACACTCGCAATCTTCGGCGCACAGCTTCGCTTCTCGATGAAGCGAGGGTTCCCGCTCATCACATCACGCTCGCTCAAAGGATCATGGAAGGCGCTCATTCACGAGCTCCTCTGGTTTCTTTCTGGCTCCACGCATATCCGCGATCTGAATCGCTTCGGTGTGCATCTGTGGGATCAGTGGGCGACTCCAGCCATCTCGGGTCAAATGGGTTTGCCTCCCGGCGAACTCGGTCCCATCTACGGCAAGCAGTGGCGTTCGTTTGGCCCCAACGGTATCGATCAGATAGAGCGTCTCATCTATGGATTGAAGACCAATCCCAACTCTCGCCGCCACATCGTGACGACATGGAGTCCTGAGGACGCGGACGCCGTCTTTGTGGCCCCGTGTCATTGTTTCTTCCAGTTCTTTGTGGCTGGCGGCAAGCTCTCACTCCATCTCTACCAGCGCTCGGCCGATGTGCCGGTGGGGGTGCCATTCAACATTGCCGAGTACGCGCTCTTGCTCATGATGGTGGCGCAAGTCACTGGATACGAGGCGGGGGACTTCATCCACTCATTCGGTGACACTCATGTGTATCTCAATCAGATTTCCTACATGGAGGAGCTTCTGCGCCGTGATCCACGGCCATTGCCGCAGATGCGCATCAATCCTGATGTGCACGATATCTTCAAGTTTCAGTTCGACGATTTCGAGCTTGTGGGCTATGATCCGCATCCTGCGATCAAAGGGATTCCGGTGGCGCTATGATGAACGAAAAACCGTGTTTCATCGTGGCGGCTATGGATCTACGGCGGGGCATCGGGTACAAGGGCAAGCTCCCGTGGCCCAAGATGCTCGCCGATTTCAAGCGATTTCGCGCGCTCACACTCGACAACCCAATCATCCTTGGTCGCAAGACCTTCGAATCGTACGGTTCCAAACCACTCCCGCGACGCCAGCACTATGTGGTGTCACGCCATCCTACCTATGTGCCACCTGATGCGGTGCGTGCGAGCTCGGTCGAGAGCGCCATTCGCAGGGCGTCTTTCTCTGAGTGTCGCCATGTTTCGGTCATTGGTGGCTGGGAAGTTTTCCGCGAGGCGCTCCAGCAAGACTCTGTCGACTTCATGTACTTGACGCGGATCGAAGGTGAGTTTCCAGCCGATGTGTTCTTCCCTGATTTTCCGCAAGATGATTGGTTGCTGACTTCGGAAGATTTCTTCCCGAAAGACGCGGCCAATCCTTACCCGTACACCTTCCTGACGTATGCAAGAAAGGAGCAGATGAGTTGAGCGACATGGTTGATCCTACCAACGCGCGCACAGAAGGGTACGCGCGTACGCTCGCCGAGATACAGGCGGCAGGGCTATGCCCCTTTTGCCCCGAGAACTTTCGGTGGCATCCACACTCAATTATCTTTCATGAGGATGGATGGCGGCTGACGCCCAACGCTCATCCGTACGAGAACGCCGAGTATCACCTCCTGATCATTCCAGATAGGCACTACACCGGCGTCTGGAACATCTCATCTCAAGACTGGAAGACGATTCGAGACCTCGTCCTCAAGGCTGGTTCTCGTTTCAAGTTCAAGGGTGGTGGACTGACGCTTCGCTACGGCGATACCAAGCTGTCGGGAGCCACAGTCGCGCATTTGCACTTTCACCTCATCGTACCAAAGATCGACGCAAGTACCGGGCGTGCCCTTCCTGTGTACTTTCCGATCGGCTAGGTGATCACAGATCGCCAGCCAAAAAAATGCCCCGCCGCGCATGAATGCGCTGGCGGGGCTTTTCTTATGGAACTTGTATGATTTCGACGTTGGCGCTCCGCATAAGCTGATCGCCGTCGAGGTTTGAGTGGCCTTCATGGTAGAAGACTTTGCTGATGCCTGCACGCACGATGAGTCGAGCACAGGCCGCGCATGGAAAGGTCGAGGTGAAGATGTAGGTGCCGCGGGTTGAAAGTCCTGACGCGGCCGCGCGAGCGATCGCACTGCCTTCTGCGTGGATCGCAGTCGAGATTTCGGGGCTGGTGCCCGCAGGGATGACATCGCGAGGGTCGCCCGCGATGTAGGGCGCGTACTCGCTCGGCATGTGCTCGTTGCGCCCGGACATGATAGGTGAGAGTGTCGCAGGATCAACGATGATCGCGCCTACGCGTCGCCACCAGTCAGAGCTCCGGTTTCCCAGATCTTTAGCATCTGCCATCAGACGGACATGGTGAGGGTGAGTCGAGACGCGGTGATGATCGGGTTGGTGGGTTGCAGCGACACGCGTCGTATCCCAGCGCAGAAAGGTGTCGATGTACTCGACAGGCATATCAGGGAAACATCTTCCTACGATACCCATCGTGAGTCCTTCGCGCGCGGTGACGATTTTCGTGCAGTACTTGCGGATGGCAGGGATTTTTTGGGGAGTCAGGATGTCAACATGGTCGAGTGAGAGCCACCCTGTCCTTACGATGATGTCGAGAACTGTTTGCGGGTCGAGTGCGCGAATTTCATGCGTCAGCACACCACTGCCTTTGATCATCTCTTCGCCGACGATGTAGAGGCAGGTGAGTTCGTGCGCGGACGCCCACTCGCGAATGATCTCTACATATCGCCGGTGAATGACCGGAATGTAGAGGATGAGTGCGATTGATTCTTTCATACTACCTCCGCGTCTTTGCCGAGCATGAGAATGAGCTTTCGGAATGTATCGGTCGATGAAGTCTCCTCCGCTTGTCGTGGCAGTACGACGAGCTTGTCGCAATATCGCTCGATGTCACGGCGCTGTTCTTCAGGGTACGAGTCTTCGACCGCCACGAACACATCAGGTCGTACGACATCGAGAAGCTTGTACTGCCACCTACCTTGATCATCGACATCGTCGATGATCGTGACCCAATCAACGGGGACTTGGTAGGAGAGCATCTCGAGGCGCTCAGCTTCCGGCCAGATGGGGCGCTTGGGTCCTTTGTAGAGTTTGATGGCACGGTCACTATCTGCGCCGACGATGAGGATATCCCCGTATTCTTTGGCGCGGATGAGATAGCGCAGATGGCCGATATGCAGTGCGTCAAACGAACCGATGGTCGCGGCGATTTTGCGTTCGGTGGCGCGCGCTGCATCCACGATCTTGGCAAGCGTGTCGTAGTCTCGCACGATTTTTTTCTTCAAGGTGCTGACGAGGTCCATGGTTTGTGGCCTCCTTTCACCTGCATCCTACCAAGCGTTTGTGTATTTCTACAATATTGCCGTTCTTGCAATTTTATGTGGCTCGTGTACCATTTGGAGCATATTTTCTGTTTAGATTTTCTATGAAAGTAAGATTTCTCGCACTCGGACTTTTGATCGTTGGCATGGCTGCCGGCTATTTTGTCTATCCGCGTTGGGGTATTCCAGATACTCTCAATATTCCGTTTCGTCTCGGGCTCGACCTCAAGGGCGGTATTCATCTTATCTACCGTGCTGATCTTTCTCAAATCGAATCAGGACAGAGGAGTGAGGCTTTAGAGGGTCTGCGTGATGTCATCGAACGGCGCGTGAATTTTTTCGGTGTTTCAGAGCCCGTAGTACGCACCGAGCGCGCGGTTGATGAAGACAGATTGAGCGTCCAGCTTGCCGGTGTTTTTGATGCGGCGACCGCCATTCAGCTTATCGGCGAGACCCCCTATCTTGAATTTAAAAAAATAAATCCAAATGTCGCATCAACCACACTCGAGCAAAATCCACTTGCTGGATGGACTGCAACCGAGCTTACCGGGCGCTACCTCAAGACTGCTGCCATGGAATTTGATCCCACCACAGGCGTTCCTTCCATATCTATTACATTTGATGATGAAGGTGCGAAGATTTTTGAGAACATCACCGCAGACAACATCGGCCAACCTATCGCTATTTTTCTCGATGGTGTGCCGATAAGCGCGCCAACCGTGCAGGCAAAGATTACGGGAGGCAAAGCGCAGATCACGGGTAACTTTACTCGTGATGAAGCGTTGCAGCTTGCGCGTCGCCTTAATTCAGGTGCATTGCCCGTACCGATCACTCTTATCTCGCAAGAGCAGGTAGAGCCATCACGAGGCGCGGAAGCTCTCTCACGCAGCTTCTTTGCAGGGCTCATTGGCTTCGGTATCGTCGTACTTTTCATGATCTTCTGGTATCGCTTTCCGGGGGTGCTTGCTGTATTTGCTCTTGGTATTTATATCTCTCTCTCACTCGCTATTTTCAAACTTATCCCTGTGACGCTTACCAACGCTGGTATCGCCGGTGTCATTCTTTCTATCGGTATGGCGGTAGATGCCAATGTGCTTATTTTTGAACGCCTCAAAGAAGAATTGCGCCGAGGTCGCACGCTGACAACCGCGATCGAAGAAGGTTTTAACCGCGCATGGACATCAGTTCGTGATTCAAATACTTCAAGTTTGATCACATCGCTCATCCTCTGGTATTTTGGCACTGACGCGGTCAAAGGGTTCGCGCTCACGCTCGGTCTCGGTATCATCGTTTCGATGTTTACGGCGATTGTGGTCACACGCACCTTTTTGCGCGCGACGCACGGCAGAGGGCATGAGACAGGGCGCGTACCATTCTTATACGGTAGTGGATTTCGCTTGCACTAAACTATGAAAATTATCGCAAACAGAAAAATATTTTACAGCGTCTCAATTATTTTGGTTGGGGTATCGCTATTCGCGCTCGTAACCCGAGGGCTCAATTTCGGTCCCGATTTCACCGGTGACGCAGTGCTTGATGGTATATATACAAATAGCCGTCCCGCACTCGATGATATACGCATCGGCTTTGATGAGGCAAAGATAGAACTCGTAGCTCTCGAAGAGCGCGGAGACAACGGCATTTTCTTGCGTACTCGGTTTCTTGATGAAGTAAATCATCAAGAAGTACTTCGTGTCCTCAAATCAAAAGGTGAGTTTACCGAGCAAAGTTTTGTCTCGCATGGACCAACCGTAGGCAAACAGCTACGGCGCAATGCGATCACTGCTATCCTTGTCACGCTTTTTGCGATCATCTGTTTTATCGCGTACGCATTTCGCCAAGTATCGCGACCCGTATCAAGTTGGATTTATGGGCTTGTCGCGGTCATAGCGCTCGGACACGATCTTGCGGTTCCCACCGGACTTTTCGCATGGTTTGGCTATCAGATTGATTCGCTCTATATCTCGGCGCTCCTTACGGTGCTTGGTTTTTCAGTGCACGACACGATCGTAGTGTTTGACCGACTGCGCGAGAACCTTCGCAAGTCAACGGGTGGTTCGTTTGCTGATATTGCCGAACGCAGTTTGCGCGAGACCATTGTGCGTTCAATCAATACTTCAATGACTACCATTTTAGCTCTCGGCGCTGTCTACTTCTTTGGTGGCGAGACCACCCAACCCTTTGCCTTAGCGCTCATCGTAGGTATCGCGGTGGGCACCTATTCATCGATTTTCATCGCGACTCCGCTCCTTGTCACTATTGAGGGATGGAAGAACAAAAAGCGTTCATAACCTCTTGACAAGGCATAAAAGATGCCTATAATAAGGCCTATCAAGGCAAAACGGCTAGAGTTATCCACAGGGGATGAGTTCATGATACGAGTGGATGCCGAGTCCGTTGATTATCCATTAAAAATCGTGGTTAACCACTCATAACGCGCGACACACAGGCGAAAATCCCCAAAAAATGAGGGAAAGGGGTTTTTGTTGTCTTGTGCGCATTTTTATTAGCAAAAACTTATATGCATATGCAAAAAAAGTATTTTTCGCGCTATAAAGAGCCCCTCGCCCCCCTCCCGTATCTCGCAGAGGCCCAGGTAAAGTCGTACAAATGGTTTTTAGATAAGGGTTTGCGAGAGTTACTCGACGAGTTCTCTCCACTCGAAGACACCACTGGCAAGCAGCTCAAAATCGAGTTTCTTGACTATACGCTAGAAAATGCTGCATTTTCAGTAGAGCACGCCAAGCGCAACAACCTCACCTACGAGGCACCATTTCGTGTCAAAGTGCGCTTAACCAATGGCAAGACTGGTGAGATCAAGACGCAAGAAATTTTCTTTGCTGATTTTCCACTCATGACACCACACGGTACCTTTATTATTAACGGTATCGAGCGTGTTATTGTTTCTCAACTTGCCCGATCATTCGGTGTGTATTTTACTGCTCAATATTTTCGCGCAAAAAAACGCTTTGGTGCAAAAATCATCCCGGGTCGCGGTGTGTGGCTTGAGTTCGAGACCGATTCGGATGGTGTGATGTGGGTAAAAATTGATAGAAAGCGCAAAATCGCGGCGACTTCGCTCTTGCGTATTTTTGGTTTTGAGACTGATGACGAGATCCGTAACACTTTTAAAGATATAGATACCGGCGAGATCTCATTAATCGAAGAAACTCTCAAAAAAGACACGACTAAAACTACAGACGAGGCCTATGTAGAAATTTACAAGCGCATCCGCCCCGGTGAGATGGCGGCTATTGATAATGCTAAGCAACTCATCGTCTCCATGTTTGCACCTGCACGCTATGACCTCCATGTGGTAGGTCGCTATAAGATGAATTTGCGTTTTAAACAGATGGGTGGCGGTGAGGAAGAATCTCGCGTACTCACCAAAAAAGACATGACACTCATTTTGCGTGAGGTTGTTCGTAAAAATAACACACCTGACGAGATGGAAGACGATATTGACCACCTCGGTCACCGTCGTGTGCGTGGCATCGGCGAGATGCTCCAAAATCGTCTTCGTATTGGCATGGCTCGCATGGAGCGCAATATCCATGATCGTATCTCCACCCTTGATACTGATATGGTAACACCCGCGCAAATCATCAACGCGCGCCCGTTTATGTCAGTGCTCAAAGAATTTTTTACTACCAACCAGCTTTCGCAGTTCATGGATCAGATTAATGTGCTCTCACAGCTCGAGCACAAGCGTCGTCTATCGGCGCTTGGGCCCGGAGGTCTCACCCGTGAGCGCGCCGGCTTTGAAGTGCGCGATGTGCATCCTTCTCACTACGGCCGTATCTGCCCTATCCAGACGCCTGAAGGCCCGAACATCGGTCTTGTTAGTTATTTGGCGACCTACGCCCGCGTAAATGATTTTGGTTTGATTGAAACTCCATATCGCAAAGTGACCAAAGGAAAAATTTCCCCCGAGGTTACCTACATGACTGCGTTTGAAGAATCGCAGTATGTTATCTCGCCCGCAGACATCAATTATGAAAAAGAAGGGATGATCACTGATGAAGAAGTAGAGGCGCGTGTTAAAGGCCAGCCAAAGCGCGTGAGTCGCGTGAACATCGATTATATTGATGTCATCCCAAACCAAGCATTTAGTATCGCGACGAGCCTCATTCCATTTTTGTCGCATGACGATGCAAACCGCGCGCTGATGGGTTCAAATATGCAGAGACAGGCTGTACCGTGTATCAAGGCGCAAAATCCCTTGGTGGCAACGGGTATGGAGGCACGCGCTGCTGCTGATTCAGGTCTTTTAATCCTCGCCGAAGAAGATGGCAAAGTCATCTATGTCGATGCGTCTAGCATCACGGTTCGCACGGGTCATCATGACAAAGAATATGAGCTCGTAACATTTGCCCGTTCAAACCAAGACACTTCTCTCCATCATATGCCGATTGTCAATGTAGGTGACCGTGTCGTAAAAGGGCAGGTGCTCGCAGACAATTCATCAACCAAAGGAGGCGAGCTCGCGTTGGGGCAAAACCTTATCGTCGCGTTTCTTTCGTGGGGAGGGGCTACCTTTGAAGATGCCATCATCATCTCCGAGCGATTGGTAAAAGACGATCGTTTTACCTCGATCCATATTGAAGAGTTTACAATCGATGTGCGCGACACCAAGCTTGGCGAAGAAATCACCACACACGATATTCCCAATGTTGGCGAAGAAAAACTCAAAGATCTCGATGAAGACGGCGTGATCCGCGTCGGTGCTGAAGTCCGCACGGGCGATATCCTTGTCGGTAAAATTTCACCGAAAGGCGAATCAGACCTTACACCAGAAGAGCGCTTGCTCCGCGCTATTTTCGGCGAGAAAGCAAAAGAAGTAAAAGATTCATCACTCCGTCTTCCACATGGCAAGCGAGGTCGCATTGTCGGTATCAAAACATTCTCACGCGAGAAAGGTGATCGCCTCGAGACAGGCGTCATCAAGCGTATTCATATTGAAATAGCACAGCTCCGCAAAATATCAGTAGGTGACAAGCTCGCAGGTCGTCACGGCAACAAAGGTGTTATCTCAAAAGTTCTTCCCGAAGAAGACATGCCGTACCTTGTCGATGGCCGTCCAGTAGACATTATCCTCAACCCACTCGGTGTGGCGTCTCGTATGAACCTCGGTCAGATTTTGGAGACGCATTTGGGTCTTGCTGCGCGCAAGCTCGGGTATCAGGCGATTTGCCCTCCGTTTATCTGTCCTACCGAAGATGAGATCAAAGAAGAGCTCGAAAAAGCCGGCATCCCACGATCAGGTAAAGTGCCTCTCTTTGATGGTCGTACGGGTGAAAAATTTGAATCTGATGTGATGGTAGGCAATGTGTATGTCTTGAAGCTTAACCACATGGTAGAAGATAAGATCCACATGCGTTCAATCGGGCCCTACTCACTTATCACCCAGCAGCCGCTCGGCGGAAAAGCACAGGGCGGTGGTCAGCGCTTTGGAGAGATGGAGGTATGGGCGCTTGAAGGATATGGCGCGTCACATACTTTGCAAGAAATGATCACGATTAAGTCAGATGATGTGATTGGCCGTGCCGCTATGTACGATGCGATCGTGCGAGGAGAAAAACTTAAAAATCCTCGTGTACCCGCGTCATTCTACGTATTGGTAAACGAAATGAAGGGCCTCGCACTCAATGTCATCATCAACGAGCGAGAAGTCGCTCCCGAAGAAGATGTAACAGCACAAGATTCAGAAGAGCGTCCAGTACGCAAAGGTCGGGAACGCACGGAGCGATTCGCTTAATCTCAACTATTTATGTCTCTCAACACAATGGATAAAAACGAACGCAAGAGCAGTGATTTTGAGTCAATCGTACTCAAGCTTGCCTCACCCCAAGACATACTCTCATGGTCACATGGCGAGGTTACCAAGCCCGAGACGATCAACTATCGTACCCAGCGACCCGAGCGCGACGGTCTTTTCTGTGAGAAAATCTTTGGTCCGACCAAAGATTACGAGTGTTACTGTGGTAAATATCGTCGTATTCGTTACAAGGGTATTGTCTGCGATAAGTGTGGTGTTGAAGTTACCAAGGCACAGGTGCGTCGCGAACGCATGGCTCATATCGAGCTTGCAGCCCCCGTCGCGCATATTTGGTTTGTACGCTCAGTGCCGTCACGCATCGGTCTTCTCCTCGATCTTTCAGTAGTAGATCTTGAGCGCATTATTTATTTCGCAGGATACATTGTCACTATGGTCAATGAATCAGCGCGCGAAGAAGTACTGCGCGATATTGACCGTGAGTTTAAGCTCAAATCAAAAAACGCTCCCAACAAAGATGCGCTCAAACAGGCGACTGATCGCGCAAAAGCAGAGCTCAAAAATCTTGGTTTACACATGGTGCTCTCTGAGATTGACTATCATCGATTATCGCTCAAATATACGAGCGTTTTCTCGGCCGGTACTGGCGCCGAAACATTGCGTCAAATTTGCGAGAAGATTGATTTTGGTGAATGGGTAGCTGAGCTTGAAATTGAGGTAGAGTCGGCAAGTCCGCTTGCAAAAAAGAAACTTTTGGCGCGCTTGCGCATGATCAAGTCAATGGAACGCGCGCGCATTCGTCCTGAGTGGATGTTTTTGACGACACTCCCCGTGATCCCTCCCGACCTTCGTCCGATGGTGCCACTCGATGGTGGCCGGCACGCAAGCTCTGACGCAAACGATTTGTATCGCCGCGTCATCAACCGCAACAATCGTCTCAAGCGTTTGTTTGAACTCAAAGCTCCTGAAGTTATCACACGCAACGAAAAGCGTATGTTGCAAGAAGCTGTCGACGCGCTTATCGACAACTCGATCAAACGAGGTGTGACGCCGGTTGCGTCCCAAGCACAGCGCCGCCCACTCCGCTCGCTCGCAGACATGCTTAAGGGCAAGCAGGGCCGTTTCCGCCAAAACCTTTTGGGTAAGCGCGTAGACTATTCAGCGCGTTCGGTGATCGTGGTAGGTCCGCAGCTCAAACTTCACCAATGCGGTCTTCCAAAGCATATGGCACTCGAGCTTTTTAAACCATTTGTCATCAACAAGATCATTGAACGAGAACTTGCGCACAACATTCGCGGCGCGTCTCGTCTGATCGATGAGGCAACACCCGAGATTTGGGCAATCCTCGAAGAAGTCATCAATGGCAAGTATGTACTACTCAACCGCGCACCGACCTTGCACCGCCTCGGTATTCAGGCATTTCAACCGTTGCTCTTAGAAGGCAATGCTATCCAACTCCATCCGCTTGTGTGTGCAGCGTTTAACGCTGACTTCGATGGTGACCAGATGGCAGTCCATGTGCCGCTTACCGAAGATGCGCAACGCGAGGCTCGCGAGATTATCTCCGCGTCGCGCAACTTGCTCAAACCGGGTTCTGGTGATGCTATCGCTATCCCAACACAAGACATGGTGCTCGGTTGCTATTGGCTGACGAGTATCAAAGACGGCGCGAAAGGCGAAGGCAAATTGTTTGGATCAAAAAATGAAGCGATCCTTGCCTACGATATGGATGATATTGATCTTCGTGCCAAGGTGCGCGTGTTCTCACATATGGAGGCAGGTACCGCAGAGTACCTTGAGACTTCAGTGGGGCGCATGATCTTCAATATCGCCATTCCAAATGATTTCGGATTTATCAACGAAAAACTTGGTAAAAAACAGCTTGGTAAATTGATCGGTAAATTGTTGCGTAAGTACGGTCAGGTAGCGCTTCCCCCTATCCTCGATAAGATCAAAGACATTGGTTTTTCATATATTACCAAATCCGGCATGAGCTGGGGTATGGACGATCTCCGTGTACCTCCCGAAAAAGGCGGCATTGTCGCTTTAGCAAACAAAGAGGTAGAGGTAATCGCCGAGCAATTCGATAATGGTTTACTCACCGAAGAAGAGCGCTACAAAAAAGTTATCGAAGTATGGTCACGCGTAAAGTATGAGGTTTCGCAACTTATCCCCAACGCAATCGAACCCAACGGTTCAGTGTTTTCGATGGTTGACGCGGGCGCGCGCGGTTCATGGGACTCAGTCAGTCAGATGGCAGGTATGAAGGGTCTTTTACGAAATCCATCAGGCCGTATCATCGAGCTCCCCGTACTCTCAAACTACAAAGAAGGTTTCTCAGCGCTCGAATATTTCATCTCGACGCACGGTGCACGAAAAGGTACTGCTGACACCGCGCTCAAAACAGCAGTTGCAGGTTATCTCACCCGTCGTCTCGTCGATGTATCGCAAGATATCATTATCGCTGAATCTGATTGTGGTACTGATGAGGGCATGTCAGTCATCAAAGAAGATCTCAAAGAAATCGGCGCATCATTTTCTCAGCGTATTTTCGGCCGCACGCTTATCGCCGATATCAAACATCCTGAAACCAAAAAAGCACTCTTCAAGAAAGGTCATCTTATCACCGTTGAAGAAGCAGAGATGATCGACGGTCTCGAAGTACCATCAGCTTCATTTCGCTCTCCGATCACTTGCGCGACTTTGCGCGGCATGTGTCAGACTTGCTACGGATATGATCTTGGTTCAAACACCCCCGTGCGTATGGGTGAGGCAGTAGGTATTGTGGCAGCCCAAGCTATCGGTGAGCCGGGTACACAGCTTACTATGCGTACCTTCCACCTCGGTGGCGTGGCCGGCGCATCGGGTGACATCACGCTCGGTCTTCCGCGCGTAGAAGAAGTTTTCGAATCGCGCCTGCCAAAGCACAAAGCCATACTCTCAACGATCGAAGGTACCGTGATGGATATTGTTGAAGAAAACCGCGAAAAGATTATCACGGTCGCGGGCCACGACAAAAAAGGCAAAGAATCCGTCGAGACCTATACCGTACCGTTTGGCCGTATTCTCACTGTCAAAAAAGGTTTTGAGGTAAAACCCGGTGACAATCTTTGTGATGGTCCTGCCGATATGCAAGAACTCTACGAGATCGCTGGCAAAGAGCGGGTACAGCACTATATCCTCAACGAAGTAAGCCGCGTGTATGCGTTGCAGGGTGCTACTATCAACGGCAAGCACATTGAGGTTGTCATACGTCAAATGTTCTCACGCGTGAAGATCAAAGCTTCTGGTTCAACCAACCTTGCGATAGGCGAGATCATCGAGCGCACGCTTTTTGAAGAAGAAAATGCAAAAGCGCGCAGGGACGGCAGTGAAGAAGCAGAAGGTATCACGCTTCTTATGGGCATTACTCGTGTGGCACTCACTACCACGAGCTTCTTGTCAGCAGCATCCTTTATGGAAACCAGTCGCGTACTTATTCGCGCAGCTCTCGAAGGCCGCGAAGATAAACTCTTGGGTCTGAAAGAAAATGTCATCATTGGTCGCCTGATCCCAGCAGGGACTGGCTTCAAAGAGAAAGAAGAATTCTAGTGAGTTTTTCGTTGCCAGCGGGCAAAAAACCTCTATACTAGGGGAGTGGCAAAGAAAAAACCCCGTAAAGAAAACTCCAAGAAAGACCGTGAGCCGCTCCTAGCTCCCGAGACACGAGATAGCATTGTTGCGATCGTTGCCTTAGTTGCCGCCGTTCTCTCGATCATGGCATGGATTGGGGTGGCAGGGCGTGTAGGCGAATGGGCTTACACGCTCTTTTCGCTCTTGCTCGGCCGCGGGTATTTCTTGTTGCCGGTAGCGCTTTCACTCATAGCGGCAGCACTTTTGTTCTCACTCAAACAAAAATTTGTCAGCTTGCCACTTATCGGTGCAGGTCTCTTTTTGGTATCAAGCTTAGCACTTGCTGACATTGGCTTTGGCGAGCGTACGGGCGGGCTTGTGGGCGAATACACGGCAAAACCAATGCTCTATTTCTTTGATTCATTCGCAAGCGGTGTTATTTTTGTCTCACTTATCGTGATCTCAATGCTCATTACATTCAATGCCTCTTTGAGGCGCATGCCAAAAATGCTACGAGGAGACGAGGAAGACGAAGAAGAAACTCCAATAAAAATGGCGGCTCCCATTGTCGCGACACCATCATTTACGGACACTGATGATGAACCGATCATGGCGGTGCCTGAGCCCACCAAAGAGATAAAGAAAGACGACCGCAAAAATGTCTCACCCGAGATTATGAAGGAGCTCAAACGCAAAGCAGCTGATTATGTGCTACCCCCACTTAACCTTTTGGATAATGATCGTGGTAAATCTTCTCCCGGCGATATCAAGGCAAATAGCAATATTATCCAACGCACACTCCAAGATTTTGGCATCCCGGTTGAAATGGGTGAGGTCAGCGTAGGTCCGTCAGTCACACAGTACACACTCAAGCCCGCGCAGGGTGTAAAGCTTGCGCGCATTTTAGGGCTTCAAAATGATTTGGCGTTGGCACTCGCTGCTCACCCCATCCGTATTGAGGCGCCGATTCCCGGCAAGTCGTTTGTCGGTATTGAGATTCCCAATCGTGCTATCTCGCTTGTAGGTTTGCGCAGCTTACTTGATCGCGAAGAATACCAGCGCGGCGGGCCACTCACTTTTACACTTGGTAAAAATGTGGCGGGTGAGGCGACTTTTGCTGACTTGGCAAAGATGCCCCACATGCTTATCGCAGGGTCTACCGGTTCAGGCAAATCAGTCGCGATTCATTCGCTGCTGATGAGTTTGCTCTACAAAAATACTCCGCTCTCACTGCGTCTTATTATGATTGACCCCAAACGCGTGGAGCTTGCGCATTATCAAGATTTGCCGCACTTGCTCACTCCCGTTATCACTGAATCAAAAGAATCAATCTCCGCGCTTCGCTGGGCAGTACGCGAGATGGAGGAGCGCTATAAAATCTTGCAGATGGCAAAAGCGCGCGATATTGTCTCGTACAATTCATCAGGCTCACATGAGTTTATGCCATATATTGTCATTGTCATTGACGAGCTCGCGGATTTAATGGCGTCATTTGGCAGAGAGGTTGAGGCATCAATCGTGCGTATCGCGCAGATGGCGCGCGCCGTAGGCATTCATTTGATCATCGCTACTCAACGCCCGTCGGTTGAGGTTATCACGGGGCTCATCAAAGCAAATATCACGAGTCGCATGGCGTTTCAGGTCGCCTCGCAAATCGATTCGCGTACGATTATCGACATGGCGGGGGCAGAGAAACTTTTGGGCAACGGTGACATGCTCTTTTTGTCGGGTGACGCGGGCAAGCCAAAACGCGTGCAGGGAGCATTTGTATCTGACAATGAAGTAAAGCACGTAACTTCGTTTATTCATGATCAAGAAAATGAACCTGCGTACAACGAAGAGATTTTAAACGCAAAGACACAGGGAAACGGTCGTGGTGGTGAAGGCGATGATGGAGAAGATGATCCGCTCTATGAAGAAGCGTATGCGATAGTGATGGATTCGGGTAAGGCATCGACGACACTTTTGCAGCGCCATTTGCGCGTCGGGTACGCGCGCGCGGCTCGCATCATTGATTTACTTGAAAAGCGCGGCGTTGTAAGTCCCGGCGATGGCGCAAAGCCTCGTGAGATTTTGGTAGGCAGGAGTGGGACCGAAGACAGTCGCTATGTCTCTTAATATCCGCCAGCCCGATTATCTTTTTCGGGACGGTGCCTCGCGCTATCCCGCGCGACACAAAAGTGCTGTCGTCATGATAGCTTTTTTTATTGGTATTTTGGGCGTAGGATATATTTTATTTCATTCATCGACTATTTTCGCGGTGCCGGATTTGTATGTGACAGAGCCTGCTGACGGCGCGCTTGTGCGGGCAGATAAGGTTATGATCGCGGGCGAGACTGATCCAAAATCACGCGTTGAGGTCAATGGTTACGAGGTGTTTAGCGACGACAACGGCGATTTTCGCGTTGAGTTGCCATTACAAAGGGGTATTCATATTCTTGACATTCGCGTTAAAAATCGTATTGGTAAAGAAGCCAAGGTTGTGCGGCACATTATCGTCGAGTAATATGTGGTTATGGTAAAAAAACAAGCAAAACCCGAAGGCGACTCAAGATCTGGCGTGGTAGACATGGCGGTCAAGGCGATACAGTCAAAATTTGGCGAAGGCTCGCTCATGCGGCTTGGTGATGTCACCAAAGTCGCTATCAAGGCTATCCCTACCGGATCATTTTCGCTCGATTGGGCGCTTGGTGTTGGTGGCGTGCCGCGAGGGCGTGTCATTGAAATCTTTGGGCCTGAGTCGTCAGGTAAGACAACACTCTGTTTGCATATTATCCGCGAATCTCAAAAGCAAGGGGGCGTTGCGGCATTTATTGATGCCGAACACGCGCTCGATCCTGACTACGCAAAAAAAATTGGCGTGAATCTCAATGAGCTTTTGATCTCCCAACCTGATACGGGTGAACAGGCGCTTGATATTGTGGAGAGTTTAGTGCGTTCGGGTGGCATGAGTGTCATTGTCATTGACTCGGTAGCGGCACTCACGCCACGCGCTGAGATCGAAGGTGACATGGGCCAACAGCATATCGGTTTGCAAGCGCGACTCATGAGCCACGCACTCCGTAAACTGACAGCAATTGTTTCTAAAACAGATACAACAGTTATTTTCATCAACCAAATCCGCATGCAGATAGGCATGATGTTTGGTAATCCCGAGACCACGCCGGGTGGTAAGGCGCTCAAGTTTTACTCGTCGGTACGCATCGATGTACGGCGCATGGCACAGATTAAAAAGGCAGAAGAAACCATCGGCAACCGTGTAAAAGTAAAAGTAGTAAAAAACAAAGTCGCCGCCCCTTTTCGTGCGGGCGAATTTGATATCATGTTCAATGAGGGCATCTCATATGAGGCAGATCTACTCAATCTGGGCGTGAAGCTTGGTGTGGTTAAAAAGAGTGGTGCTTCGCATAGCTTTGGCGACCTTAAGCTCGGTCATGGGTACGATGCCGCGCGCCTCTTTCTCAAAGAAAATAAACAAGAACGTAAAAACCTCGAGAAAGCATTACGAGATAAATTGGAAGAAGAGTAACACAAAAGCCCCCTTGCGGGGGCTTTTTGGCTAGTATTCAATTTTAGTTTTTTCCTTTCCCGGTAGATTCAATCTACTTCATCGAGACTTCAGGCGACCAGCGCTCACGGAGCACTTGGACTTTGGTCTTCTTTAAACCAAACGACTTTGCCTTTTCATATTCCGGAAACCAGATGTCCATTCGGCTTGTGTAGCGCGAATTCATCCGATCCTTCACTACGAAGACTTTGTCTCCGTAAAGATCCGGAAAGCGGAGCTGTGTACCGAAGGGATAGGCGTTTGACGCTACCATGCCCCAGTGTACTGTGTGCCCCGATGCTGCGATAAATGGCGTATCATCCGTCTCTTCCGGTCGGGATGAGTACGCGGTTACCTCGCAGTCAAATTCTTTCTCGATTCGCGGTAGTTCTACTACTACAGCGGGAGGGGGAGGAGGTGGCGGTACTGCTACCGCGCTAGCCTTCCCCAGGAACGACCCGATAAGGGCCGCGAGGATATTCATATCCATTGGTGGTTTTCCCCTTGCAGGCAATAAAAAATCCCCTGCAAGGGACATAGGCACTCTAGCATATTTGGCAACATTTTGCAATACTAGGGTTAATGATGCGTCAAATCGCTGTTGATTACATTAAAAAGACACGAGCCGCCGGTTTTGCTGACGCTGCACTGCGCCATGAGCTTGAAAAGTCAGGTTGGCCCGCAAGCGAGATCGATCTTGCGTTCATCGAGTCACGCGCGACCGATCAAAAGCCGGCGATTGAGCCACCACCGACACGATTTGCGCCTCGTACCCAACCGCAGTGGGAAGAAAAAAATCCACAGACATTTAGTGTAGAACC
Source organism: Candidatus Ryanbacteria bacterium (assembly GCA_009691385.1). Lineage (GTDB taxonomy): Bacteria > Patescibacteriota > Minisyncoccia > Ryanbacterales > GWA2-47-10b > SICQ01. The sequence goes on from SICQ01000007.1 coordinate 17,680, forward strand.
AAAACCGATCGATTTAACCAAATCAAGCTTTGCGCGAGTAGCTCCGCTCGGCGCACCAACCGGCACGATTGATAGTTTGCAGTTCACCCCTCCGCCAAAAACAGCTTCCGTTATACAAAAAGCCACAGAACCCGTAGCATTGCGCATCTCCGAAGTGCAAAAACCCACTATCACTCCTGCAAATGAACTCGCAGAGCCAATACATCTCAAAGAGTTGCCACGTACCGGCACGCCGGATGCCGCTCCAGCCATATCGCTCGACACTAAAATATCCGAATTAAAAAAACCGACGCCTGAGCCACTCATTATGGGTGTGTCCGAATCACAGCTTATCAAACCACTACCACGCATAGAACAACCAAAACCTCCTGTAGTCGAGATCAAAAAAATAGAACCACCATCAATCTCCGAACCAAAGCCAGTAACCCCGCCACGATTTAAGCCCACGCAAGAGGAGATAGTAGCAGATTTGGTGGGCAACGGTCTTGCGGCGTCGGGCGCGGGGCAGTCTACCATCACGCGTTCGCCTGTTTTGGAGTCTATTGGTGTGCCGCCACGCACTCGCAGTCATCGCGTGCTTGCAGGTGCGCTTATTACTGTCCTTTTCTTTGTCGCGTCGGGTGCTGCTGCAGGTTTTTGGTACTATCAGACCACCATAAAGCCGCAATCAATAGTCAAAGGTGCACTCGCCAAAGCTCAAAACATGAAGTCGTACAAGTATGATGTCGAATTGCAGCTCAAAGCTCGAGAGTCCGGTACCACACTGGGCAGAGCAGTCAGATCATTTGTACCGCCGCTCGCAGGTTTTGCTTTGGGTGCTATGACCGCTGGTAAAGATATCACACAGGCCAACGCAAACTATTCATTTACGATGCACGCGAAAGGAGCTATCGACACACATGATGCCGCAAAGCCAAAAAGCGAGACGACTTTTACTGTCGGAACCAAAGATCTCGTGACTCCGGGTTTTCCAAATTCCAATACAGAGTTTGAATCAAAGCTTGTTGATGGCGTTTACTATTTTCAAGTGAGTAAAATGCCGTTTTTTGATTCGGCGATGGTTGATAAGACGATCCCACGGTTTACTTCGGCTGACATCACGGGCAGATGGGTTTCAATTAATTTTGATACCTTTGAAAATGATTTTAATAATTATGTAAAAGAACTTTCCGAGCTCGAGCCGTCGTTTATTGGGTATCATCTCAATCTCAATGAGCAGCAGGACCTTATCACTGAAAAACAAACAAAGGATATCCAAAAATTGTGGAGCGAGACGCGCCTTATCGTTTGGGGTGAGGAGATCGTACGCGAAGTGGAAAATGGTACTGACAGGTATCGTGTCAAAGGCACTCTCGATAAAGATTCATTCAAGCGGTTTATCGCGCAGTCAGCGCAGATTACGGGTGGCGTGGCAGGTGAGGGGGGCAAGGATGCTACCGATGAATTATTCTCTGGACTTGGTGATGTCGAGGTAAACGCGTGGATTGATAAGGCTTCTGGCGATCTTGTGAGATTCTCAATCAAGGCGGGGAGTTCGTTTGCCGAAGGCAATGGCAAGCAAGGCATCATTGAACTTCATCTGACTACCGATCTTTCTGATATTGATAGCCCTATCAGCATTGCAGCTCCTACCGAGCATTATGATGTGCGTGATTTGCTCGAAAAACTTTTTGCCTACGCGCGCGAAGGTTTCGCAAGCGACAGCCCTGACGCCAGAGACGCGCGGCGCGTCTCAGACTTTTCCCGCATACGAACCGCGCTCGACCTCTATAAAAAACGCGAGGGCACATACCCCGCAAAACTTTCCGATCTCATCTCCGAATATATGGCGACATTGCCGTTCGATCCGCTCACCAAAAAGCAGTATCGCTACACACGCACTGGCAAGGGCTACACGCTTTCGACAGAACTTGAAAACAAGAAAAATCCTATTCTCAAACGAGATACCAATCCCGCAAATGTACTCTACGATATAGGCCCCGCACTCTGATGAAGCGAATCGGTGTTCTGCTAGGTGGACCATCAAGCGAGCATGATGTCTCGGTGCTCTCGGGTCTCAATGTGATCCGCGCGCTCGAAGGCAAGTATGAGGCAGTGCCAATCTTTATCACGCGCACGGGTGAGTGGCTTTTCGGCACAAATCGCCAATGGATGAATCCTATCGAAGCGCTCTTGCGGGTGGATGGCGTGTTCAATGCGCTCCACGGCGAGTACGGGGAAGATGGGCATGTCCAGCAGGTGCTCGAGCGCGCACATATACCGTATACAGGCGCATGCGGTCTTGCGTCAGCCATAGCTATGAACAAAGCAATGGCGCATGATATTTTAGCAAAAGCAGGTTTGCGTATACCCAAAAGTATGGTGATGGGAAAAGATAACCTTGATACGCGTGCGGTACTCGCATTTGGCGCGCCACCATGGATCGTAAAACCCCGTTCGCGTGGGTCGTCAGTAGGCGTATCCAAAGTGCGCGGGCGCGAAGAGTTGCCTGCGGCATTTGCAAAGGCGTTCGCTGTTGATACGCATTTGATCGTGCAAGAATTTATTCCCGGCAGAGAGATCACCTGTGGCGTCCTTGAAAATTTTGGTGGCAAGGCACATGCGGCATTAGCTCCTATCGAGATTATTCCTCCGGCAGGCGCGGCATTTTTTGATTATCAGGTAAAATACAATGGCAAGACGCAAGAGATTTGTCCCGCAGAGTTTTACGGTGCGATGCTCAAAAAGATTCAAGAGACGGCTCTTGTAGCGCACCACGCGTTAGGCCTTCGACACTATTCACGCACCGATATGATCATCAAAACACCCGAATATACGCGCCGCGCACCCGAACTCTATGTGCTCGAAGTAAACACTTTACCCGGACTTACGGGTGAGTCGCTCTTCCCACGCGCGGCGCGCCATGCGGGGCTTGAGTTTCCGGCACTCGTTGAACATTTGGTAAAATTGAGTGGCGTGGTATAGTGAGCGCATTCCATGAATGAACTTTCTCACAAGGTAGAATCGTGGGTTGAGCGGGGGATTATCTCGCTTCGTACCGCTCGCCGTATTTTGCAGGCAGAGGGTATCAATGCCGAGGAGGCACTGCAGGCGCGCGCGGGCAATCGCGTGGTGACAGTTGTCGCTATTTTGGGCGCGGTGCTCATCGGGCTCGGTGCACTGTTGTTCTTTGCTTCAAATTGGCAAGCGATACCCGTAGTAGGTAAGATTGCTATCATTCTTACCTCAACCGCGTTTGCGTACGGCATTGGCTATTGGCTCAAATATATCAAAGATTACGCGAAGATCGGTCAGGCAGTAATTTTGATCGGAGGTATTTTATATGGTACAGGGCTCTTCTTGGTAGCCCAGCTTTTCCATACCAATGCCAATCCCGCGACCCTATTTTTGATCTGGGCGGCGGGTCTTTTACCGCTTGTACTCTTGCTCGCGGATGAGTGGCTCATGGTGCTTTCTACTATTGTGTTTGCCGTCTGGTCACTTTCGCGCAGTTTCTTTGATATCAGTATTTTCCGCGATTTTAACCCAACGGCAAATTATCCGTTTCTCGCGATTCTTTTGTTGGTCGTGTTGCCAATCATTGTGTACTATCGTTTTCGCACCGCGTACGCGTTTGCATTGTTGGCGTTTTTGGGATGGTTTGGGGTTGCCAATACAGTGTGGCATATGAATCTTGAGAACTTCGAAGAAACGATCATTGTACAGGTTATGCTCAATTATTTCTTTTTGGGTATCGCGCTTATGCTTGCGGGTCGTCTCATGCGCGCGTTGCCAAATGGAGAAGATTTTAGTTTTACTACTCGCTTTTTGGGCGGGGCGGCATTTGCGGTGCCAACCTATATATTGAGTTGGAACGCCGTACTCTTTTTGTGGACGGAGCCCCCAGCGCTTACCGGTGTCGCACTCTATGTGTTTTGGGGACTTATTGTACTCGTAGGATTGTTGCTCGCGGCATTCTTTATGTTACGCGGTACGCCAGAAGAGCGCCGTCTTACTATTCGTGAGGGCGGGGCGCTTGCAGTGTTTGCGCTCTTCGGTTTAATTTTTGCGCTCTTTCCTGTCGATGCGGGGCAATCCGCGAGTCAGGCCGTCATGGGTGGGTTTGGATACGGTGAGACCTATTTTCATCCGTATGTACTCCCATGGAATGCCGTACTGCTTGCGTTCAATATTATGCTCATCGTGCTCGGATATTTTGAACGGCGCAGACTTTTTGTAAACCTCGGGCTCCTCTTTTTCTTAGTACATGTCATCTCCCGCTATATTGATTTCTTCGCGCTCGAGATTCCCACATCGCTCGCATTTATCGCGGGTGGGGTGCTGCTATTAGTACTCGCAGTCGCCCTCGAACGATTTCGCTGGTCGCTTATTATCAAGATGAATACTGAAAGTTTACCGCTATGATAAGCAATAAAAAACTCATACTCTTTGTTTTGTTTGTCGCTTTACAGCTTTTGGTGATCGGCGGGTTTTTTGCACAACGATTATATACGCTTTCCACGGGCGTCCAAGTGGTCTTGCGTACGGTGCCTGTCGATCCGCGTGACCTCATCCGTGGCGAATATGTAGCTTTGCGGTACGAGATTTCAACTATCAGCAAATATGTCGCTGGCAACGAATCTTTTGCGATAGGAGATGCTGTATATGTGACACTTGAGAAAAATAGTTATGAAGATATTTGGCGGGCGACACAGATTTCAAAAAATCAGCCCACCGATTATAGTATTGCCATCAAAGGCAAGGTAGTCAGTGTTCCTAATACCAGTGCTGATGTATGGAGTCAAAGAGCTTCAAGTATTGGTGTTGAATATGGCATCGAACGATATTTTGTGGAGGCAGGTAAGGGCAAAGAGCTTGAGCGTTCAGGCCGCCTCAAAGTATTTGTAAAAGTTGATAGATCGGGCGCGTCAGTCATCGAACGGGCAGAGCCAACTGATTCACGCGGTGTGGATGATTGGGAGCTTG
>SICQ01000008.1 GCA_009691385.1 Candidatus Ryanbacteria bacterium
ACCACAGCGCCCTTGATATCAGTCACATCAATGATAATCATATCCATCGAGATGCGGCCCAAAATCTTGGCCTGTTTGCCACGGACAATAAAATACCCAACACTCGAGAGCACTCGCGGATAGCCGTGCCAATAGCCCACAGGGCAAATGGCCACTATCGAATGGCGCCCAAGCTCTTCGGTAAAATCATACCCTACGCGACTGCCCGCGGTGAGCTCTTTGGTCTCGCTGATGATCGTTTTCCATGAGAGTATCGGCTTGAGGCGAAACTGATGATGAAACGCAGCCTCGGCTTCTTTGGATGGCCATAGGCCGTACATACCGATACCAATGCGAATCATGTCGTAATGCGCCTCAGGGAAAAGAATGGCGCCTGAGGTAGCGGTTGCGTGTCTGATAGGTCTGAATCCTACTTTATGTACCGCATCGAGCACGCGCTCAAAGAGAGCTATTTGTGCTCGTGTGTCTTTGGGAAATGCCGGATTTTTGGCGGCGGCAAAATGCGTGTAGACGCCCTCAAGACGAAGATTGGCGTTTTTCTTTTTGAAATACGGAAATACTTTGGCGATATCGTCAGGTAAAAAACCTTGGCGATGCATGCCCGTATCAATCTTGATATGCACGCGAAGTGGTTTGCTGCGCGTGGCCTCACCTACGGCTGATTTGAGTGCGGCAAAGTTTGAGATCGTCACACTGATGCCCGCGCGCGCAGCCTCGGCATAGCGCTCCGGCATGGTGTAGCCAAGAACTAATATGGGTATACGAATGCCCGCCTTGCGGATGGCAAGCGCCTCTACTATCGAATCAACACCGAGCCAATCAGCGCCCAGTTTTTTCATAGTACGCGAGAAATCGAGAAGACCATGACCGTATGCGTTTGATTTGGTAATAGCCATCAGCATATTGCCTTTGCCGGCAATTTTGCGAAACGCTGTATAGTTGTCTTTGAGTTTTTTGGTATCTATCTCGATCCAAGTGCGGAGGCCTTCTTTCTTTTTCATATACCTAAAATAGCAGAGAAAAAGCCCTTAGCCAACGGAAAAATGAGGGGTTTTTGCTTGTTTGACAAATAACTATAAATATAGTATAATAGCAAATAGGAGGTTCTGATGAAAAACAAAAGTGGATTTACGCTGATCGAGCTGATGGTGCTTCTCACCATCTTCGCCTTTATCGCAATCTTCGTGGTCCCGCAGTTCGCGGCGTACCATGAGACCACGGGCAAGATCCGTAGCTACAATAGCGAGCTCTCCGCCGAGGCCAACCGTGCCATCAACGGTGACTCCTCAGTGCGATGAACACGGCGCCAATGTGCGCCTCAACTGAAAACCGGTCGTCCCAACGGGGACGACCGGCTATCATTTTTTATACAGAGATTTTTAGCTTAGATGCGCGTGGTCGTTCCACGTTTGCACGGTCCAGCCATCCTCTACCGTATAGTCAAATACGGTAATACCTGTGTTTTTATTACGAAAGAGTACAAATAAATGACTGAACTGCTGGTAAGTAGCGTTGTTACCAAACACAAGAAGTGTAAGTAGCATACGAATAAAACCAGCATGGGAAACAACCAAGATATGGCCCTCCGAACGCTTCTCTAAATGCTGCAAGAAACCTGCCGCTCTAGCACTAAACTCGGAGAATGTTTCTTCGTCAGAATATCGCCAATCTGGATTGGTCATATTTTCCGCCCAAAGACGCGTCACTTCAAGTGCTTTGGGATCAGAGTGCGATAATCCGACGACTTCGCTTGGATGATTTTTTTCAACAATATCGGTGCGCCACTCTATCGGTTTTTTGAGATGTTCAAGAATAATTTCAGCGGTCTGTTTTGCGCGTTTATAGGGACTTGCGATCACCACATCAATCGGCAAGCGCTCTACACGATGTGCCAAAAAGAGCGCCTGTTCTTTGCCATGCTCAGATAACGACACATCGGATCCTTGTTTTACTTCAAGACGATTTGCCTCGGATTCTCCGTGGCGAACAAGATAAATACGCATAAAAAAATAATCTAAAGTAAAATCATGAGCACATACACTAAGTCCGCTCGGTAGGAATCGAACCTACGACCATCTCCTTAAAAGGGAGCTGCTCTACCGACTGAGCTACGAGCGGATATTTACGATCGCCTACTGAGCAGAGCAAGACCGATGATGGGCACAACCGCCCAAATAAGATACGCATCGGGTCCTGCAAAGAGCGTTTTGGTGATCGGTGATAATTTTATAATACCCCGAAATGAGACGATATTCAAGGTCCCGGCTACAAAAAGACCCGTTGAGAGAAAGCTGATAAAAAGTGCGGGGAGCCACCGGTACGATGCCCTGCCAATGCCGCGTAAAAAGATGCGCTCAGCAAACACAAACAACAACGCGAGCACCACGGCATACACGAGCAAGTTGCGATATACATGCACGCCGAGTTTGTGACTATCAAGAAGTTCAAAGATCAAAGGTGAGATAAAAAGTGCCAAGTAGGTCGCGAGCAAAAAGGCTAAAAGCTTTGCCTTGCCGCCCATCATCCCCCACAAAAATCCGGCACCAAGGAAAAAAGCGATGACCAATATATCTACCGCCGGATGGCGCATATAGGCTGCGAGTCCCTCGGCGTATGCGAGATATGAAGCCATCTAGAAACCTTCGCGCTTAAGCTCTTCGATAAGAGATTTGAGAGCAGGCGTGATTTTCTTTGGCATATGAATCTTTACCTCTATGAGCAAGTCTCCCCTGCCACCGTCATCGCGTACGATGCCTTTGCCAGCTACTTTGAGTACTTCGCCGTCTGCCACACCCTGTGGGATTTTTACTTTGATTTTGCCGTCAAGGGTTTCTATTTCTTCAGAAGAACCTACGAGCGCGGTCGAGAGAGGTACTTCAAAACGCATCACCAAATCATGACGCAAGCGCTTGAATACCGCGTGTGGCAAGACATGAACCTTGGCATACAAATCACCCATATCAGCGTTTGGCGCAGCCTCGCCCTTGCCCGAGATTCTAATGACCTCGCCGTCTTCAATACCGGCAGGCACGATGATATGAACCTCTTCACTCTTTACGATGATTGTCTCACCTTTGCAGGTTTTGCATTGTTTTTCAGGGACCTTGCCTTTGCCACTACAAGTGCCGCACTCAACCATTTTAGTAAAGGTGCCAAATAGTGACTTGCGTGTATCACGCAGTGTGCCCGCACCATGACAGGTAACACAGGTAACAAGGGCTGAACCCTTTTCAGCTCCCGTGCCGCTGCACTCGTCACACAATGCTCGTTTGCGGATCAATACGCGACGCTCGGTACCAAACGCTGACTCGGCAAAAGGAATCTCAATATCGATAGAAATATCACGCCCTCGGCGCTTGCCGCCACTCGCGGAAAAACCGCCCCTGCCAAACACGGTCTCAAAGATGTCGCCGACATCCATCTGATCAAAACCAAAATTGCCAAAATCAAAACCGCCGAAACCACCCTCGGGACCGCCAGCACCAGCGTTACCAAAACGATCGTACTGCGATCGTTTGTCATCATTTGAGAGAATTTGGTAGGCTTCGTTTATTTCTTTGAAGCGTCGTTCATCGCCACCTTTTTTGTCAGGATGGTATTGGTGCGCAAGTTTGCGATACGCCTTTTTTACATCATCTGTGGTTGCGTTGCGCGGAACGCCTAAAATGTCATAGTAGTCTTTCATGGAAAAATCTCCTTAAAAGAACGAGTATACAAAGATGTTTGCGGGTATCGTTCTTACGCCGATTATACCAAATCTACGCAAAATACGCAAAACCATACTCACGATCATGATAGCGATCCAATACAGGAGAATACCGAAAAATCGGAGGGTTACAAAAAATCCAACCGCGTACGCGATAGGAAATACGCCCTGAAAACGGCCTGCCTGCGCACGCATAAAGTTGATACCGACTATATATATAATATCGCCCATTTTTTGGTCGGCGCCTGGCTCAACCCCGATACGCTCTTTGAGTATTTTGGCTGATTCGCGCGTGGCAAGTGTGCGCTCATTGGCCGTCAGTTCACGGCCAAGCTCGGCTGATGCTTTTTTGGCGACATAATCACTAAATAAAAGATTGGAATCAAACACACCATCAATGCCACGAATGACAGGATCAAGTGTCTCAATGATCGGATCAAAAAGCCAGCGTGGAATCAACGCCTCTACCTCTAAACTTTGTTTGGGTGCTACAGTAAATGCCGCGGTAGCGATGGCAGCGGCAAGAAAGGTTGTGGTCAATGGTAAACATTTGCGCAGACTGCGTGCGACACCGCCTTCGAGTGTGCGCTCCATCTGATACTTGGCGCGAAACATGCCGAGCATGCCAAAGCAAAAGAGCGCGGTGGCGACCACAATAAAAAAATGAGTCTGGTGCCATATGACGCCGATGTAGGACGCGAATGCCCAACCAACAAGCATCAAATAAATTTTATCTACCAAGATAACCGAAAGACCCCACATTGTAAGAAAGGCGATAGTGGCGGCGATAGCGCTCCAAATCAAATTCATATTGTCCCACAAAAGACGCGGGAGCAGTGTCGAGATTGAGAGCCACAGGAGGCCTGACGAGAGTACGAGGAGGGTAAGAAGCGTGGCTTCTTTAGCCGGCGTTTTCATTGCCCTTATTATCGTCTTTTACTTCTTCATGTTCAACTGGCGTAGCGTCCGGCGCGCTCTGTGCTTCTTTTTTATAGATCAATTCGCCTATTTTTTGAGCTGCTACAGAGTAAGCTGTTGCCTTGTCACGGATTTTGCCAGCATCTTCACCCTTCATGGCTTCATCCAGCTCTTTCTTTTTATCCTCGATTTCTTTTTTGAGCGCTTCGGGTACTTTGTCACCCGCATCGTGCACGGCTTTCTCTGTTGTATAAATCATTGTGTCAGCAATATTGCGAGCCTCTACCAAGTCGCGCTTTTTCTTGTCTTCATCAGCATGCAGAGCTGCGTCTTGCTTCATTCGTTCGATATCATCTTTAGACAAACCGCTTGATGCCTCAATGCGCACTGACTGCTCTTTGCCGGTGCCTTTATCTTTTGCCTTCACCGACAAGATACCATTGGCATCGATATCAAACGAGACTTCGATCTGCGGCATACCTCGGGGTGCGGGTGGAATACCATCAAGAATAAATCGGCCCAAGGTTTTATTGTCTCCTGCCATCTCGCGCTCACCTTGCAAGATATGAATCTCTACCGATGGCTGACTGTCTGCAGCTGTTGAAAACACCTGCGTCTTAGCAGTTGGCACCGTAGTATTTTTTTCAATGATACGGGTGAATACTCCACCAAAAGTTTCCAAACCTACCGAGAGTGGCGTGACATCGAGCAACAAAATATCTTTGACATCGCCCTGCAAGATACCTGCCTGTACGGCAGCGCCGAGCGCTACTACTTCGTCAGGGTTGATGGTGCGATTTGGCTCTTTGCCAAAAAGTTTTTTGACGGCCTCTACAATAGCGGGCATGCGCGTCTGGCCACCTACCAAAATAACTTCATTGATATCACCAATGGCAAGCCCTGCGTCTTTCACGACCTGACTGGTGATATTGATTGATTTGGTGATGTAATCACCTACGAGCTGTTCGAAATCCGCGCGCTTAAGTTTCAAGAGTAAGTGCTGGGGGCCTGATTCGTTTGATGTGATGAATGGAATATTGACCTCGGTCTCCATAGTGCCTGAAAGCTCGTGTTTTGCTTTCTCGGCTGCTTCTTTGAGGCGCTGGAGGGCTATCGCATCTTTGGAGACATCGATGCCTGATTGTTTTTTGAACTCACTAATGATCCACTCAATAATTTTTTGATCAAAATCATCACCACCCAAGTGTGTGTCACCGCCCGTCGCCTTTACTTCGATAGTATCTTGGGCGATATCGAGTACCGAGACATCAAAGGTGCCGCCGCCAAAGTCATACACCACTACTTTTTCATCTTTCTTTTTGTTGAATCCGTACGCGAGCGCTGCGGCAGTAGGTTCGTTGAGGATGCGGCGCACGGTAAGACCCGCGATCTCACCCGCGTCTTTGGTCGCCTTGCGCTGTGAGTCGCTAAAATATGCAGGCACCGTGATGATCGCCTCGGTGATTTTTTCACCAAGCTTTTCTTCGGCATCTGCCTTGAGCTTTTGCAAGATCATCGCTGATATTTCTTCGGGGCGATATCCTTTGCCCCCCATTTCAATCTCAACGCCGCCATTGGCTGATTCTTTAATACTATACGGCAACAAAGTTTTATCGCGCTGTACCTCTGCATCAGAGAACTTGCGCCCGATAAGGCGCTTTGCAGAAAAAATAGTACCGCGTGGGTTGGTCACCGCTTGACGCTTTGCGATGAGTCCTGCTAAACGCTCGTTTGATTTTGAGAGTGCCACAATAGACGGCGTGGTGCGGTTGCCTTCTTTGTTTTCGATTATTTTTGGATTGCCACCCTCGATGATTGCTATCGCCGAATTGGTAGTGCCCAAATCAATTCCAAGTATTTTTGCCATAGTATTTTTTTATGTATTATTCTTTTTTAAATTCACCGACACTTACTTTTGCGGGGCGGATGACATGCTCACCTATCCGATACCCTTTTTGAAATTCTATCATCACCTTGTTGTCATCAACCTCTTCGGCGACCTCTTTGACTTCGATTGCTTCGTGCCACAGCGGATCGAAAGGTTTGCCAAGCGTCTCGATAGGTTCAACATCATAACGCTTCAGGAGACCACGCATTTTCTCAAGTGTGTTGCGCATACCTTGTACCCACGGGGAGTCTGGGGGTGGTGTGGCAAATGCTCCTTCAAAAGTATCGACAATATCGAGAATCTCTCGTATCAACTTAGTCTCGGCGTACCTGATGGCTGATTCTTGATTCTTACGAGACTCGCGCTCGGCATTGGAATAATCTGCCTTTGCGCGCTGCCAACCCTGCAGATAATCATCTTTTTCTTTTTTGCAGATCTCGAGCGCGCGCTTGAGTTTTGTAAGCTTTGGATCTGAATCACCTTCTGCCTCGAGCTCAATATCGTCTAATCGTTCTTCATCCATATCCGTACGGTGCCGATAATACCTTCATAATTCATGCGCGTAGGCCCTGCGACAAAAAAAATGTCGTCTCTGCCCTTGCGCCCTACGACCACACTAATCGAGCGCATCCGTTCAACAGGATTTTCTTCACCAATGTATACGCGAAAGGGATCGTCTTCGAGTGACTGGCGATAGGCATCTCGCTGGCGTTCAAATCGATCAAGAAAAGTACTCATCTCTGTGACTACATCACGCTCGGCAAATTCGGGCTCGCGAAATACTTCGTCGAAGCCAACAGGAATACCCTCGCCAAACGCTGAGAGCACGCGGAAATTGTGCGCCATTTTTTCTTGTAACGCGCGCATATTGCCCAATACTTGAGTGATGTGTTGGGCCGCCGTGCTCTCTACCTCATCGCCCAATACTTCATCTACAAAAAACCGATATCCGCGTACGGATGGTACGCGCCCACCTGATGTATGTGGTTGGGTGATAAAACCTTCGTCAGTCAAAACGCTAAACACATTGCGGACTGAAGCGGGTGAAAGTGTGCCACGCAGATGGCGCGCCACGCGCTTGGATGATACGGGCTCGGCGGTACGAATATAGTCCCTGACTAAAAGTTCAAGAATATTTTTTTCGCGCTCTTTGAGCATGGGAGCATTATAGACAATTAGCACTCTATGGTCAAGAGTGCTAATTTGCCCTCTAACCAAACAAAAATCCCCCGTAGGTGTGGGGGATTTTTTTTGAGATTAGCGCTTTGACCACTGAGGGGCGCGGCGGGCTTTTTTGAGGCCGAACTTGCGGCGCTCTTTGACGCGTGGATCGCGCTTTAGAAAACCTGCTTTTTTGAGACTATGGCGAAGAGTAATATCAAATGTATTGAGAGTGCGAGAAATGCCGTGGCGTACTGCCTCTGATTGCGAGTGTATACCGCCGCCCTCTACTTTGACTGATACACCAAAACGAGTCTCGGGGCGTGCCTTACGGAATGCGTCTTCGACAATCTTTTGCATGTCTGCGGTAGGAAAATATTTCTTGTAATCCATACCATTGACGATGATGCCCTCGTGATTGGCAAAAATACGCACGCGCGCGATTGAAGTCTTGCGTCGTCCGACAGCTTCGATATAGGTACCTGCAAATGCAGTTGTTTTAGTTTTCGTTGACATAGATGATGAGGTTTTTCAAAATATCTTTACGGAGTCGGTTGCGTGGGATCATACCAGTAACTGCCTCTCTAATCAATCGGGCAGGGTCTTTGGTAAAAATATCGCGATAGGTAGGAATGCGAAGACCACCATGAAAACCTGAATAGCGTTCGTTGCCTCCTTGATCCCACTTGCGACCGGACAAGCGAATATGAGCCGCATTTTTGACAATCACTTTTTGGTTTGGAGCTAGATGACTTTCCCAGTCAGTGGTACCCTTGCCACGAATCAAAACCGCGACTTGGGAAGCAAGGCGACCGAGGGCCACGCCTCTCGCGTCGATTGTGATATCAGTCTTTTTTGCTGTTTTTAGGGTCATATTATTGGACGATACTGATGTGAGCCATGGGCGCAGCGTCTGACTTGCGGATACCCATCTTGGTAATACGAAGATAGCCACCTTTGCGCTCGGTCATCTTGGGTACGATCTCTTTTTTCAAATGCGCAGCTGCGTCTTTGCCGAGTGCTGCGACAACCGTGCGATGTCCGGCAAGCGTACCCTTCTTCTCGGTTGTGATCAAGCGTTCGAGTACGGGACGGACAGCTTTGGCCTTTGCCTCGGTTGTCGTGATGGCGCTTTTGAGCACGATAGAACGGGCAAGCGAACGCAACAGCGCCTCGCGTGGACCCTTTTCTCGTTTTAAAATTTTACCAACACGACGATGTTGCATAGTTGTATATTAGTCTTCTTGAGCGAGTGTTAATCCGAAATTGCCAAGTTCGCGATGAATCTCTTGCATGGCCTTTTCGCCAACACCATCGAGATCGCGAAGTTCGGTCTCGGTCTTGCGCGCGACATCGCCGAGCTTGGTAAATCCCGCGCGGGCAAGGGCGTTGAGTGTATGGCTTGAAAGCTTTACATCTTCAAGCAAGATGTTGCCATAGTCAGTGTCATCATTGCTCGCGACAGGTACTAACTCTTCTTTGTGCAAAGGTAATACGGAGAGAACCTCACCCTTTTCGCCGAATACACGGAGTTCACCAAGCTGTCCGATGAGAATTTCAAGAGCCGAGGTAAACGCGTCGCGCGGAGTGATAGTACCGTCGGTATCTATCGACATGATGAGCTTGTTGTAATCAGTCTCGGTGCCGACGCGCATGTTTTCTACATGGTAGCTTACCTTGCGAATCGGGGTAAAAATAGCATCGAGCACGATAACACCGGCCTCAAGTCGCTGGCTTTCTATCACTTCTTTGGGGCGGTATCCTACACCGCGCTCAACTGTAATCTCGATTGAGAGCAATGCGCTTTTTTTGGTAAGCGTTGCGATATGCAAATCTGTGTTGATGATCTCAAGGTTTGAAGAAGTCTTGATATCACCTGCTTTGACTTCGCATTCGCCTTTTGCCTCAAACAAAAAGGTTTCAGATTCTTCGGAATACATCTTAAAACGAAGCTGTTTGAGATTGAGCACAATCAAGAGCACATCCTCGAGTACACCGGGGATGGTTGAAAACTCGTGATTAACGCTCTGAATCTTGATGCGCGTGACTGCCGCACCCGGCAATGACGAAAAGAGCACGCGACGCATCGCATTGCCAATCGTGACACCGTATCCGGGGTGCAAACCTTCGATGATAATATCGGCCTTGGTAGGAGTCTCGTTTTCTACATAGGGCCGTGAAGGAAGAAGTATTGTAGTATTCATAAAATATTAAAAATGAGACTATCCCCTATTAGCGGGAATAGTACTCCATAATAGACTTTACATCGTATAATCGTACCATATCTTCGACTTTTGGTAAAGAGCTCACCGTGCCTTCGTGCTTCTCAGGTACGAACGAGAGCCACGAAGAAATTTCGTGCTTTTTAAGCAACAATTCAATATCTTTAAATACGCCCTTGCTAGCAGAACTTTGTGCCATGCCAATGCGTTGGCCAACACTCAAACGATATGACGGTACAAATACTTTTTTGCCATCAACCGTGATATGACCGTGTGAAATTATCTGACGCGCGACAGAACGCGATACAGCAAATCCGAGGCGAAATACGGTATTGTCAAGACGCAATTCAAGTGCAGAGACAAACTTCTGAATAACATCGCCGCCATGACCCGCGAGTGCCTTTAATACATAACTGGAAAACTGCCGCTCTGAAACGCTGTAGAGAAAACGAACACGCTGTTTTTCATGAAGCTGACGGGAAAACTCTGAAACCTCTTTTCTGCGCTTGGTGCCACCCTTGCCATGAATGCCGGGAGCATACGGTTTGCGGACCATCGCACATTTTTGTGAATAACAACGCTCACCCTTCAAAAAGAGCTTTTCTCCTTGTCTCCGACATGTTTTACATTTTGAATCTTGTATCATATGAGTTTATTACTAGAAGGGATGTTATACGCGACGAGGTTTTTTGAGACGAGGAATGCCGTGTGGGATCGGCGTCATATCTCTAATAGAGCTAATAGCAAATCCTTTTTGACCAAAGACACGGAGCGCGGATTCTCTGCCCGAGCCAAGCCCCTTGATACGGATATCAAGATCGGTAACTCCCATCTCGCGCGCCTGATCGGCGATAACTTCGGCGGCTTTTGTCGCGGCATACGGAGTGCCTTTTTTGGAACCGGAAAAGCCCATACGACCACTTGAGTTTTGAGCAAAGAGATTGCCTCTGGCATCCGTGAGTGAGATAAGAGTATTGTTGTAGGTCGCCGAAATATGCACGAGCCCGTGTGCAAGCTTGCGGCGTGACGATGAAGACTGGCGTGGTGCTGATGACTCGCCTTCTCCTGATTTTCTGATGATACGCTTTTTGCCCATAGGATTTTATTTCTTATCAACTTTACGCTTACCTGAACCCATCGTCACGCGCTTGTTACCGCGTCTCGTGCGTGAATTTGTCTTGGTACGCTGACCACGCAATGGGAGACTGCGCATATGGCGAGTACCGCGATACGAGCCGGTATCCTTGAGGCGCTTGATATTCAAAAGGATCTCACGGCGCAATGCACCCTCTACCGCGTATTCTTTTTCGATGATAGCTCGGAGACGAGCAGTCTCATCAGGCGTCAAATCTTTTGCTCGTTTGGTATCTGATATCTTTGCTTTTTCTAAAATGACGCGCGCCAAAGGACGGCCGATGCCGTAAATATAGGAAAGGGAGATTTCAATTTTTTTGTTGTCTGGGATGTTTACCCCTGCGATACGAGCCATATATAGTTATCCTTGTCGTTGTTTATGTTTAGGAGTCTTGCAAACAATAAAAAGGCGTCTTTGACGCTTGACCAATTTGCAGTTATTACAAATTTTCTTTATCGATGCGCGTACTTTCATTTGTCTTACGTCTTAGATTCCAGGCTAGAGACGCTGGACAATACGACCCTTTTCCTTGTCATAAGGCGAGAATGCGATCCTCACCCGGTCGCCGACAAGAACTTTAATATAGTGGAAACGCATTTTTCCCGCGAGATGAGCCGATACCTCATCCTCGGAATTGTCGAGCTTCACTCTAAAAAGACCGCCCTTGAAAGCTTCTAATACGACGCCTTCGCGCAGAGTCTTTTCATCTAGCATAGGAATATGTTCTCCATCATATCCGAGAGTTGATTTGATGTCAACCCTAACGCACTTGGATGATAAGCTGACCGGGGCGGGAAGGTATGCGCTTGAGAAAAGCAGGCCGATAGGTCTGTTCGACCTTCTTGATACCGGGGTAGAGCTTAAAAACTGCTTCAAGATCCGCCACCTTTCGGGTAGCGAGCACCTTACCTCTCAACACATCGACTGGGACTACCCCTTCGAACATCATTTCACCTTGTACCGTGCAGGAAATAGAGCTTTTTGCATAATCAAGCTTTGGTTTTTCGCAAGCTAGCTTTGTGCTTGCGGGAAGAGTAAAACTTGCGATAAGCGCCTTGTCTTCAAAAAGAATATTAGCGAGCGCTGACTGATAAGCTGCTCTATCAACCGCCAATACTTTTGCCTCTCCTCTCACCTCACCAAAGAATTTGTCTCCGGGGGCGCCTGCGGGCGGATCGGTGACACGCAGCGTGACGGTTGCTTCGATAGTATCAGAGAAGATTATATAGGGATCTTTGATCTCGCTGGCAAGTTTTGCCGCTAGGTTTGCCTTTACTTTTTCCTCAAGACTTTTGATAAGCGCTTCAGCTTCTGCCTTGCCCACTACCTTGCCTTGCCCTGCCGCACCCCCTTTGATATCGCCGAGAGCGTCCGCTCGTGAACGGGCATAAAACTTGTCATATTTAGGAGTACTTGCGAACCCAGGGATCTTAAAATCGGAACGCCCTACATTGTATTTTTCACCCGGCTCGTCAGCGGTTATCTCTACCTCAACAGACCCTGGCTTATCACTTTTTTTACCAGGGACTACCACGCGAGCAGCCGCCCGGAAGATAAGCCCCTTGGGAGTTTGAAATCGAGTATTTTTGACAAGTACCTGCGGCTCAGATGAATAATTGTTGTAAACAATGACTGTGCCTGAAGCACGCCTGCTAAAAGCTTCGACATTGGTACTCGCTCCCTCGCCACGCTCGACGATTTCAGTCTTGAATTCTTTGGCGGCTACCATGAGTGGTATACCTTCTCCCATATTGAACTTGCGCTCTTGCTTTTTTATGACAAGCGTCAGGGTTGATGACCACCAGATTGATGCGCCTACCACAACCACAGCACCAGCGATGATCATTGCCTGACGAAAACCAAAGCGGAGTGGTTTTTTATCACCTATGGCATGCTCGGGTGGTTGATGGCGTGGAGGAAGTGGCTCGGGTGCATGTTTTTTCTGCACAAGCATAGGGGTCTTTCTCGTCCCACCCGCGGGACGAATATCAGAGATGACGCGTTTTTGATTTTTGTCTGAAGAAAACATAATCTTCTATGTATAATAACGCGTGCTTGCGATAAGTGACATGAGGCCGAAATCTCCCGGGCCGTCAAAGGCGCCAAAAGTGCCGAATTTGTCTTGAAAAGCTTCTGGCTGTATGACTGACACATGGAGCCCTCGTGCGAGATCAGGGTGCAGGAGTGGTGGTGCTACGGCTGATTTCATATCACTCACAAGCGCTCCGCCACCCAAAAAGAGCATTTTGACATCGCTCATAATATCGCGCGAGGCACGCTGCCAAATGCGCTCAAAAACTTCTTCCCAAGATTTCATTTCTTTTCTTATGATACCACGAAGCTTCGCTGATGCCTCGGGCGTTAAGGTGTTACCTGTGTATGCTTTTAGAAGTGAGAGTGCGTTGTCCAGATCAATGCGTTCTGACTCTGATATGCGCAACAAGATATTGAGTACGCCAAATGGGAGCGAGACAATCTCGGTGATAATACCGTCCACCAAAAAAGTCACCTCGGTTAGTTCGCCTCCGATATCGACGATGATCGCTGAATGTTCGGGCGCCAATACCTCCTGCATCAAGAGCCAAGTGGTTATGGGAAAGGTAGAGAAACGAATCTTTGCGTCAGGACGAGAACTTTTGATGACCGAAGTAAAGGTGTCATACAGCTCGCGTGAGGTACCCGCAAAATGAATCCATGATTCGATTTCTTCGGCGCTCTTGCCGGTTGGCTGATCAACGCGATACCCATTGAGCAGTGAGCGCATGAGCACCTCCTCGATGATGACGACATCGCCGTGACCAATATCGGCCAAAAATTTCTGCTGGCCTTGATTGATAAAACTTGTGGTATCAGCGGATGTGACCACGCGGGGCTTGGGACGCTTTTCATAGATATGCTCGGTCTTGCCTAGATAAAAAATAGACGAAAGTCCCACCACATAGGTCTCGGGCATAATACCCTTGAGCTCGGTATCAACATCTTTGAGAATGGCGGAAAACTGACCTACGGTTGATTTGCTAAAATGCGATGCATCGCGCTTGAGAGATGCAGTATAAAACTTACGAAAAATTTTGAGCACATGTGGACGTGGGTCATCGCCACGAAGCTCAAAGAGCGCGGCACTCACTGATGCCGTACCGATGTCAAAAGCAAGACCAACCTTCTTTTGCGATTTGTGGAAAAACATTATGGCTCTATTGTAGCACGAATGCGCCTAACACCTGCCGAAGACGCTTCTTCCTTTAGTATACGAAACTTTCCAATTTCACGCGTGTGGGTAACATGGGGGCCGCCGCAAAACTCGCGCGAGAATACCTCTGATTCGTCGGGAGTGCCGAAAGTATAGACATTGACGGTCTCGGGGTACTTTTCTTTGAAAAAGTAGAGGGCGCCGGTTTTGACTGCATCATCAAATGGTAAAAGCTTTTTGGTGACCGTATAATCCTTCTCAATCGCACTATTGATGAGATCTTCTACTGCTTTGAGCTCATCTTGGGTCATCTTACGGCCAAACGCGAAGTCAAAACGCGTTCGTTCTACCGTGATGTCAGAGCCCATCTGATGCACATCGGCACCAAGTACTTTACGGAGCGATGCCTGCAGTAAATGCGTCGCCGAGTGAAGACGGGTCACTTTTTGGAGCTCTGTAGCGTCTTTTGCTTTGAGCTCGCCCGTATCAAACATCAAACCGTGGCCGCCAAACTTTTTCTCGGCCCCTTGGCGTGATTTTTCTTGGTGCTTTTGAAGTTCCGCTTCAAAATCTTCACGCACGAGACTTGCGGCTTTTTCTTTTGCCACATCTTTAATAATCTCGTACGAAATGCCAAAAGACTGGTAAAGATTGAAAGCTACTATCGCATCAATAGTCGGCAGATTGTTTATTTCTTTGATGCCGCTCTTGAGTGTACGCATAAAGCGTTCGCGCTCAGCGGTCACCTCTGCGCGCACTGTATCAGCTTTGGCACCAAGATCTTTGTAAGTCTCGCCGTATTCGTGCACGATATCATGGAGTAACGCGTCAATAATATGCACGGGCATTTTATAAAGCTCCTCAAAGGCGAATACACGACGCAACAAGCGGCGCAAGACATATCCTACCTCTTTGTTTGATGGGCGCACGCCATCAGCGATCAAAAACGCGCTACCGCGAATATGATCTACGATGACACGGCGCACGCGCTCATCTAATTCGTGTGGGACAAGCTCCACAAATGGCGCAAATAGATCCGTCTCAAACAAATTGCGCTTTTTCTGCGCTATCATCACTAATCGTTCGAGACCCATGCCGGTATCAACGCCGGGGGTTTTGAGCGGTTCGAGTGCTTTGCCGGGGGTTTGTGCCAAAAGTTCTTCGCGTGAACCCGCGTAGAAAAACTGGTTGAATACCAAGTTCCATACCTCCACATCTTTGCCATTGGCGTTGGTACAATAAATCTCTGTGGTAGGGCCACACGGGCCTGAAGCGCCTGTAGGGCCCCAGAAGACATCATTGATGCCCTCCTCACGAATGTCTTTGATATCGAGTGACTGCCAGACTGCGCGTGACTCATCGTCTTTGGGTACACCGTGCGATCCTTCAAAGATCGTGACATATGAAATTTTAAGGTCGAGCTCGCGGGTGATAAACTCGTGCGCGAGGCGGATTGCGCCTTCTTTGAGATAACCGCCAAATGAAAAATTGCCCAGCATCTCAAAAAATGTCAGGTGGGTATCGTCGCCCACTTCATCGATATCAGAGGTACGAAAACATTTCTGTGATGATGTAGTATTGAGCGCCTGAAAATCACGCATCGCGTCAGCAGCGCCTGTATAGTAGGGTTTGAACTGCTGCATGCCTGCGGTCGTGAGTAGTACCGATGGGTCGTCGGGCAACAGCGAGCTCGACGGCACCATGGTGTGGCCGTTTTTTGCAAAAAAATCGAGAAATTTCTGCCGTATTTCTGACCCTTTCATAGTTGGCAGTATAGCTTATTTGAGTGATTTTATAAACTCTTCGAGATGGGTGCCCACAAGGACTGCATCCGCGCCTTTTTGGATGTCAGTCAGTCCACGAATGTTGCTCGCCTGCACGAGCCAACCATTAAATAGTTTTTTTGCATCGGCAAATGATCCTTTTTTTAGTTCTCCTGTCACAAGGTCACGGCTATTCCACAACACGCGATATTCTTGCGGTATTTTTTTGAGTGCGTCTCTATCCAACGGTTCAACGATAATTTTTTCAGAATAAATACTTGGTGTGCGGCCCACCACAAGAACAAAATCAGCTCCTAAAAGAGCAGCTCGACGCACATCATCATCAGTCGCATGTATACCTTTGGCGAGTATTGGTTTTTGCGTAAGCTTACGCGCCTTTGCTAGTAGCTCAAAAGAACCGCCCCAGCGTGGGTCAGTATGGATTGAAAGCCAATCACCATGCGTATTGGCAATATCAAAAAGTTCTTCCCATGATTTTTGTGCTCGATATCCAAAAGGTGATTGCGTCTTTACCTCGGCAATAAAAATCGTCTTGCCGATCATGAAATGACGCCACCGCCTAATAGTTCGCCATCGCGATAGAAAACAACGGATTGGCCAGCGGCAACGGCGCGCTGGGGAGTGTCGAAAATAACACGATCTTCGTACACCGTGCAGGACGCGAGTGGCGCACGATAACGAATGCGAGCTTCGCATGCGAACGGAAACGCGGCTGGCACTTTGATCCAATTGGCGTCTTGATAAGAGATTTCTTTTTTATAGAGTGTGGGGTCGTTCTCACCTTGTGCAACGGTGAGCGTGCCAGTTGCGGCGTCTTTGGCAGCCACATAGTACGGCTCTCCCGAACCGCCCGGTGTACCGATGCCGTGGCGCTGACCAATCGTAAAAAGCTCCAAGCCATCATGCTCACCTATTTTTTGCCCATCAGCCGTACGAATCTCACCTCGGGTGGTCTCGATATGCTCACGCAAAAAATCAGCGATACTCCCCTTGCCTACAAAACAGATGCCTTGCGAATCTTTTTTTGACGCGGTAGGTAAGTTGTATTTCTCTGCGATGCGGCGCACCTCGGGCTTGATATACTCACCTACCGGAAAGAGTGAGTGCGCGGCGATCTCTGGCGTAAGTGTCCATAAAAAATAAGTCTGATCTTTGTTGGTATCTTTGGCTGTCATGAGCTTGTCGCCATCGCGGCGGATATAGTGACCAGTCGCTACAAAGTCCGCACCTTGCTCTCGCGCCCAGCTATAGAAAAGTCCGAATTTAATTTCTTTATTGCACATCACATCAGGATTTGGTGTGCGACCAGCTTTGTATTCGGCAATCAAATACGCTACTACTTTTTCATAATATTCGCGCGAAAAATCCAAAACGCGAAATGGAATATCTAATATACCCGCGACGCGAGCGGCATCTTGCCTATCTTCTTTCCAAGTACACTCAAAATGCGGGTTTTGCCAACCCTGCATAAATACACCGTGTACATCGTAGTATTGCTCTTTAAGGAGGGCTACGGCTACCGAAGAATCGACGCCACCTGACATGCCCACAAAAACCTTTTTCTTTCGCTCCATAGCGAAAAAACTATACCATAAAAATTCTATTTAAGGTAGAGGGCCTTATTTTTTTTATGCTCATCAAAAGTACGCGCATAGTGGGTGGTACCATCGCTGCCTGACAAATAGAAAAAGTATGCTGACTCTACAGGATGGATAGCGGCCCTTATTGATTCGATGCCGGGACTTGAGATCGGTGTGGGTGGGAGACCTTTGTGCTCATAGGTATTGTACGGAGACTTGCTCTCAAGATCTTTGCCGTCGAGCTCATGACTGGCTTTGCCCGTGACATAAAATAGTGTCGCATCAACCTGAAGATGCATACCTTCGCGCATACGCTTCCATAGAATACCTGACACGAGTGCTTTGTCGCGGGGCGTGCGTACTTCGCGCTCGATAATCGATGCCATCGTGACAATGTCTTTCTGTGAACGATCACTTGCCAATATATCTACCTCAAAAGATTTTATTTTTTCCTCAAACTCTTTTTGCATGACATCCGCAATCTCTTCTGCTGACGCGGATTCAAAAAAACGATAGGTATCTGGGAAAAGAAAACCTTCTGACGCAGCAGCTACCGATTCAAAACGAAGACCTGCGGGCATACCCGCCAATGACAATACTTCCGCGATATCTTTGACCGTTGATCCTTCAGTAATCAATACCGCGCGCTCGCTATGCTGGGCGAGTAGTGTGCCAAGCACCGTAAAAGTAGATTTGGGGCCCGTAAACTCAAACGATCCCGCACCCAAGCGATTTTGTTTACCCGACCAATACGCGGCCCACACAAAAAAAATACGTGAGCGGATCACGCCCGTCTCTTTGAGGCGCGCGCCTATCTGCTCCGCGTTCATGCCGCGCTCAATGCGCACTACATGTTGCTTGGGCGACGGAGGAAAGATGATGCCAAACCCCCACCCTACAATCAAAAAAAGCGCCAAGAGCACTCCTCCTACAATCTGTGTGGTGCGCGATTTTATCATCATAAAATACCCCATGTCTGGAGCTGATCAGATTCGTGATACCACTTGACCCCAATGTCCGTACGGTAAAACATATTTTGGAGCATGATATTTTTAATACGCTTGTACGCGAGCTGACGAGCTTCTTCTACCGTATTACTCGCACCCGTAACAACCAATGCATAGCCAGAATCGCCCGCCAGATGCCAGTCACCATCAACGAGCTTTACATCACCTAAGTGCACACCCTCAAGATTCGGCTTTTTGAAAAGTATTGAAATATCCTTGTATATAGCTGATTCGCGCTTGTCATCATATGGAAATGGGGGGACAGCAATGATCACGCCGAGCTGAAAACCTTTTTTCGTTTTGATATCATACTGCTCGCCTTTTGCCATCATATACAGAAGCTCACCCATGGGACTCGTGATACCCTCCATCTGAATACTGATCGTGGGATATCCAAACCTACAGGTAAACTCGAGCGGATAAATACCACGCGCGTTAGCGATACAATTGATATCAACATACCCGCAATACCCACTTTCTTTGAGTTTATCGCGCATTTTCTCAAGCGTCACGCGAAAAGCATTGTTGGGCGCAGACCAAAACATAAGCGTACCCATCTCGCCGGTATACGGGCCGATGTCGCCAGGGAAAAGTTTTTTGTGTTCAAAATTGACATTGATAGGGTACAAAAAGTCGTTGCCATTGAAAAATGCACCCACGGCAATCTCGACGCCCTCGGCTACTTTCTGTAGCTGAAAACGCTTGATACGCTTACCCCAAGTTTTTTTATTGTGCTCGAGTACCTCGATGATGTCTTTGCCATCTTCTTCGTGGCCGATAAACAAAATACCTTTTTGATCGGATGGCACGCTACCTGACGGCTTGAATACATATCTCCCCGGATTTGCCTTGATATGTTCGAGCGCAGTCTCAAACTCGGTAAAATCCCAGTGCGGGAGAATATTCATACCTACCGATTTCATCTCGTTTTGGCCAAACTCGCGGTCTTCTTCGAGCGTATCAGTATAGGTACTACCACCAACGACTAGTTTGCCCTCTTTGCGCAACGCATCAGCTATTTTACCAAAACCCGTATCATCACAAATAATAACATCAGCCCAATCTTTATGAGCTTTCCAATCGTCTACCTTTTCGAGAAATCCGTCGTAGACATCGCGGTCATCTTGGCGATCGATATAGCATTTGACCTCGTTGCCCTCACGGGCGACCTGCCATGCTAAATCTCCTGACAAACTTTCCCACGACATAAAAAGGAATTTTCTGGAAATTTTTTCAGCAGCACCGTTACTGTTTCCATTTCCGTTGCCATTCCCATTTCCGTTCGTTTTGGCATCCATTACATTTTTATTGTAGAAGATAAGAAAAAAATGTAAAGCTTTTTTGGTGCGTAATTATTTTCTTGTACGAAAAACTAATATATCGCTACCTGATCCTGCGTTAAATGTACCTACCGAGCGCGCTCCTGCGTCTTTAAAAATCTTTTGATACTCTTTTTGCGTAAATGCCGTGATACGCAGTGAGTCTGGATTGAGTTTTTGTGACCCTTGGAACGAATGCTTGTAAGGATTTGCGAAAAAAATATAATCTCGAGACGCACGCACGAGTATTTGCGCTGCTTTTTTATTTTCACTGGGCGTCAAATACTCAAATACATCAAAGCATATGATGGCGTCATATTTGCGCGAAGGTATCTGCGCATCAAAAAGACTACTTTTAGTTATAAATTTCTTTATCGATGGTAGAGCACGAAAGAGCGCATGAGTTGAAAATTCGATACCTTGAACCTCGGCATCATATTTTGTATATAGTTCATCCATCAGATACCCTTCGGCGCATCCGACATCGAGTACCCGATGATGCTTGCTATCTTTGATATACGAAAAAATCTTGCGCGCCATCGGGCGCGTCCAGCTCAAAACATCATCTTTATACGAATCGTAACTACCCGAAGAAAAATACTTGCGATCAAACGCATGCGAGGGTTGAGCCATATCTAGATGTGTGTAGCACGAATCTCTCTGCCAACGACAGCGAGTATGGTGATACCGAGTGCCGGTAGTCTACATGGTCTACCCTCAAGACGCATGCGCGCACGAATAGTAGAGAGTGCTGGTTTACCAACGATGCTAAAAGGGCGGCTGCCGCGTGCAGAAAAAATAGGATAAATCGCGTAATCAGTGATTTGTTGAGGATATACTGCGAGCGAAGGTAGCCATTCACCGTAGCGTGCAGGTAATGTACGCGGTTTACTCCATTTTTGTTTTTTCTGTATTTGCTTTTCAAAAGCAAGATAGGCATCGACTCTCTTATCTGCGCAATGCATGGTGCCCTGACAAAAGTCTTCACCGCAATGACATTCATGCCTGCAAGGGTTGCACTGACGACTCGGCACCCCGATCAAATAATTGACTGTCAACTCCTCACCCTTATGTATCTTACGCAAGGTGACATACACCGTACGATCGCCCACCGGATACATACCACAATTCTGTGCACACGAATGATTGATGAGATGAATGCCTGTCGTCTTCGGATCCGCTAGAATAGTTGTTTTTGCATCAAGCGGCATACCGTAGAGGCCTTGTGTCTGTTCGTTTTCATCTTTCTCAAGAATTAACCTACCAAAATAATCTCCCAAGACTGTGCCGGGTGCGATATCTGCAGTTGCAAATACGCCTCGAC
This sequence comes from Candidatus Ryanbacteria bacterium, assembly GCA_009691385.1. Lineage (GTDB taxonomy): Bacteria > Patescibacteriota > Minisyncoccia > Ryanbacterales > GWA2-47-10b > SICQ01. The sequence continues at coordinate 21,235 of SICQ01000008.1, forward strand.
CGCTCTTTTTTGTTTTTCGTACCTTCAGTGTATCAATAAAAAACATAG
>SICQ01000009.1 GCA_009691385.1 Candidatus Ryanbacteria bacterium
CCGCGCACAAAACATTCGGCGAACCCTGTGCCGTTTTATTTGGTGGCGAATCAATTTCGTAGAAAACAGGCAAGATCACAGCAAGAGATTGACGCGCGTCTCAATCAGATCGAAGGCGTACTCTCTGATGTGGCACCCACCGTACTCGACCTTATGGGTCTTTCGGTGCCTGCCGAGATGACGGGGATCAATCTGCTCCCACGGTTGCTTGTGTAGATGTTACTTGCTACGATCGGGGAAGTATTCCTTTTTTACTCCAGCAGGTTAGCAGTGTTACTTGCTGGGGGCCGCAGGTCGCTCGGTTCGTTCCGCCTCTCACCGTTTGAGTTGCCACCCCGGCCGAGCAACGAGGTGTCTGAGGAGTTCGGACACGCTACTGGGGAGCTAGCCAGTCCCTCATCAGTAAGCGGCCAACTGGCGTTTTTACCCACTCTCGATATCATCGAGAGTGATTTTATTTTATAAACAAAAAAAGCCCCGTACGGGGCTTTTTTGTTTTGAGATTATTTTGTTTTGAACTTGATAACCTCGTCGATGAGGCCGTATTTTTTTGCTTCCTCGGCATCCATGTAGAAGTCACGGTCAGAATCTTTCTCGATTTTGTCGAGCGATTGTCCGGTGTGCTTTGCTAGAATCTTGTTGAGGCGATCTTTGATTTTGAGAATATGGCGCGCGTTAATCTCGATGTCTGACGCTTGACCCTCCGCCGCGCCCAATACTTGGTGGATCATAATATCAGCATTGGGTAGAGAATAGCGTTTGCCTTTTTGGCCAGCGCCCAAAAGAATCGCGCCGCCTGATGCTGCCATACCAACGCAAATGGTAGCGACATCGGGTTTGATGTGTTGCATCGTGTCGTAGATAGCGAGAGCCGAGGTGACCGATCCACCCGGCGAGTTGATGTAAAATGAAATATCTTCTTTGGGATTTTGGAGCTCCAAAAACAAGAGCTGGGCGATGACCGCGTTTGCCACCTGATCATTGATCTGGCTGCCCAAGAAAATAATACGGTCTTTGAGAAGACGCGAGTAAATATCGTAGGCGCGTTCGCCGTAGCTTGTTTTTTCGATGACGGTCGGTATAAGCATATTATTGGATCTCCAAAAGTTCTATGACTTTTTCGTTTCGTAAGACGCTCTTAGCGTACTCTTCTACGCGGCCGCGGTCAATCTGTGCCCGATCCTTTTCTTCGTAGGGGCGGAGCATGACCTCAACGCGCTTGGTGACCTCGTCAGCGGTTGCCTTGGTCGATTCTTTGTGCGCTATCTCGCGAAGAGTGAGTGATACCCGTACACGACGAGCAGCATCTTCTTTAAACCCCGCGCGGATTTCAGTTTCAGGTTTTTTCAGATGCGCCAAGTATTCATCCCATGCTAAGCCCATCTCCTCAATGCTGTGGCGAAGTTCGTCTATCATCTTGGTCTGTTCGGCATCAATCATAATGTTAGGGATTTCAACCGTAGCGGCTTTGGCAATTTCCTCAATAAGCTTCATGCGGTGCGCGTCGCGTGCTTTGCCATTTTTTTCTTCTAAAATACCTTGCTTGATATTCTCTTGTAACGCCGCGAGGGTTGGGAAGTCTCCAAGTGTTTGCGCGTATGCGTCATCGATGGGTGGCGGTGTCTGCCCCTCGGCCGTGCGCACACGCTGGATATAGGTGAGTGTATCGGCAAGTTCTTTGTCGGTTACTTCAATGGTTGGTGTTTCTTTTTTGCTATTTACCTCATGCGCAATGCCTTTCCAATCAGGTAGAGTAATCTCGGGCATGACGGCTACGCGCGCTGTCCACTCAAGAGGGTTGCCTCGTGTAAGTTTGGTAATGTGAAATTCAGCCGGACCGATCGCCTCGATTTTTTGCTCATCTAATACTTTGGGCCATTCGGCTTGCAGTGCGGCTTCCGCCGACTGTTGCAAGATTTTATCTTCGCCGATTTTATCTACTACCATCTTTTCGGGCGCCTTGCCGCGACGAAAGCCATCAAGCTCCGCGTCAGCCACAACTCTTGTAGTCGTCTTCAATATATATGAGTCAAAGATATGCGTATCAATCGTGCCTTTGATCTCGAGGCGTGAGCCGTCGATTTTTGTTACTATCGCGCTCATTTAGCTCAAGAACGGGATGATAAGGAGCGCTACGATGTTGACGACTTTGATCATGGGGTTGATGGCGGGACCAGCCGTATCTTTGTACGGGTCGCCAACCGTATCACCGGTGATGGCTGCCTGATGAGCAAATGATTTTTTGCCGCCATGATGACCATCTTCGATGTATTTCTTGGCATTGTCCCACGCAGCACCTCCCGCAGTCATCGAGAGACCTACGAAAAGACCTGTGGTGATGACACCGATAAGAAGACCGCCAAGAGCTTCAGCGCCAAGCGCGAAAGCGACGATAAGTGTGACTAAAATCGGTAAGAGCGCAGGTACTACCATCTCGCGGAGTGCCGCCTGCGTCACGATATCTACCGTGCGCGCATAGTCGGGTTTTGCGGTACCTTCCGCAAGGCCCTTGATGGTAGTCCATTGTCTGCGTACTTCGTGCACAACTGCACTCGCGGTATTTCCTACCGCGCGCATCGCGATTGAGGCGAAGATATAGGGGAGTGCGCCACCGATAAAGAGGCCCGCGAGCACCACAGGGTCGGCTATATTGATAAATACTGCTTTACCTAGGCGTGCTGCTTCGTCGAGATATGCCGAGAACAGAACGATAGAAGCAAGACCGGCTGATGCAATGGCGTATCCTTTGGTGACTGCTTTGGTGGTATTGCCAACCGCATCCAAAGGATCGGTGTTCGCGCGAACTGATGCTGGAAGTTTTGCCATCTCGGCGATGCCGCCAGCATTGTCCGTGATAGGGCCAAACGCATCAATGGTGATGATAATACCCGCGAGCGATACCATGCTAAATGCAGCGATAGCAACGCCGTACAGATCGGCAAGTGCGTACGCGCCGAGCATACCACCAACGATAATAAGAATCGGGATAAAAGTGGCTTCAAGCCCGACAGAGAGGCCGATGATGACATTGGTGCCATGACCTGACTCCGATGCCTTGGCGATTGATTTTACGGGGCGGAATTTTTTTGATGTGTAGTATTCGGTAGCTACAACCATTGCGAGCGCTACGGCAATGCCGACAGCAGCTGACAAAAACATCGCCATCGCGTCGCGTACAAAAAACATACGCGTGACGGGGATGAAGAATACCGCGGCCAGAATCGAGGTCGCAACAAGTGATTTGTAAAGTCCTTGCATGATGGTTGCCTCATTTTTTATTTTGGCAAAGAAAAATCCGATGATCGATGCGATAAGCGCGGCACCACCCAATACGAGCGGGTAGAGTTGCATCGAAGTCTGGCCTGACGCAAGAAGCAATACAGCGATTAGCGTGACGGCATAGGTCTCAAAAAGATCAGCTGCCATACCTGCGTCATCGCCCACATTGTCACCGACATTGTCAGCGATAACCGCGGGATTGCGAGGGTCGTCCTCGGGGATACCAAGTTCGATTTTACCTACGAGATCCGCGCCCACATCAGCGCCTTTGGTATAAATACCACCACCGAGACGGGCGAATACCGAGATGAGCGATCCACCAAATCCAAGACCGATGAGCGCGTCGGCAAGATGTGTTGACCCTGCGTACGCGGAGTAGAAGATGGTGACCGCCAAAAGAGCAAGGCCTGCTACCAAAAAGCCGGTGACAGCACCGCCTTTGAACGCTACATCAAATGCTTGTTTGATGCCGTGTCGGGCCGCTTCAGCGGTGCGGACATTTGCCATGACGGCTGTTTGCATGCCGATGAATCCCGCAAACGCAGAGAAGACCGCGCCGATAAGAAATCCAAAAGCCGCGTGTACCGAATAGCCGACAGCAAGTACCACAAAGAGTATGGCGGCCACAATACCGATCGTGCGGTACTGGCGCTTGAGAAATGCATACGAGCCTTCACGGATGGCGGTTGCTATCTCGCGCATCCGTTCATTGCCGTCAGGAAGCTTGGCGATCTCCATACGAAGCCAGAATGCAAAAGCGATTGAGATGAGACTGGTGATAATTGCAAATGTAATCATAGATGTGTGACGGGTAAGCTAATAATATGATTATGACTCTTCTTTGGTTGAAGTTTCCTCGGTTTTTTCAGATTCATCAGGCGATGCGGTGTCGGTATCATGAGCTTCTCGGCCTTCGCGGGTCGCGATATCGATCTTCCAGCTGGTAAGTTTCGCGGCCAGACGAACATTTTGACCGTTGCGACCGATGGCGAGTGAGAGTTGTGTGTCCTCTACCATAACCGTCGCCGTGTGGGTTTCTTCGTCAGTGGTGACATCGAGCACTTTGGCGGGTGAAAGGGCATTGGCGATAAATTTGGTAGGATCGTCAGACCATTCGATGATATCAATTTTCTCGCCACCAAGCTCGGCGATGACGGTACCTACACGGACACCCTTTTGGCCCACGAGCGATCCTACCGGATCGATGCTTTGGTCATGCGAGATGACGGCGATTTTGGAGCGAGAGCCGGCTTCGCGAGCGAGTCCCTTGATCTCAACGATTCCTTGGCTGATCTCCGGTACTTCTATCTCAAAAAGCTTACTGACGAAGCGCGGATGTGAACGCGAAAGATACATGAGAGGTACGCGAGCTTGACGCTCACTCATCAAGAGGAGCCCCTTGATGCGCTCGCCGGTGCGATAGCGTTCGTGTTGTACCTGCTCTTCGGCCGGCAAGAGAGCGGTAGTGCGACCCAAATCAAGGTAGACATTGCGTCCCTCGATCCGTTGGACGATACCACTGACAACCTCGCCCTGTTTTTCTTTGAATTCTTCGTAAATAGCTTCTCGTTCTGCCTCACGAATCCGTTGGATGATGACTTGTTTTGCGGTTTGCGCGGCGATGCGGCCATAATCAGCGTGCGTCTCGAGTGGGAAGACAAGTTCTTCGCCCAATTCGGCGTCTTTTTTGATTTTATGAGCTTCGTCTACCATTATATGGCGCTCGGGGTTGAAGCGGACACGCTTTTGCTCGCCCCCGATCTCATCTTCGCGTTCGGGGCGCAAAGATGTTTCCTCGGCGGCTACTTCTTCTTCTGATTTGAGCATCGACTCGTCAACGACTATTTTTACCTGCGAAAATGAGATTCCGCCCGAATCAAGGTCAAAAACAGCGCGCACGATCTGCCCTCGTTTGCCATAGTCGCGTTTGTAGGCGGCGGCAAGAGCCATCTCGATGGTTTCGATGACCTTATCTTTTGATATTCCCTTTTCTTCAGCGAGCTCTTCGAGCGTCGCTTTGATGATCTTGAGATCCATAGTTTTTAGTAATTTTTTGATAAAAAATGGCCCGTTTCAGACGGACCATCAGAACAATCATAATGACTCTTCTATTATAGCAGTATTCTTTTCACAGTCAAGCGCCCTCCCCGTGGCGGCCCCGAGGGTGTATACTAAAGGCACCAGTTCTTATGAATACTTTCCATGTGATCTCACAATGTCGCAAATACAATGTCTCACTGTGGGCCTGTCCGCCGTTCCTCTTTATCCTTATGGGCGGAGTGAATGTAGCGGGTATGGTTACAACCGCGATTGCCGCTCAACGGTTTTCCGATGATCCTGCGGTAGTCATTATCTCGGTATCGATGATGGCGGCGTTCCTCTTTGTCGTGGGCAATGCCGTGGTCTCATCGTTTCAGCGGTTGGCTGACGCATCACGCATCAAGTCCGAGTTCGTCAATATCGTCTCGCATCAACTTCGGTCGCCACTCTCGGCTATCAAGTGGCAGTTAGAACTTATGCTTGATCAGATGAAGACGGTGACGGGAGATGCGGCGGTCACGATGGGTATTATCAGGCGCCAGAACGAACGGATGATCGCGCTCGTCAACGACTTGCTCGAAGTTAATCGTATCGAGGATGACCGCGTTATATTACGCCCGACGGCGATCACGATTGATAATTTTGTGGAGCAAATTGCCAATGGCTACAAACCGCTCGCAGAGCAAGCAAACGAAAAGCTCGTGTTTGTAGGCGAAGCAAGGCCTCTGGTAGTGTTCGCCGATGAGACCAAATTGCGCTGGGTCACTGAAAACTTGATCGACAACGCGATTCGGTATACCAAGGCGGGCGGCGAGGTGACAGTAAAAGTATTGCGTGCGAAAAATATGGCACGCATCGAGATAACTGATTCGGGCATCGGTATTCCGGTAGCTGATCAAGCGATGATTTTCCAAAAGTTCTTCCGATCGGAAAATGCTTTGCGGCTACGCGCGGAGGGTACAGGACTCGGCTTGTATCTGGTGCGATCATTGGTAGGCGCCATGGGGGGCAAGGCTGGTTTTGCTTCTATGGAAGGCAAGGGGTCGACATTCTGGTACGCGCTCCCACTTGTTTCGGGTGAGGCGATGGTCCAGAAAAAATAATTATAAAAAATAAAAATATATAGTATGAAAAAACTTCTCATTGTCGAAGACGAAGCAGCTCTCCAGGACGCACTTCAAAAGGCATTCGCCGCCGACGGATACGAAATATTCCAGGCATTTGACGGCGAAGAAGGTATCAAACTTGCCAAAGAAAAAAAGCCAGATATGATTTTGCTCGATCTCATCTTGCCAAAAAAACATGGATTTGAGGTTTTACAGGAAATCAAACAAGATGAAACTATCAAGGATGTACCCGTGTTGGTACTGACTAATCTTGAAGAAAGTACCGAGGTGATGAAAGCGATTGAGCTTGGCGCACGCGGATATTTGATCAAGGCAAACTACGCACTCAAAGAAGTTCTTGCAAAGGTAAAAGATATTCTCGGATAAGTACTGTTTTCGGATGAGAATTGACTCAGGGCAACTCAAAGCGTTCTTGTTGGATTCGGGGCTTGTCTCTGAAAAAGATATTGACGCTGCAGTTAAAAAGGCCAAGGAGCAGGATTTGCGTCCCGGCGATATTCTTGTTGCCCAAGGGAAAATAACTCAACAAGATATTGAGCGGGTATACGGATATATTTTGGGGATTCCATTTGTGAATCTTGAAGGTGAGAAGATTGATCCCGAGGTGCTCCACGCAGTGCCTGAACCAATCGCGCGAGCGCACAATGTTATCGCGTATAAAAAGACAGGCAAGGATTTGGAGATAGCGATGCTCGATCCAGAGGATCTTGAGACTATTGAGTTCATCCACAAAAAGTCGGGGCTCACGATCAAGCCTCGCATGACCAATGAAAAATCGATGAAGTATCTCCTCTCACTCTATCAAAAGAGTTTGGAGGTGGAGTTCGGCGAAATCATCAAAGGTGAGTCAGATAATATGACTATGACTGCTGCGTCAGTCACTGAGGCGGGGGAGAGTGGCGAGGATCTGGAGAAGGTTGCCCAAGAGCTTCCTATTATTAAGATCGTCGATACTCTCATCCGTCACGCGATTTTGCAAAAGGCGTCCGATATACATATCGAGCCGCTCGAAAACGAACTCTTGGTACGATATCGCATTGATGGCATATTGCGTGACGCCATGGTGTTGCCAAAAAAAATCGCATCAGCTGTGATCGCGCGCGTCAAAGTGCTCTCGAGTTTAAAGCTCGATGAAAAGCGTTTGCCGCAAGATGGTCGTTTCAAAATTGAATCACCCGAGTATAAGTTTTCAACTCGTGTCTCAGTGCTACCAGTGTATGATGGCGAAAAGATCGTCATGCGTTTGTTGCCTGAGAACGCCCGAGGCTTTACTCTCGAGTCTTTGGGGTTTCATGGTGAGGGTCTCGAACTCTTGCATCAAAGTGTCAAAAAATCTGTCGGTATGATTTTGGCGACCGGCCCTACGGGTTCGGGTAAGACGACGACGCTTTATACGATGATGGATTTGATTAACACTCCCGATGTAAATATTTCCACCGTTGAAGATCCTATTGAGTATCGTATGCCGCGCATTAACCAGACGCAGGTGCGTCCTGATATTGGATTTACGTTTGCCAATGGGCTTCGCAGTCTTTTGCGCCAAGATCCCGATGTGCTCATGGTAGGTGAGATCCGCGATACGGAAACCGCAGGCCTCGCTATCAATGCCGCGCTTACTGGTCACTTGGTGCTCTCCACCCTGCATACTAACTCCGCGGCTGGCGCGTTACCTCGCCTTATTGATCTTGGCATTGAACCGTTTCTTATTGCGTCTACGGTCAATATTATTATCGCTCAGCGCTTGGTGCGCACACTCTATAAATCAAGAGAAGAATACCATCTCAACAAAGATCAGATTGCTCAGCTTGAAAAGATTGTTGATATTGATCGTATGCTCGGGTTTTTGCGCACGGAAAAAATTATCGCTCCAAAAGCAAAAATTGAAGATGTACCGTTTTTCAAACCAGTACCTGCACCCGATGTGCCCGATGGGTATCAGGGCCGTATTGGTGTGCATGAGGTGATGATTGTCACGCCCGTGATGCGTGAGATGGTGATAAAAAATGCGAGCGCGGGGGATATTGACGCGATTGCGCGCAAATCAGGCATGATGAGTATGCTCGAAGATGGTATTTTCAAAGCCGCACAAGGTATCACCACGGTCGAAGAAGTGCTCCGTGTAACGCAAGAATAATCTATGGCGCGTTTTCAATTTAGAGCGCGTGATAGGCAGAGTGTCGAGCAGTCAGGGCTCCGCGAGGCTAATGATCGCTTTGAGCTCGCGCGTTTTTTACGCGCGGAAGGTCTTTTATTGCTTGAAGCGCATGAGATTGGTGCCGCACCTGGCGCGCAAATGCCCGGTGGGTTGAAGAAAAATGTTTCCATCGATCTTAATACCTATATACGGCGCGTCACGCTTGCTGATAAGATCGTATTTTCAAAAAACTTGGGGGTGATGATTGGCGCGGGACTCCCGCTCACGCGTGCTCTCGATGCACTCTCTCGTGAGTCGCACAATCCAAAGTTTAAGGTGGCGATTTTAGCGATCGAAGATCAGATCAGGCAGGGTAAGACTTTCGCTGAATCGCTCAGCAAGCATCCAAAGATTTTTCCTTCTCTCTATATCGCAATGGTGGATGCAGGTGAGAAGTCAGGTAAGCTCAAAGAATCACTTTCGATTTTAGCTTCGCAAATGCAGGCGGACTATGACCTCGTACGAAAGGTAAGAGGAGCGATGATGTATCCATCGATTATTTTGGCAGCGATGATTCTTATTGGCGCGCTCATGATTGTATATGTGGTGCCAACACTCTCCGCGGTATTCAAAGAGCTCAATGTCGAGTTGCCGGCCTCCACGCAGTTTATCATCGACTTTTCCGATTTTTTTATTAACCATTTTATATTGGTGATTCTCGGCACTGCAGGTTTTATTTTTGGGATTATCGCATTTTTTCGTACAACCGTTGGCAAACATTTGGCGGACAATGTCGTCATTCGCCTACCGGTCATTGGCCCACTTGCTAAAAAATTCAATGCTGCGCGCGCATCGCGCACGCTCTCATCTCTACTCTCTGCGGGTGTGCAGGTGATGGAGGCGCTCGAGATTACCGCGCGCGTTGTGCAAAATCATCTATACTCTCATACACTTTCAGACGCAAAAAAATCTATCCAAAAAGGTGAGACGATCTCAAAGGTATTTCTGGCCAATGAGCATTTGTACCCATCGCTCGTAGGCGAGATGCTCTCGGTAGGTGAGGAGACGGGTGAGAGTTCAAAGATGCTCGGCGAGGTGGCGTCTTTTTATGAGCAGCAGGTTTCTGAAGCCACCAAAGACCTCTCAACAATTATCGAGCCGGTTTTGATGCTTATCATTGGTGCAGTCGTAGGTTTTTTTGCTGTCTCGATGATAACCCCGATGTACTCACTCGTAGGAGCTATCTAGGTATGTATCGTCGCGCCCTTACACTTATCGAGGTGGTTGTCGTACTTGCGGTTCTCGGAGTTCTATTGACTATAGGTGTTCCAAACTTTTCTACGTGGAGAGACCGTAACGCGGTTGGTACTGCGGCGCGTGACGTAGAGAGTATACTCAAACTCGCACGTTCAAAATCTCTTGCGTCAGAAGAGGGAGCTTTGTATGGAGTCTTCTTTACCAGTGCTGGTAGCAAGCATTCTCTTTGTAAAAATCCTGCGGCGAGTTGTGGTACTCTTGTCAACGACTATTTCTTGCCCGGAAATTTGGTTTTTTGTCCTACCCCCCAAGATGTTACATTTTCAAAACTTTCCGGTAGCACACAAGCTGATGAGACTGTTTACTTCTATAATAAAAATATCGCCAGTCTTTGCGGTAACCAGCCTGCACTTGATGCATGCATACTTGCCAAGACTTGCGGAGGCGTCATAGCTGCTCAATCGGGAGTTATTTATGAAAAGAAATAGTACATCAGGAGTTTTACTTCTTGAGCTCGTTATAGCGGTAGGGCTTATCGGGTTTACTTTTGTAACTCTTTTTTCTTGCAGACCAAGCTTTTAAAAATCAAACAAGACGGTATTAAAAAAACCAAAGCGACGTACTATGCCGAAGAGGCGATAGAGGCGCTTCGCTGGGTACGACTCGCTGACGGGTGGGATGAAATAGAAGATTTTGACGAGGGCGACGATCAATATCTCTTCCAGAGTGGGAGTGAGTGGTCGTTTTCAGAATCTCCACCAGGATCATTGATCGAGAACGTGTTTACGAGAAAAATTCGTCTCGACAAAGTGTATCGTCAAAGTGATAACCAAGGTCCCATAGCTTCTTCGGGAGTGGAAGACGATGGGTCACGTAAGGTAACCGTGACAGTGAGTTGGGAGAGTGGCGCTCAAAAAGTCGAGCTTGAGACCTATATAACAGCATGGCAAGAAGAACTTACAAACCCATGAAAGGATTTAGCGCGGTTGAGCTATTGGTATATATTGGCGTTCTCACTATCGTTCTTGGTGCAATTACGTTCTTTACATTTGGCGTCATACAAAATGAACGTAGTATTGCTGATCGCGTACATGCGGTCGAAGAGCTTGATTTTGCAATGCGCCAAGTCATCGATCAAATACGCGCGGTAAAATCAATATATCCTGAGCCCACGTCGTTCTTTTCCTCCGGTGGTTTTTCGAGCATCCTCGCACTTGAAAATACCGACAGTTCTGGGACGGGGACTGTTATGTTTTCTGTCGTGCCGGGCGGGACTGATCAATACTTACAAATGAGCGATGGTATTACAACGCGTAGACTTACGTCTCCCATGGTATACGTTGACCGATTTTCCTTGGTTTGTATTAGCGCACAAGGGTCGTGTACAGGTAGTCCGGAGGCGGTGCAGGTAAGGTTAGGTTTGCGTAATACAAAAACTCAGGAGTTTATTGAGATTACTACGGGCGCTATCCCACGAGGTTTTTAATATATGGCTATCAACACACTAGTAAAACAAACAGTGATTGGTCAGCGTGGTATTGCTGCCCTTACCATGATGTTTCTGGTGCTGGGTATTTTAATTGTACTTATTGCAAGTTATGGGCTGATCACCGCCAATACGGCGCGCGCGACGACTAATGTCATTCAGGCCGCAAAAGCATTTTATGTGGCGGAAGCTGGTGTAGAAGATGGTCTCGCGCGCTTTGTACGGTCGGGCGGCAATCTTGCTTCAGGTACATACCAGACAACTCTAAACTCAGGGGTTGCAACATATATCATTGATACAGTTGCGGGATCGAGTCTCGAGAGTACGAGCAATGCCGGCGGGAGACAACGAAGAATACATATTACTCTCAATAAAAATCAGATTTATACATACGCGGCTATTGTCGGTAAAGGAGGGCTTCACATGGCCGATGGTACTTTTATACACTCTGAAGCTGGCGCGCTATGTCAGGGAGACTCGGAGGCGGGAGATGCAGGAGGAGTGTATGTAGAGGGAGATATCTGGGCAAATGGTGGGTCCGCAAATAGTGTACAAGGTGTTTCAGGTTTTGATTCACGCATTACAGGGCATGTCTATACGTGGGGGGATGTTGATATTCGTCCAACTGAACGCAAGGAGCCCGATCCAAATGTCACAGCAAAGTGGGTTTGTATTGGCGCGGGGAGTAGTGTTTCGGCGACTGACTGTCCCATCAAAGCAACGGCTATCGTACAGAAGGTCATGGTACATCACGAGGCTGGCTATTTGACCAAGCGCGCAGCACTGCGCGTCTCTCATGTGGGCGATCCAGCAGATGCAAATTTCCCCACGACAAAATTTTATCCTATACGCGGTGCTGCAGGCGATTGGTCGCTTGCGCGGCGCATCATTCTTGATAAAGACGTTTCTTCCACGGACAGGCGTGCATTTTCTCAATTTAAGATTGATCGTGATCACAACGGTACCGAGGATGTTATGAGCTCGAGCCAGTCTGAGTGGGTATATTTTAATATCCCGAGTCAAATGAACACTAATAGTTACGGAGATTCAGTATTTTTGGTGTTACAGATGGACGCGCCTTCGTCTATTCCGGCAGGAAACGCTAACTACTGGAAGGTGTTTTATGACGAAAGTACAAACCCTGATTATTTGTATAGTGATGGGTACGGCGGATATTCAAACAATCAAGCACTGATTGTCTCAGGTGTTATTTGCCCGCCGTCAGGCGCCTCCGAGCTTTGCGACACAGATCCGCTTAATAGCGACGGGCTTTTAGACGACGCGGTGCCGCTTGATGTGGCCAAGAAAGTTGATTTTCATTTCCGTCTTTATTCTCTTCGTGACAGGCTAAACAACTACACACATTCATTGCATGTAAACGGCGAACTGCATGCGGACGAGGCGCTTGGCGCGACAGTCATTGGTACGGGTTCAAGCCCCAATAATAAAAATATCGGGTTTGTAGGTAGAAGATTCGCGAGCACTTTTTCGCGAGTACAGGCAGCTCACCAAAAAATTTGGGGGTATAGTATTGTCCAACAACTCGATAACTGCGATATCCCGGGGGGTCAGGCATCGAAACGTTCCTGACTGATCTTGAAACGCAGCGTGGCTTCTGAGTTTTTTGTGATTCAGATGTACGCGACGTCACATCACAGGCGTATGCGGGTAGCCGTCAATATACTGGCAGCAATTACCCTGTACAAAACGGTTTTTACTGCAATCCGTATAGAAATTCTGGGTCAGTTGATTATGGCGGTACACTCGCTTCGTGTAATCCTCTCTCTGATGGTCAGGCGTATACGCCGTGGCAGTTTAATAATTTGAGTAACGGTACTACCCGTGGATGTTACGTTGCCTGTGGTCCGCAAGGGGACAGTTGTTCGGGGAGTAACGTATATCAGACCTACTATATATATCCAGCACCCAATGCCGCAGAATATGGTGATTTCCCTTACAACTTTTGTAAGTATGCGAGTGGTGTTACCGATGTCCGCGTGAACATGAATGAGGATGCTTTCAAAAACAACTTTCTTGCCAATACGGCACCGTTTAATACTATAGCTGTCGAAGAGCGTTACAAATATTTGCCAAAAGCTCTAGATCCAGCGGACTTCCCCGCGTTTCCGTATGATGACGCGCGTCTTGATAACATTGTAGAGACTATTTATGGCAGTGCGGTCGCGAGTGGAGATTTTAGCGGATGCGCCACACCTCCGGGTGCTGTTATTTCATACCCAGCGTCCGGTAAAACATATACCGTGAGCGCGAGCGTCACGTGGCCTCAAAAGGTTTGCGTAAACGGTAACCTTGTCATAAAAGATGCCCAAATCACACTCAATGGTGGTGCTCATGTGTACGTAACGGGCAATCTCCAACTCATTAAAGTGCCAAATGGTATCGCAGGAAGGATTCGCATGCAGGATTCGGGCGCGAATGGTTGGTCTGACAATAAGGCAGGTTTCGTCATGGTAAATGGCATCATTGATACAGAGGCAACTTCGCAGTTTAAGGGCGGTAATACGTCCCAAGGAGAATTCCTCTTTGTAGTTTCGCGCGCGGATAAGAAGGGTGAGGAAGATCCTCTTGATGCAAATGGCAATACCATTCATAGTGGTGATCAGGCATCGATATACCTGTATAGCCGTGAAGATGGCGGTAGCCCCGCTTCTTACTATGCGCCGAAGGGGACTATCGTGATGGAACGCACCGGCTCAAACTCAGCTGATGCCATGCAGGTTGCCGCGTATAAAGTTATTATGCAGCGCAGTAGTACGATAGAATATAATTATGGTGTGCAATATATTGAACTGCCGGATGGTCCGGCACAAACGCTTGGTGTGGGAGACTATGACGAGGTCGCACCATAACTACGTGGTATTTAGCCTTGCTGTTGATAGTGAAGGATATGTAAAATAGGTACATGACGCTTTTCACAGTGCACAGGGGCTTTACGCTCATTGAAATGATTGTGGTTATCACAATACTCTCAATACTCTTCGGTCTTGGTATACAGGGCTTTTTGTCGCTTAGGGGGCGTACCAATCTGGAGGGTGCTGTACGCGACATTGAGACTGCACTTACCGAGGCGCGTAACCGTGCCATGACGTCCGAGGGTATTATTGACCAAGACCAGGCTGATATTGCACTTATAAAGCAGACAAGAAAGTACGGCGTACAGTTTATTAATGTGAGTGCAAATGGGTTGACGAGCGGCATGTTTAGATTATGTCGTGATCCGATCAATACATCGCCCTATACAACGTGCAACACGGTTATGCGAGAGTTTACTTTGCCAAAAAATATTTCTTTTTGTTACGGTTCGGTTGGCGGAGGATATCATGATTACCGCGAGACGCGAACGAGTTCGAGTAATCCGCCTAGATGGCCTCTTTTCATTTTTACCTCGGTGACGGGAGCTTTTGAGAATTTTAGCGGAGGGGCTGATAATGGGGTTATCTACAGAGTAGGTTCGATTATTATTTTTGATTCGCAAAAAGTTTCTGATCCCTGCGCGATCGATTATTCTTCCTCGCGTCGTGATGTGATTAATGCATGTCTTGCCGCGCGAACGTGCCGTGCAATATCGGTATCGCCCACAGGCAATATCTTTGAACGAATGGCGAACGATAATCTTCTTGTATTATGAGTGTGATACGTAGAAAAGGTATGCACGGGTCACTCATCCTTGAGGTTCTTATTGCGTTGAGTATAGCGGTAGTTGTTTTCTCAAGCTTTCTTTTTATGCAAGGCAATTTTTTCAAGACAAAACGCGATGGGCTTATAAAAATGCAGGCGGCATATTATGCGGGGGAAGCTATGGAGGCTATTAGGCGCATTCGTGACGATTCCAGTCGAGGGTTCAATGGCGCAAACGGTTTGGTAAGTTTTGCCACGAGCGATGTCACGCCCAATCGATTTATTCCCAGTCTTTCCACTGGCGATTGGTTGTTGGTGGCGTATTCGAGCGGCGCGCACGATGCTTTGTATAATCCTAAAGACGGGTATCAGGTGGGAGTTTATTTTTATACGGTGAGCCGCAATGCGAGCGGCTCGATTATTTCAGGGGGCGGATCAGACCCCAATACGCGGCGAGTGGTAATACGAGTTTGTTGGGTAACTGTAAATTGCCAGAGTAGTGCCCCCGGCGGCGCAAACGAGGTTGTCGTCGAGAGCTATTTTACCGGATGGAAAAATTAGTGACACTATGAATAAAAAAGGGTTTACGTTAACGGAGTTGGTTGTGTACGTGGGCATTCTTGGCCTTGTGGTAAGTTTTTTTGCGGGGTTCGCAGCGAATCTTATCAAAAGTGATCGTCTCTTTGCCCACAGAATTCGCGTTGCAGAAGAGATGGATTTTATCATGCGCACCATCACCGATACTGTTCGTACTGCCGAAAGTCTTAATAACGCAGGCTCCAACCCTCCTCTGTCAGTATTTGGTAGAAATGGGGGCAACGGCCAGTGCAACAATGGGCAGCTCAGTCGTCTCGGTTTTAAAAAGAACGGAAGCTCCTCGAATTGGTTTGAGGTAATCAACAATGCTTACGGCTCAGATGCAAACAATAACAGGCAAAATGGCCTTATTTTCAATAGTTCCGTAGGAGGGCAGGTCATTCTGACGTCCCCCCGTGTAGCGGTGTGCGCCTTTCGTGTCGATTGCGTGGGGCCTGTGCCCTGCAACACCAATCCAAAATCAGTTCGCCTGACAATTCAGCTTATGGATTTAACAAGTAGGGAGGTCATGACAGCAACTTCTACTGTTACCCCTCGCGGATTTGATTGATATATGTCTCGCCCCATTTTACAAAAAGGATTTAGTGCGATCGCAGTGATCCTTATCATTACCTCGGTTATGTTAGTGATGCTCGCGAGCTATACATTTTTGGTACTCGCGACGCAAAGGAAATTTGCAAACGCTGTTTCTGCCGTCCGTTCCATATATATTGCTGAAGGCGGGATTGAAGATGGTATTTGGCGCCTTACTCAGAGCACGTTTCTTGAGGGCACTTCGTATGCGCTTGATGCCTTTGCCTATGGAGGATCAAGTTTGGTAATTCGTAAAAAGCCACCCAATGCGGCTATTTATAGCGAGGCGGATCTCGCTCGATCTATCCGAAAGTTACAGGTGAACCTTGATGATGATTCTATCTTTTTGTTCGCAGCTCTTGTAGGCGACGGAGGACTTCGTATGGGATCAAATGCTATTGTGCAGTGTTTTACTTCGTCGGGCGGCGTGTGCAACGGCATCTCCGCGCCAAGCGACCGCGGGCGAGTACACGTCAATCAAAATATTTATGCCAATGGAAATGGCGATGGGTCCGCAGTTGGTAACGGTAACAATACAAACAATAAGTCAAATGCGATCGACGCTATTATCGCTGGCGATGCATATGTAAATAATCGTGTTACGGTACGCCCACCAGAAGTGAATGAAGCTGGCAACGAGTCGCATACGTACGATTACGGACGAGATGTTTTTGGTATTGGCGCAGGTGGCGAGGCAGATGCGTACTGGATTTGCTTTGGAGGCGGGGGAGGCTCATTTCCGAACGTAAATTGTCCTTATCAATCAGGTGCGGTCAATGCTATCAGCCAGCGTATTTTGCTCCATGAAGACGCCCAAGATGCTTTTATGGCATCGTTGCGTATGGGATATGATGGGTCTCCTCCTAGTCTGCCGACCGGCATCAAATTTTATATCGGTGAGCTCAACAGTGGCATTACCAAACCTCTTAAGCAAGTCAGCTTTGATGTTGGTACAAATCTTTTTCTAAATTATCAAAATAGCGCAAGCGCTCCTGATAAAGGGCCGCGCTGGGTAAATTTTAATGTTCCTGGTGCTGCGGCAGATATTGACGATCAAGTTGCTGGCTCCTACGTATGGTTGGTATTGCAAAAGGAGGGGTCGGGCGGTGATGCTAATAATTACCTCAAAATTTATTTTGATAAAAGCATCGGACACGGGGGAAGCTGGGGCGCGACCTACGGAGACCCAACGGTGTGTATGTGGGGCGCTACTCAGTCAAATCAATGGTGTACCTCAAACGGAGTTTCTACGGGTAGTCAGCAACTTCAAGTCTGCGATACGAGTCCTACCGATAGTACACAGGGCTGTGCAGGGCTGCAGGCCGCTTTCTTGCAAGGGGATGATCCTTCGAATCCAGAATATGATTTTCAATTTCGTTTGTATGATCTTGGTACCGATCTTGCGCGATACAACAATTCACTCTATGTGCTTGGCGAACTCCATGCTGATGAGGCGCAGGGCGCTACCGTAAGCAACGATTGTTCGAATGCTTTAAATAACCAATGTACGAGCTTTGCGTTTATCGGCAGGCGTTTTGTAAGCCTATTTTATCGGGGTGAAAACGGCAATCATAGCCTTGGGGGAAAGAGTATTGTCCAGCAGTTTGATAATTGCGATATGACAAATTCGAGCGGAGCCGAAACTACTGGTACTGACCTTGAAACAAATAGAGGTTTTTTGCCAACGTGTGATTCACAAGTTC
Source organism: Candidatus Ryanbacteria bacterium (assembly GCA_009691385.1). Classification (GTDB taxonomy): domain Bacteria; phylum Patescibacteriota; class Minisyncoccia; order Ryanbacterales; family GWA2-47-10b; genus SICQ01. The sequence goes on from SICQ01000009.1 coordinate 17,836, forward strand.
GCGATGTTCCTGGATTTTTTGCCTCAGCAGGAGCTACCACGAGGCGAAAATACACAGCATCGTTAGACAGCACTACAGATTACGGACTTCTTCGTGCTGGGGCGACACCTATTTACACTGCTCCCAACGGTAATCCCTATGCGTGTACCGTAGGTACGAAGTACGGCGTGCCCGCAGGGGGATCATGCCCCGCAAATTCACAGCAATTTACACCCTACCAATTTAATGAAAATGCAGGTTCAATATCCACGGAACCTTTGCGTGGATGTTACATTTTCGATCTGGGCAACAGCAATTCCTGCGGTACGTGGTCCTCTCCTAGCTCGCAGCCAGCGCTCAATCAATCATGTACCTACTATATTGATGACGGAACACATCAGTATGGCGCTGGAGGTTTATGGCAGGGAGGTACGGGCGGGTCGGGGGCACTGCCAAACAATAGTCCTGCCCAGCCTTACAATTTTTGCAAGTATCCCTCCATCTATGAGGCAAACGGAGGATCATGGAATGTTGATGCAAAATTCTCCAGCGAGGCTTTACTCATGAGTTTTGTTCAAACCTATTTTTCAAATAACGGCTCCCCGGGAGGCGCAGTTACCTGCCCCATTGCTGATGGTTCAAAACCTTGTATTGATAGCACAAAAGTTAATTTTGCCAATTATCTTCCACGTTCCCCGGGCCCTTACCAGTGGCCTCCGATTACACAAGCTCGAACCAATGGATACTTTTCTTTTGTCGCCACGGGTTGTTATCACACGAACGGATCTGCCGTCATTACTTCCAATACCACGTGGCCTACGGCGCTCACGGGTCAGACAACGCCACGGTCTATCTGTGTTGATGGTGATCTGGTGATTGATGGAGTACAGACAAAACTCAATTTACTCAAAGATACTCACGTGTATGTCAACGGCAGAATTAAAATCACCGCGGGCGGTGGCGGAGGCATCAAAATGGATGTTACCAACAATAACCTGACGTTGCGCTGGGGCAATGGAGACGCAGCATTGGTTCTTTCTGAGGGTGCGATAGATGTAGGGCCATCGTCACAACTCCGGGGAGATGCAGTAAAACGAAATTATATTTTTGTCATTACTCGAAGCACCAACAAAGGAGATATGCAGCCGTTTGAATTGAGTGGTTCGACGGTTTTCGATAAAACCTATCCGACCAATGTTGGCACGCAGCATAAGGGAAATCCAGCAGCTATCTATACAGCAACCGATACGCGCGACGAGGTTTTGCTCTATGCGCCCGATGGAACGGTTGTTCTCGCCAATACCAACGCTTCTTCACCCACGCGAGTCATGCAGGTTATGGCGCACGGGCTTATTATGAGGCAGGAAACCGAGATTCAGTACGAATACGGTCTTCCCGAGGCTACGATACCGGGCGGTGCGGCGTTTGGTGTAGGTAGCTATGCCGAAATTCCTTAAACATGGGCTTTATAGCTTCTCGCTAGTGTTCGTTCTTTGCTACAATAGTTGATATGAATCCGTTTTCATTTCCGGCCATTGGCGTTGATATATCTGATGAATCGTTTAAATACATGCGATTCGCAGAAGCCGAGGGGCGTCGTACGATCGCATTTTTTGGCGATCATGATTTGCCCGCGGGTCTCATCGAGATGGGCGAGATCAAGGA
>SICQ01000010.1 GCA_009691385.1 Candidatus Ryanbacteria bacterium
TATAAGGGAAATTATATTGCGACCGGCTTCATCAAAGACAAAGACCTCAATCACCTTCAAGTTGGAGAAAAAAAACATTATGACATCAAGTAATCGCAAACAATTACATGAAAGGCTTTGGTCGGCAGCTGTTCAGCTACGAGCCAACAGTGGCCTGAAGCTGAACGAGATGTCTGAGCCAATCCTAGGGCTCATCTTCTTGAAGTTTGCGGATGTGCGTTTCAATCGAGCAAAAACAGAAATCGAGGCTGAATATGAAAAGATAGCGGCTAGCCGCAGGCGTGAGATCACTGCCGACAACTACAAAGCCAAAGGGGTGTTGTATTTGCCAGCGACTGCCACCTACTCATACCTAATGAATCTGCCGGAGAATAAAAACATTGGCAAGGCAATAAACGCTGCCATGAAGGCCATAGAGGAGGAGAACACAGATCTGGCCGGCATCTTGCCACAGGACTACACTGGTCTTCATGCAAAGAAGGCTGACGAGAACAGTAAGATACTCATTGCACTTCTAAAAAACTTCAACCAGATACCCGATGATATTGAAGGTGATGCTTTCGGAGAGATCTACGAATACTTTCTTGGTGAATTCGCACGTGCAGAAGGAGCTAAAGGAGGAGAATTCTTCACGCCACAATCAATCGTAAAGCTACTCGTGGAGGTCATTGAACCCTACAGTGGAAAAATATTCGACCCAGCCTGTGGCAGTGGAGGTATGTTTGTCCAATCAGCGAACTTCGTAAAGTCACACTCAAACAAAAAGACGGAGATAATGAACGAGGTAGCCATCTACGGGCACGAGAAAGGTACGAGCAACATCCGTACTGCCAAGATGAACCTGGCCATACATGGACTCTCTGGCAAGATCGCCGAAGTGAACTCTTTTTATGAAGACCCGTTTCAGAGTGTAGGTAAATTCGACTATTTGCTGGCGAATCCGCCCTTCAACGTCAAAGGAAAAGATAAAAATGGTCAGATAGTCATAGACCCAGCACAGCTGCAGAGCGACCCTCGCTATTATCTTGGGCTACCAACTACTGGTCAGGGTGCAATAAGTAACGGCAACTATCTTTGGATGCAGATATTTGCCAGTGCGCTCAATGCAAAAGGCCGTGCAGGTTTCGTGATGTCCAACGCATCTGGTGATGCTGGTAACGCTGAAAAAGAGATACGAAAGAAAATGGTGGATGCGGGGTTGGTAGATGTAATCATTTCAGTCGGATCAAACATGTTCCTAAACGCCACTCTTTCTTGCACCCTCTGGTTTTTTGATAAGCGTAAGAAGGGCGGTAATAGAGAAAAGAAAATACTCTTCATAAATGCTCAGGATATTTATACTGAGATCGATAAGGCTCACAATGAGTGGACGGATGAGCAAATTCAGGAACTTGCCGATATCGTGCGTCGATATCGAGAGGAAGATGGTGAAGAAAAATATATCGACATCAAAGGTCGTTGCAAAGTCGCAACGCTAGACGAGATACGTGACAGCGACTATTCGTTAAACCCTGGTCGATACGTCGAAATAGTCGAAAAGCAGATGAGTGATGTGGACTTCGACGCACAGATGACTAAGCTGGCAAGCGAGTTCACAAATCTGACCAAAGAGGCTCATGAATTTGAGCAAAAAATAACTGAGGATTGGAAACAAATATTATGAGCAAATTTGTTGAATCAGAATTAGGTCCTCTTCTCGATATGATCATTGATTATCGAGGGAAGACCCCGAAAAAGCTCCATGGTGATTGGGTTTCTTCAGGCATACCTGCACTGTCAGCAAAAAATATAAAGCACGGGAAAATAGTAAACCCTGAGTCGATCAGGTTTGTCAATAGCGAACTTTATGCACGATGGATGAAGGAGGAGGTCAAAAGAGGCGATATTCTCATGACATCCGAAGCGCCACTAGGCGAGACGTTTTATGTAAAAAATGATGACAAGATACTGCTGAGCCAGCGACTTTTTGCTATCCGTACAAAAGATAACAAACTCGTCTCCCGCTTCCTTTACTATTACTTCAATTCGCCGTTTGGTAAACATGAACTACTGAGTCGCGCTACTGGAACCACAGTTGGAGGTATCAGACAGACTGCACTAGTAAAAGTGATGGTTAGAATGCCTGAAAGCATTTCAACCCAAAGACAAATTTCCTCTGTCTTATCCGCATATGACGATCTGATAGAAAACAACGAGAAACGCATCAAGGCGCTGGAAGAGATGGCGCAACTGCTCTACACCGAGTGGTTTGTGAAGTTCAAATTCCCTGGCCATGAAAAAGTGAAGATGGTAGATAGTGGCACTGAGTACGGCAAGATTCCCCAAGGATGGGCTTTTGTTGAAATGCGTTCGGTTGCAAAAATCATTGACTGTCTGCATACAAAAAAACCAGATGCAATAAAGACTGGAAATAAGATTCTTTTGCAACTTAATAACATTTTGGACAATGGGATGATTAGCCTGGCGGAGAAATATTTGATCAGCGATACTGACTATGAGAAATGGACTGCAAATATTGAATTACGTGATGGCGATTGCGTTGTCACAAACGTCGGTCGTATAGCAGCGTCCGCACAGATTGCTAATGGAGTGGTAGCTGCAGCGGGCCGAAATATGACGGTGATCCGTCCAGAAAAGATTCCGGCCAGCTTTCTCATTCAATATTTGCATTCCAGACACATGGTAAAAGAGGTATCAAAAAAAACTGATGCAGGAGCCATTATGGGAAGCCTAAATGTTAAAAATATATATTTACTCAAAGTATTGCTGCCTGATAGAGCTACATTGGAGTCTTTTGGAAGTCTAGCGCACGGAATACGTGCAGAAATGAATAAACTGAATCAGCAGAATTATGTTTTGTCACAAATTCGTGATCTATTGATTCCGCAACTTGTCACCGGCAAACGTGAGCTGAAATAATATGAGTCAATCCAATACAATTGAATTTAAAGGGGGGCAATATTACGACGATAGGCTTTTTGTTTTGTATTTGTGTAAGGGCAAGGTCGAAACTACACCTGACAATGACGGCATTATTTGGACAACTATCTATCATGAAGATGTCCCCAACGAACATATTTGGTGTGTTGTGACATATAGGAATTGTGTCGGTTACCCAATTGCTGGAGTAAAGCATTTTACTTCGAGAGATCGAGCTGTTGTATATATGTGGCACATTGAGCCTGAAACGCCATTAATAAGTCTTAATGGTCTATCTCCATTACCAGTGCCTTCATATCAAGATTATTTGGCATGGAAAAAGAAAAACAATCTGAGAGAATTCGATTTTAAAACAGTTTTTACCCCAGGCGGCACAAACGCTGAAGAATCCATTGCGCAGGCCAAGGAACAATTTAAAGGAATGGACATAAAAGTATGAACCCTTTTAATGAAAACAACCTGGTCGAGCAGACAGTCATAAGGCTCATCAAAGAGTTGTGGGGTGACGATGCGTGCCATATCGATGCCTACACCGAGGAAGCTGACCTGTCGCTAGGTCGTGAGCACCAAGGCGAAGTGGTGCTGAAGAAGTATCTTTTGCCCGCACTACGGCAACTCAATGCAGGACTGCCAGAGGATGCGTACGTACAGGCCATGGACATGCTCACTCGTGACCGCTCACAGCTGAGCCTGGTAAATGCAAACAGAGAGATATATAAGCTGCTTCGTGACGGCGCCAATGTGAATGTCACCAAAGCTAATGGTGACATTAGTGTAGAACGAGTGCGCTTCTTTGACTTCGATACTCCATCCAACAATCAGTTCCTCGCTATCTCGCAACTCTGGATTGCCGGTGAGATGTACACACGACGTCCTGATGTAATCGTCTTTGTAAATGGTATTCCACTTCTCCTTCTTGAGCTTAAGGCTGCGCACAAGAGTCTCGTCGACGCATACCGAGACAACATACGGGATTACAAGGACACGATACCGAAGCTCTTTTGGTACAACATGGGCATCATCATCAGTAATGGCATCGAAAACAAGTTTGGATCACTCACTGCGCCGTTTGAATTCTTCAATGAGTGGAAAAAAAGCGAGAACGAAGAAGAAAAACCTAAGACCGATTTGACCACCATCGTTCGCGGGCTCTGCGACAAGACACGCCTCTTGGATATATTCGAGAACTTTATTCTCTACGACGAGTCCCGGGCAGAAGCGATAAAGATCCTTCCTCGATACTTCCAGTACTATGGTGTGAACAAGGCGTTTGATAACGTCGTCCATCGCAAAGAGAAGGACGGCAAGCTCGGTGTCTTCTGGCACACGCAAGGCTCTGGTAAGTCGTTCTCGATGGTGTGGCTCTCACAGAAGGCGCTCCGCAAGCTCACAGGCAATTTTACGTTCGTGATCGTCACCGATAGAACGCAACTCGATGGCCAGGCGTATAAAAACTTCGCAGTGGTTGGAGCGATATACGAGAATGAGGTACACGCTGAGTCGATAACACATCTTAAGGACTTACTGGTGCAGGATCACCGGCAGATATTCACCACCATTCAGAAGTTTCAGGACATCACCGCTCCTATCTCGGAACGAGAAGACATTATCGTCATGACGGATGAGGCGCACCGTACTCAGTACGACCAGATGGCACTCAATATGCATAAAGCCTTGCCCAAAGCGTCATTCATCGGCTTTACTGGGACTCCTCTCATGGTGGATGGTGAAGAGCGTACCCGAGAGACGTTTGGTGACTATGTGTCTGTCTATAACTTCGGCCAGTCAGTCACGGACGGTGCGACCGTGCCTCTGTACTACGAAAACCGTGTGCCTCGTCTAAAGAATGTTAACGAAGACTTGGAGCAACAGCTTGGTCAGTTGATGGATAGATATGATCTCGATGAAGATGAGGAGGACAAACTGGAAAAGGAGTACTCCACCTTTTACGAGATCATTACCCGTGAAGACCGCTTGAATACTGTTGCCAGAGATATCGTGGAGCATTTTACTGGTCGTGGTTATGACGGTAAGGCTATGGTCGTTTCTATTGATAAGAAGACGACCTTCCGCATGTACGACAAGGTAAAAAAGGAGTGGGATCGATATATCGCCAAGCTTCGCATGGATCTTTCCCGTACTACAGATGAGTACGAGCACGAAAAGATATTGGCCAAAATAGAACGGCACCAGAATGTCGACATGGCAGTGATGGTAAGTTTGGGTGACAACCAAAACGAAATTGCAGACCTAGAGGCGTTCAAGATCGATGTGAGGCCGATTCGTCAGCGTATACTCAATGGAAATTTAGAGGAAGAATTTAAGAAAGCCAATAGTAATCTACGCATAATTTTTGTGTGTGCAATGTGGATGACTGGTTTTGATGTACCAAATCTTTCTACACTGTATCTCGATAAGCCCCTCAAGAACCACACGCTGATGCAGACAATTGCTCGTGCAAACCGAGTAGCTGATGAAGGAAAGAAAAATGGTCTCATCGTTGACTATATTGGCGTCTTTAAAAATATACAGAAAGCACTTGCCATCTATGCCACCAGTAACAGTGGCGACGACGAGATCATTCGAAATAAGGAGGAGCTGGTCGGCAACCTGAAGAAGTTACTGGCAAAAGTTGAGGACTTCTTGCACGAAGAGCAGATCGACATTGCGGCACTATTGGAAGCACCAAGCGAACAGAAGCTATTACTACTGGAGAGATACGCCAACACGATTCTCGGACAGCAAGAGAAGAAGAAACTCTTTTTGAACCTAGCTTCCGATCTTCAAAATGCTTACCGTGCTGTTATGCCAGATCCTGATGCTGAGGACTACTACAAAAAAGTAACTGCAATACGTGTACTCGCATCTCGTATACGTGATGTTGGTTCACAGAGTGTGGATGTGTCACAGGTAAAGAAGGACTTAGAGGATTTGCTAGATAAATCGATTCAGACTGGCGAATACGTCATACCACAGCACAAGAAGGTTAAAGACCTGAGTTTGCTTGATGCAGACGCACTGCATACTTTCTTCGCCGGACTCGAGAACAAGAACGTACAGATGGAGAGCATGAGCGCTGAACTTGAACAGAAGATCACAGAGATGATGAAGAATAATAGGAAACGAGCGAAGTTTATGGAACGCCTCGTTTCTCTGTTGCAGGAATACAACAGTGGGGCCCATGATATCGACCAGACTCTTGAAAGCCTCGTTGAGCTGGCAAAGGATTTGACCACCGAAGAACAACGAGCAGTCAAAGAGAACATGAATGAGGAGGAGTTGGCTATCTTTGATTTGCTTTTAAAGGATTCCCTTAATCCTACAGAGGTGAATGCGGTCAAGAACACCGCACACGAGCTTCTGCTGGCTCTGAAGGAGCGATTGGTGCCTCACTGGAGGGACTTTGAGCCAAATCGTGCTGGAGTGAGAGTTACTATTTCCGACCTATTGTTTGCCAAATTGCCTGAACCTACCTACACGAAAGAGGAATGCGAGTTGAAGGGATATGAGGTTTATAGCTTTGTGTACGAGCACTATCGAGATGCTAGCAGAATACCGGCGTTTAACTGACAAATGATGAAGCAGAAAGTCATTTACATTTTGTGTAAAAATGTACACATGAGAGGATTTGTTTCCAAAACATTTATTTTTTTATTGATAATAAATTTTGTTATTTTTGCGCTTGCGGCTCTATTAAGTTTTAATTCAAAAAGACCAAATACAGACCCGACGGTATGGTTAATTGCTTTTTTTGCGATGGTGATTATTGATTTATATTGCTATTTTAAAAATGGTGAGTAGTAGGGTAAATTGTTAAACCCTCACAAAACAGGTTCGAATGTCCATCAGTTGCTGGCTCTTGTTTCTTCTTGATTTTCCTGTATAATAAAAGAGTAGCATTGATAATTTAAGTATTCGTTCGTGAGCAAAATCACGAAACGCTCATCTCTCCCTTCGGGGTAGGCAATCTGGGAAATCTGCGGAAAGCCACATGAGATAAGCGACTAATCGTAAAAGCGGTTGGGAGATTTCATTCAGTTTGTCGGACTGAATCACATCTCTTAGTCGCTTTTTTGTTTGGTCGAGACGGAGCTGCCAAGAGTAATAAGGAGAAAAACTCATGCATAAATTATCGTATATGGATTGTGATACGTGCGGGTTCGTCATGACATTTAAAGATGTTTTAGTCCCATCTGGCCAAGAGGCTCTGGCTGTCTACTGTATCGAGCATAAATTCGGTGTAGGTATTACAGTTAGCGAGTCGAAGAGATTGCAAATCTGCAATCATTGCTCAAAGCCCATGGATATATATAAGGTATACGCAGAGGACAATGTGTGCCCCATCTGCCAACATTATCTAAACATGCTTTCAGTGTTGGCTGATGCACCAATAGCAACATAAAGCGTTTTACTACAATTCTTCCAAAAACAAAGGGATTCTTTAGCAGCTTGTTTATAGAATGGTAAGCTTTCTAACTCAACGCCCACCCCCTTAAATACATACCCTGACCCCTTCAACTCAAGATATAGTGAGTAGCAGGGGAGGGTAACTGCTAAACCCTCACAAAACAGGTTCGAACGTCCTTAAGTTGCTGACCCATAGAATAAAAAACATCTCATACTATGCGGGTGTTTTTTTGTCCTTGTGTTCTTCAATGCTACTCGTCACAATAGAGGTATGAACATTTCAAGTAAGCGAGGATTTGTTGTTCTTGTGCTCGTAGTCGCGTTACTCGTGGCAACGGGCCTTTTTTGGTATCTCAAAGATGATGGTGCGTTAGGAAGCGATGCCGCTGAAGATAAGAAGATGGCGGAAGAAAAAAAGGATGCAGAAGCAAAGGCGGCAACTCCTCCTCCCGCGAAGACTACAAGTACAAAAAAACTTCGTCTTATCGCGCCCAATGGTGGCGAGAAATGGGAGCGTGGCAAACAGTATAGCGTTCGTTGGGCGAGCGATCTAGCAAGTACCGTGCGCGTAAAAGCAACACTTTTTAAAACTGATAAGACCATATCTGATCCATATATTGGTGTTGGTATCGCAGGCCGCGATATGTTCGCGCCAAGCACATTTCCTGCTGGTAGCAATGAGGGATCCTATACTTATTTTGTCCCGAGAGACTTAACTCCAGGGGCCTATCAAGTGATCGTATGGGGCGGCGATACCTGTAGCTCTGTAAACAAGGCAAAGCGTTGTGAGTACGACCTTTCCGACACCCTTTTGACTGTACGATAGCAATCAGTGGTATACTATCTATAATAGTCGTTTTCGGTTTTTATTTTATTATTTTTAAGTAAAGTTTTTATATCTATGTATCCATCTTTAAGAAAAGCGTTCGTCTCAGAAGACAAACAAAAATATGTCTTTAAGTTAGGTCAGGTGGTCGCATCAGCATTGAGCGGTTTTGTGGTTGGTGTTGTCACAGCGACTATTATCTGGATGCTCGCGCTTTACTACATCAACAATTTGTTGCTTGAAAACGGTGCAGAAAACACGCCATCACCGCAGCAGATTTTGAGGGACGCTAGTCCTTTCTAGTAATTACTATTATGCATTTAAAGGGTTTCCTTGATTTTATCCGCAAGCAGGGTGTGGTTGGGCTCGCCGTCGGTTTTATCTTAGGTGGTGCTGTATCAAAAGTAGTAACTTCGGTGGTCAATGATTTGGTAAATCCAATCATAGGTCTTGCGCTCGGTGCGGCAGGAAACCTCAAAGATGCGAAGCTCGCGCTTGGTCCCGTATCATTTGGGCTTGGAAACTTTGCTAGCACCCTTATTGATTTTGTGGTCATAGCGCTCGTTGTGTACTTTGGGGTCAAGTGGATTGGCCTCGATAAGCTCGATAAAAAGGATTAGATGGCGATATCCCCAAGGCGCTTGACTTGGGGGTAGCGGTTTGATACACTAAAGGAGTACCTCTTCTGTGGCCGTCGTACCGTACCCATTCGGTCATATCGGCCTGAAACCACGAGAACACAGAGAGCAGCGAACCCCTAGCCGAAAGGCGAGGGGTTTTCTGTTTGTGCATTGTTCGGCTACCAGTAGGCACTACACTACCTATATATGAAGATTGGCAATACACTCATGTTTGGCATGCTCGGCGCGCTGTCAGGATTTCTGTCCGCGATAGCAACTGATACGCTCCAGCATTATTATCAGTGGAGCGATGCGCCGTGGTATACCGCAGGCATCATATTTGGTATTTTCATCGCTATCGGTATTCTGATGCGCCGCGACAGGGAAGCGACCCTGCTCTTTCGTTTGCCGCTCTGGATCGTGGGGTCGACGACGAGTTATTTTATCGCCGTCAAAACCGTGCAACTCTTGATCGAGGGTACCAATGTAGCGCCGAGCTATGGTGAGTTTTTGATAGCGGGGGGTGCGGGCGCGCTCGCGATGCTTGCGTCATTTAGTATCTTACTTTTTGGACTCGAGTTAAAAGAGCTTGGTATCTTGGTTCTACTGGGCGCGACACTCGGTCTCTCGTGGTTTATAGGGGACCCCACATCAGAGCTGTGGTATCAAAAACAAATTTTTATGCTGTATGTTTGTTGGCAGACTGGTATGGCGCTCGGTCTTGGCGCAGCGCTCGATAGGCGTGGTTGATATTTTATTTACAAAGAATACTATTAGATTAAATTAGTTCCCGTGGAAACAAATCCAGAATTTCACAGCGTGGAGGATGCGAAAATGCAGCAACATCGCAGGGATGTACGCGAGGCAGAAGATCGCATCGCGGCGTTGCATGAGCGGCGAGGGATGAGCGAACAAGGAGATCTCGGATATGAAGAGAGCTTCGAGTTATCAGATCTCCTAACCAGCCTCATGGGTAATGGCGAAGAAGTACTGGCACTCGGTGACAAGGAGGCTCAAGAAATGCGCACCGTGTTGCGTAGACTCCTCAAAGGGCCGCTCGACGACGCGGATGAACAGCGTCTTGCCGATTGGTTGAGTCGCTACGAACAAACAAGGGCAGAGAAAGGTGCCTACTAGGAGAGAGGTTGTCTCGCAACCCCTCTTTTTTCTTTTTAGCTTTTCATTACAATAATCACATGAAAACTCCTAGTCTTTTTGAATATTCCGAAGAGGTATTGACGCTCGCTGAGCGTTTACGACGCGTAGCCGATGAATATCCAATCGATGCATGTACTGATGCACCAAATGCGCGGCATCGCGCAGATTTTTTATCAGGTATCAAGCTTTGTTTTACGCGCAATGTCACTGATCAGGGTGATCGGTATTTTTTATCATTTTATATGCCTGACGGTATGAGTTTTGATGATGAGGCGATGCGCCTCGTGCCATTGTTTTTTGCGCCAGACTTGCCGATAGAAGAGGTGAGAAATATCGAGACTCCTGGTGTACGATGCTTTGTGCAAGATCTATGGCAGCCCGGTATCTTGACACAAGAAAAAACTGTGCTATACTCTCATTAGAGTTCCTGAAAGGAGGAAACATATATGGTAGCAATTCTGCTGCTGACGCTCTTTCTTGGAGCGTCTACCGTAGAAGCGTACCAACTCTCGCAGCTAGAAGAAATTCCCCATCAGATCCAGCCGATCACATCGCTCGTTGGATATCCCGCATTATCGATGGAGAACATCTCCTGGCACACATCGTCTTCGAGGAGAGTTGAATACGAACCAGATTCCCGACAAAGGGATCGTGATTTTGACGCGCGTACACCTGTGCGCGTGCATAACCTAGAGGTCAGCGCGTATACATCACGCGCGCGTGAGACCGACAGTACACCGTTTATCACCGCAACAGGTCGGCGAGTACGGTGGGGTATCGTCGCGTCAAACAAGTTTCCGCTCGGTACCCAACTTCGCCTACCAGATCTCTTTGGTCCGGAAATCTTTGTGGTTGAAGACTGTATGAACGAACGGTACAAACACCGTGTCGATGTCTGGATGCCGCAACTTCGTCCCGCCATCAAGTTCGGTGTTCAGAAGATGATTCGAGTGGAGGTCGTCGAGTACGGCCGTCGTCGTATGTGCTACTCCTAACATCCCCCTAGGGGGCTAACCCGAACCCTGTCGCAGCACTGTGCGGCAGGGTCTTTTTTATACAACAGAAGATGGGCAAATATCTTTGAGGGGACAGCGCGCGCACTCTGGTCGTTGTGCCTTACAGATGGCGCGGCCATGATCAATGATCCGATAAGTAGCGCTAAACCATTCTTTTTGAGGTAAGAGTTCCATCAAGTCTTGCTCGATTTTTACGGGGTTATCAGATTCAGTGAGCGCCCAGCGTTGCGATATGCGCCCTACATGGGTATCGACGGCGATGCCATCGACAACACCGTATGCGTTGCCCAATACCACGTTGGCACTCTTTCGCGCGATGCCAGGTATCGTAAGGATCTCTTTCATGGTGCGAGGCACCTCGCCTACAAAATCACTCTCGATTTTTTTAGCAGCTCCCATGATGCTTTTTGCTTTGTTGTGGTAAAAGCCCGATTGGCGGATAAGACTTTCAAGCTCTATGATATTTGCGCGCGCGAATGCGCGCACTGAGGGATATTTTTTGAAAAGCGCGGGAGTGATTTCGTTTACTTTTTTATCGGTACACTGGGCAGATAGGATGACCGCGACCATCAGCTCAAAGTTTGTTTTGTAGGTGAGTGCGATAGTTGCCTTTGGATACTCTTTTTTGAGTCTACGAAAAATCTCACGGACGCGCGTCTCTTTTTCTGTGGGCGTTTCCTTTTTTATCCATGGTTTAGTATAGGTACGAAAGCGATGCATGCGGGTATCGTAACATGCAAAGATGGTTTTTGCAGAACTAGCAGGTCGTGTATACTGGGCGTATATGAAGAAAGTTGAAATCTACACGACACCTTCGTGCGTTTACTGCCGCAAAGCCAAAGATATGTTTCAAAAGCACAATATTCCGTACAGCGAATACAATGTCATGACTGATGTGACGAAGCGTGATGAAATGATCAAGCGTACGGGTCAGATGGGGGTACCGGTCATCGAGGTTGATGGGACGCTTATCATCGGTTTTGATGAACGCAGACTTCGGGAAATGTTAGGTATCAAATAAATGACCAAAGGCGGGCGCTATATCAAAGACATTGTGTATGGCGCCAACGACGGCGTCATCACCACCTTTGCTATTATCGCAGGGGTTGCAGGCGCCCATATCGCCGACCCGCGCGCTACAATCATCCTCCTCGGCATCGCCAATGTACTTGCCGATGGTTTCTCGATGGCAGTATCAAATTATCTTGGTTCAAAATCCGAGCGCGATGTAGTGCGCCGTGAGTACCATGATGAAGAGCAGGAGATCAAAGACGACCCAGAGGCGGAGCGTGATGAGATGACGCAACTTTTGCGTGAAGAGGGATACGCTGATGCTGATGCCAAGGCACTCTCGCACCTTATGCTCAAAAACAAATCATTTTTTGCTGATCTCCTGATGCACGAAGAATTTGATGTATCCAATCATGATCATGGCCCAATTCTTGTCGGGTCTTTGCTGACCTTTGCGGCGTTTGTGTGCGCGGGGCTCTTACCTATCTTGCCGTTTCTTATTTTCTCCAGCATCACTCATATTTTTTTGTATTCAGTGATATCGACAGGTGGTGTGCTCTTTATACTTGGCGCTCTGCGTTCACTGATCACCAAGCGGTCATTTGTACTCTCAGGTCTTGAGATGTTATTTATTGGCGGCTTTGCCGCATCGATAGCGTATGGTGTCGGCGCGTTGTTACGCGGTGCGCTCGGCGTTTTTTAGAACAATGGATGCAGGAGAGGCAAAACTACATCTCGGGTATCGCTACGGGTTTATAGGAAACCCCAAAGGGTTCGTGCGTGATGGCGTCGCTTTATATGCCGATACTGATACAAAAAAAGAAGTACACACTCCATACCTCCATGGGTTATGGATCGTGCGCGCAGATGAGATTGAGTACGCGGGCGAACCGGCTGCAGGGTACTTGGCATTCAATGATAGCGGTACATACGAACTAGTAGGGGATAGTGACAAGTGCGATATACAAATAAAAGACGGCACGATACATGTCGTGCCTCAAACGCGCGGTGTAGTGTTGCGCGAGATTATTTTCCGAGACTCTCGGGTTTGACCTGAGCTCGTTCTTTGAGCTCTATCGGAATAGTGAGTTTTTCAGTACCGCGTAAAACCGAGAAGGTGAGCGTGTCACCGGGGTTGGTATTTTCGAGCATATCTTCGAGTGAAGTTTTCTCATTGATTGATTTACCGTTGCAGGCAAGGATGATATCACCCTCTTTAACCCCCGCAATGTCTGCAGGACTGCCGGGGATGATAGCGTGATCACCCGGGATCATCTCACGCACCACAAAAGCACCGTAGTTTACCGGAAGGCCAAATTGTTTTTGCAAAGCTGTATTAGCAAGCAGATACCGCACACCCAAGAATGGTCTACGGATGCGCCCGTATTTTTGTATATCACCTAGATCACGCGCCGCCTTTTCGATAGGAATCGCAAAGCCGATATTTTGCGCGCCAAAGATGACGGCAGCGTTGATGCCGATGACTTCACCATGAAGATTGATGAGTGGGCCGCCCGAATTACCGGGGTTGATGGCAGCATCAGTCTGGATGAGACCACGAAGGCGTTCATGATGCCCTGACATATCGCTGACGGCGGTAATGAGCCGAGAGAGGCCTGATACGACGCCGGTCGATACCGAGCTTTGGAACTCACCAAGTGCATTGCCGATGGCGATAACTGTCTGGCCCAAGCGAAGATTTTGCGATTTACCGAGTGATGCTGTAGCAAAATTTGCCGGAGGCGTCATTTTGAGGATAGCAATATCATGGATAGGATCACGCGCAAGAATTTGCACATCACTGCGCGCGCCACTTTGATCAAAGATCGCATACTGCGCGTCAGGATCCATAATTACATGCTTGTTAGTGAGTACCAAGCCATCATTGGAAATAATAAAGCCCGAACCGCCGCCAAGGCGGATGTTGCCATCATCATCTTTAGGGAGCTGCTCACCGATACCGTCGATAGGCAACATGCGGTTTACAAAATCAGCATGTTTGGAAATAGTGATCGATACGACCGACGGTAAAATCTTTTCTACCGCGCGTACCACTTCATCTTCGTGAGACATTGCTTTCACTATATCAAAAGAGCGTGCTATAAAGAAGCGATAACGAGTCTCCGTAGTTCAATGGACAGAACAACTCCGTCCTAAGGAGTGGATGTAGGTTCGATTCCTGCCGGGGACACAAGTAAAGGGGTTTTCATTGATGTGTTTATTGAGAGTTTTAATCCAGAGGCGACATATTATTTTCGCCTCGGATTTTACTTCAAGCTTCTCCGCACTTCGCTCGGGTACGAGCGCGTGCAACAAGAGCTTGAAGGTTTTGCTGTGGTGCTCGAACGCCGATTTATTGCCGCCGCGGGTCTCACATAAGCGTGGCCGGCTTTTTCTATGCACATTGGGTAATTGCGTTCTATTCTATACAATAGATGTAGCTGTTGTATGTTTATACGCGACATTACATTAAGAGATTCTCAAGCGCCACTCCGTCATCCCGCTGAGCAGAAAAAAACCGCTCCAATCAAAAGGCGATACTATCTTTTTTTTGGCATAGGCACTCTGTGTCTGTTGGGTATGCTCTTTTCGTTTTACCTGACACAAGCTCAGGTAGTTTCTTTTTATCCAACCTCATGTCTTGGCACCTGGACCGATCCTGTCGCGGTACAGGGAAAGCCAGACGGTTTTGATGGTGATACTTTTGCGAAACTGTCAGGATTTGGCGCAGAAATTTTTTGTGGAGCTTTTACGGGCGAGATACCAAACGATACGGTGCCGAAATCTTTTGTTTTAAAGTTTGCGTGGCGTATGCCAGAGCAAGATATACCAGCGAGCGCCTCTTTAGTAGAGGGGGTAGAGTCTATTATTGAAGCCGGCAGTTCCACACCAAGTGAGGATGCGCCAATTCCTACCGAAGTTTCTACTGATTCTATACTCGAGCAAAAAGATGCAGATACAGCTTCTGCCGAGGAGTCTCAAGAGAGCGCTGCCACAGAAGTTTTGGAGATTAAAGATATCGAACCTCTGCCACCGGTGGAAGTGGCGCCTGCGCCAGAACCAATTTCTTGGTGGGGATGGCTTATCAATAATGCGCTTGCCCAAGAAGTAGCGGAGACGCCAACTACTACCGATGCGGTTATTAATTTAGATACTGCGTCGTCATCGATAGCAGAGACCAGTACATCCTCGGTAACCGTTGCTACAACTACATCGAGTATATCCGAAAGCCAGAAAACTCTTTTCGAGGTGTACTACACGCTCGATGGATCTTTGTGGAATCATCTCGGTTCGGTCACTAAAGATTCTTTGTCTACTATAGAGTTTCCCATTCCACTCAAGCTGTGGTCAGATGTCTCGACCATTCAAATCAGAATTGTAAGTGTGCCCACGATACTCGAGCTTCCCGAAGTCCAGCTCGATAGTATGTGGATTGAGACGGCTTACGCGGAAAAAATGACTGATGTATTTTTACCACCAAATTTTGCAAAAGATATTTTGTTGGGAGAGAAAATACTTGATGGTATACGAGTTGTAAAAATCGAGCGTCCTAGTGGTGAAGTCGAGATTTGGTATCGGGCGGTGCATGAAGACAAGTCAGAGGGCGATTGGCAGCGTGTCGCTGGCAGCGAATATGTCGTAGAGCGTAACTCTCCGATAACTATCCATTCAAATATTATTTTTTGGGCAAATAAAGATCGTCGTGTGTTGTATGGTTTTCATACGCTCGCGAGTGGGTATCAAAGTCAATCCTATAATGCTCAAGAATATGTATCGTTTGATTTTAATGATGTTGCGACGGAGCGTTGGCAAGTCGGTTTTCGTGAGGCAGAAGATAAGTTCGAATTTCTCCGAGTCGCCCCCAAGATAGATGTCCAAGAGTAGGATACATCGGCTGATAGCGTCTCAAATACGCATAATAAGTGCGTTGTTTATTGTTTTTTTTGGCATTTATCTCATATATGCTTTTTTTGAAAACACTCATTTTGTAGGCGAATTAGCAAGCGCCGTAAAGCCAAAAGTAGCTAAAGCCACCTACCAATTCTCACCCGTCGCCGGCTCCATCGTCAGAGGATCAGCCACCACCACTGTATCTGCTCTTGCAGCTTCAGCGAACAGTCACAGAAACATGGGTGGGTGGCAAGGAACACTCGCGGATGACAATCTTGATTGGGTGGTCGCCTCAACCGCATCGGGTGTCGATGTAAACCTTACCGTAGGAGGTGTGCAACTCAATGGTGCCAATATCCTCATGATCCAGACAGAGATCGATGAAGACGCGACTTCACCAGCCCTCTACTTTGAAATATGTGACTGGACCTCATCGACAGGAGTCAACCACGTAGCAGATGCTGCGTGTACCGGTGGGGGATGGAGAATCCTCAACGCCAACATGACGACGGTAGCACCTACCACTCGTACCGCATACCACTACCAAATCTACGATGGCTTTTGGGCACAAGGATCTGCAGGCGGCACCACACTCTCAACTCCACTCTCAAACTTTGTAAACGGTTCCAACCAAATCAAGATTCGCTACTACTCGACTACCAATACAACCAGAGACCTCGCCATCGACTACCTCCGTGTATATGCCATGATTCACCCTTTGTATTCAGCGGGAGGATTCGCCAACCTCGGTTCCGGTACTCCCACCGGCAGCTACGCCTCAACCACTATCGCTGGTGGTGGTCAGACCGGTACCGATACCATCTATCTCGCAGTACCAGGGACTGCAGGTTCCGTTTTCGACTTTCATCTCGACTTTAAAAATGTCGAGACATTCACGGGAGCCAATACCATCATGATTCGTGCCACCTATGACTGTTCGGGTACGGGCCCTACCCATCGACCCAAGATTTACAATTTTAACTCATCTGCGTGGGAAGATCTCTCAACCGCATCTATTGCATGCTCTGCGACTGATGCTACCGACATTTATGCGAAAAACAATGTGACGCTCAGCAACTACATATCAGGTGGCACCGTTCGTATTGGTTGGCGTGGCCTCTCAAACAGTACTGTTTCTTTTCGTATTGATTCGATATATATGATGATTGGCGCGACAAACACTAATACAGGAGAATGCGAGATATCATTTGGCTCCGTGTCCGCAGGCACCTGCTCTAACACAAGAGATATTGATACCGACGGATCTGCGAGTACTTGGAATATTCTTACTGAAGATGAATCAAACAGCTTCGGTCACGCCTACTATGCATTAGACAATGATGCTGACGCGACAGTCGAGGAGGCGGCTGCCTCACATGTTGGTGTTTCGGTCACGGTACCGACAAATGCTTCAGTTGTCGGTGTTATGTTCGCTGCTCGTTACATGTCAGGTGTTGCAGGTACCGTGGTAGGTGGCATCAAAGATTATTCAGGGTTTACCGGTACTACCGGTGGGTGGACACCGGTGACCGGCAACAGTACAACCGCGCTTACCTATGCAGACAACATCACCACCACTGGTGTGGCGAGTGGTGGTGTCGCAGGGTTCATTACCAATCCCGAGGATCATATCGATACGGTAAACAATGAAATGTATTTTCGTGTGCGTACTTCAGCGTCGGGGAGTACGGCGAGTAACTCAGTCAACCAAGTTGATTTTGTGATGTTGACTATTTCGTGGGTGGAGCCACCCGGGTCATTGACCTTTACGGTTGATTCCAGCTCTGCTGCATTCGGTACCTTGAGTCCTGGTACGCTAGTGAGTAGTTCCAATACATTGACGACATTTACCAATAATTCCACTGGTCTCATTATCACGGTTGAGCGGGACGATACTGATAGTACTATGGATTTAACTACCGATGCCGCTACCAATATTTCTGATAAGACAAACTGGGATGCTACGGCAAATACCAATGCAGGCAATGCTACTGCATCGACTACCGAATCCCAAACACTGCAATTTCGTATACGGAGTAGTGGCACAGACAGTGGTAATTACAGTTCTACTTGGTGGGGATCCAATGATAAGACGGCTAATGCAAAGTTTGCCGGTTTCCCGCTATCGTCTGCCTCTACGAATATCAAAACAATCATAAATCGCACATCTGCGTCATCTCCAGAGACTGATTCGGTGGTTCTTTACAATCTTGATGTGCCCCCAGGTCAAAAAACAGGCTCGTATAGTGGAGGTATCACCTATACTGCTACGGTAAACCCTTGATACCTGTGGAAAAGTGCCTTTTATCTTTTTGGATTAGGTTATACTAGATATTAGTAAGTCTTTTTGACCGATGAGTAAATTTCTTTCTAATAAGCATGGGTATGGTCAGTCGGTAAGTCTCGCTTTTTTGCTGGTCAGTTTTTTATTTTTTGGTTTTTACGCGTATCACGCCCGGGGCGAGGCAGTGTCACTTACTGTTACGGTAAGTTCTGCGCTCACTTTTACTTCAAGTACCGATCAGTTCGGTACTCTTACCCCTGGTACCTTCAAAATCGCTACCACCACTCTTTCGGTGACAACTAATGCCAATGATGGGTATAATGTCACTCTCTATGGCGATGATCAGAGTACGAGTGATACGGTTATGGATCTTACGACAAGTGCTAGCACCGGTATCACGGACCAG
>SICQ01000011.1 GCA_009691385.1 Candidatus Ryanbacteria bacterium
ATTTTTACTTCTTTTGCCATACATCGTTGTGGGACAAGTCTACCTTATAATTTCTTGGTCTGCAACGGGTCGATCTCTACGGGTGTTTCGCGACCAAAAAGCGCTATGAGAACTTTGATCTTGCCACGCTCTTCATCAACTTCCTCTACCCGGCCTTCCATTTCTTTGAAAGGACCGTCCGTGATCCGTACATTATCCCCGCGCACAATATTGATCTTGTGGCGTGGCTCGGCCTCACCCATACGCGAGAGCAGCATATCAACTTCTGACTGATCAAGTGGAGATGGTACGACACCCGCACCCACAAAACCGGTCACACGAGGCGTATTGCGTACGACATACCACGAGTCATCGGTCACGATCATATCAATCAAGACATATCCGGGATAAATTTTTTCTTCGATGGTTTTGCGCTTGCCACCTTTGATCATGATGCGCTTTTCAGTCGGCACGATAACGGCAAAGATTTTGTCTTCCATGCCCATAGTTTCCACGCGTTGACGGAGATTGCGTGCTACCGCGTCTTCATACCCTGAATAGGTATGTACCGCGTACCAGTTCCTGCCAAATTCTGAGGTTTGTTTTGGCATAATAAAAAGTTCCTAGGATTAAAAAATGATTTGGCGCAAGAGCGCTGCAAACAAATAATCAAACGCTCCTAAAAAGAGCGCGACGCCGATCGAGACAAAAATAACAATCAAGGTCGATTGAATCGCCTGCGCGCGGGTAGGCCAATTGACCTTATAAAGCTCTTGGCGAGTTTCCTTTATATAGTTGGAAAATCGGGTAAACATAGTATTTTGAGATTTTTAAAAGGCCCGGAGGCCTCTATCTAAATAACGATTTGTACACCTAATATATCACGCTCCGCAAAAGAGCGCAAGGGGTAACTGTTTACCGCGCCACCCCCTCCGGACACCTCGCCTCGGTGATATGGTAGGGCACCACACGCATGGTGCCGGTACTGTCTACGCACCAATATTGATCGGGTGATGACCTTAGCGGTGAGCTGACCGCCCAACTGCCTTTAACAAGTATCGACTTCGAGTCACGAGTATTTTTCTCATCATAGAAAACTTGTGTACTCTCACCATCAAGTTGAAGGGCACAAAAAAGCGATCTAGAACCATTGGCGTTTCGAGCAGCTAACATAGCTTCACTAATAATCTTTTCTTGAAATAGATTGGCCCCTTGTTTCTGGGCTTCTTCACATAGCGTCGTCCTTATGTTTGCATCTCCAAATTTTCCATCATGGGCAGCGGCATACCTTGCGGCTTGTATACGAATGCCCGCCAAGTTACCCTTAATAGCCGCATTACCACCGGACGGATGTCCGACATTATCCCGCATATTACTCATTATAAAAGCGCCAACGATAAATACTCCAAGAATAGAAAATTTCCAAACCAGCCCACTCCTCCACCAGTACTTATGTAAAAAATAAGTACTTAAAACTACAGATACAATAAATAACAGAAGCAGTAGGCCCTCTGATATATACGGAATAAAATCAAAGTTATCAGCCAACCACTCGCTTCCCAAAAGAATCGCGAAGAAAAGCGCGGGAGGAGTTAAGAGAATAATGATGGATTTAATAGACGCGCTCATACACTATACATCCAAATTTTTGACGGATTTGGCGTGTGTTTGGATAAAGTGCTTGCGTGGGGCAACCTCATCACCCATAAGGATATCGAAGACTTCGTCAGCGGCCTCACCATCATCAATAGTCACCTGCTTCATAATGCGTTTAGCAGGATCCATGGTAGTTTCCCAAAGCTGTTCGGGGTTCATCTCACCCAAACCTTTATAGCGCTGTATCGTGATGCCTTTGATCTTGGTCTCACCCTCGGGGATCTCGCCATCTGATTCTGCCTCAACAACTTCTTCGGGTTCTTCTTCTTTTTCTTTTGTACCCTTGGCTGCTTTTTCTGCTTTTATTTTTTGAAATTCTTTGACGACGCGATCTTTCTCGCTATCCGAATACGCATAGCGAACCTCGCGACCCTGCTGTACACGGTAGAGTGGCGGCTGCGCTATATAGATGAAGCCGGCATCAATAAGCGGACGAAAATAACGATAAAAAAGTGTGAGCAACAGCGTGCGAATATGCGCACCGTCCACATCAGCATCAGTCATAATAACTACCTTATGATAACGCAAACGCTCGATATCAAACTCATCAGCGATAGCGGTACCAAGCGCGATAACCAAGTTTTTGATCTGCTCGGAGCCGAGCATCCTATCCAATCGTGCGCGTTCCACATTGAGAATCTTGCCTCGCAGTGGCAAGATTGCCTGCGTTCTCCGGTCACGCGCTTGTTTGGCGGATCCTCCCGCAGAGTCACCCTCTACGATAAATATCTCGGAATCTTCTGCATTTTTTGACTGACAATCAGCAAGCTTACCCGGTAGCGTCATGCCCTCCAAGGCACCCTTGCGCATGATAGTTTCTTTGACGGCTTTGGCGGCACGGCGCGCTTTTGCGGCAAGTAATACTTTATCTAAAATAATGCGCGCTTCTTGCGGATGCTCTTCGAGCCACGCGGAAAACGCTTCACCAAATACTTTTTCTACCGCCCCTCTCGCCTCGGGATTACCTAGCTTTGCTTTGGTCTGACCTTCAAATTGTGTCTCCCGTATCTTGACCGAGATAATCGCCGTCATACCTTCACGCACATCTTCACCGGTCAGATTGTCATCGTCTTTGTTAAAATAATTGTTTTTCTTGCCGTAGTCATTGAGCACGCGGGTGAGCGCCGTGCGAAAACCGGTGATATGCATACCACCTTCAGGTGTATGAATACAG
Organism: Candidatus Ryanbacteria bacterium; assembly: GCA_009691385.1. Classification (GTDB taxonomy): domain Bacteria; phylum Patescibacteriota; class Minisyncoccia; order Ryanbacterales; family GWA2-47-10b; genus SICQ01. The sequence continues at coordinate 2,810 of SICQ01000011.1, forward strand.
TTAGCAAACCCGAGCTCGCGCGTTGAGAGGTCATCGGCATACTGCAATGCCGCCTCTACCATCACGCTATTTTCTTCTTTGTTGATATAAAAGATTTCTTCGTGCTTGGGCTGAAACCGGCGATTGACATGCTTGATATATGACTTGATACCACCTTCAAAATAAAACGCGTGCGCTTTCTCTTCACCCTTTTTACGCTCGTCGTGGATGATGACATGGATGCCCTGATTGAGATACGCTTGCTGGCGAATACGCTCGAGAATCTTTTCCCAGTTATACTCGATCTCTTTGAAAATCTCCGCGTCTGGCTCAAAAGTAATCGCTGTGCCTGATCCATCGCACTTGCCCACCTTCTTTACATTATATTTTGGCTTACCCCGCTCGTATTCTTGCGTATACAAAAAGCCGTCTTTACAAACTTCCGCCTTGAGCCAAATAGAGAGCGCGTTGACCACCGATACACCTACGCCATGCAAACCGCCCGCGACCTTATACGCATCACCGCCAAATTTGCCGCCAGCATGAAGCGTTGTCAGCACCGTTTCGAGCGCTGATTTTTTGGTCTGTTTGTGAATATCGACGGGAATACCACGGCCGTCATCAACCACGCGTACTTGATTTTTTGGCAAAAGAACAACAGAAATATTTTTGGCGAATCCAGCCATCGCCTCGTCGATCGAGTTGTCGACGACTTCCCAGATAAGATGGTGAAGGCCATCAACGCCGGTAGACCCGATATACATACCGGGGCGCTTGCGCACTGGCTCCAAACCTTCGAGTACAAAAATATCTTTGGCGCCATAGTCGCCGTTTGATTCAGTCTTTTTTTCTGGTTTATTTTTTGCCATATGTCTAAACTAGTTACCGTATAACTGCGCCCAACGAATCTTGCGTCTTTTTGATTATCTGATCCTGTATCGTACTCACCTCATCATGCGTCAGCGTCCGCTCCAGAGATCGGTAGACAATACGAAATGTATACGATTTTTTGTCAGCTCCGAACTTTGCTGCGTCTTCATACTCATCGATGAGCTGTACCTCTTCGATTAAATTTTCAGCAAAATCTCTGACAATCTCGTAGTAATTATTTAAACTTACTGATTTATCAATAATGAATGAAATATCCCGCGCGATTGGAGGAAATTTGCTGACGGCCTTGTACTTGCTATTGATATCTTTAAATTGACTTGTTATGCGCGAATCATCAGACCATAAAATCCTGATATCGGGGATTTCCATCTTTATCATAGCAAGCCTATCGCCAAAGCCAAAAGCCCAGCCGTTGTAGACCTCGGGGTCTAATCCAAAATTTTTCAGAACGATAGGATTGACCAGCCCCGCGCCATTTACCTCGAGCCAATCTCCATTGAACATGATATCCATCTCGAGACTTTCGATCGTGTAGGGAAAATTGTCATCAAGAAATTTGTATTCGATATCCTCTCCAAACAACCCCTTTGCCAAATCTATCTGCACATCTTTTAAAACCTGCTGAGTGATGACTTTCTTTTCTTTTTTGCAAATCAGAAGACCGTCGATCTGATGAAAGGCAGGAAAGTGGTGCCGATCAATCTCATCCTTGCGAAATACGATACCCGGCGAGAGCGCGGCGATCTGCCCTTCGGTCTCGAGTTTCTTTAAAACATCGGCGTCACGCAGGTAGTATGACCAAAAGGCAGTCATCTGTGTGCGCAACAAATGCGTTTCATCTATATAGTAGGTATCAGTCTCCCCTCGGCTCGGGTGATCTTTTGGCGTGTTGAGCAGATCAAAGTTGTCTTGCACCGATACGATCTTGGGGAAATCGACAATATCAAAACCATCAAAACGTGGTAAACCAATAATCTGATCAAATAGAATCTTTACTGAAGAAGAATCTTTCTTTGAAAGGTCGGGCAGTTTGAGCATGCGCTTGATACGCTCTGCCTTGATGTCACGCCTGCCTTCCAGCTCTTTGAGCAAGTCGGCCTCGCGGGGATCGTGAATCGTGATTTGCTTATGCATGGTATGGAGTTTTAGCTTACGGGTGGAAACATGAATATATCCCATCATAGCAGAAATATGCCTTATTTTCCAGTACTCTGTAGACGAAAAATCCCGCCTCCGAGCGGGATTTTGGGTTTTCTAATACTACCTCTTAATGCTGGCCGATGAGATTCTGAAGACTCTCAATCGAACGGCGGAGACCATCGAGCGTGTTGGCGATCGCGGGGTCTGAGACGCTCGGCGCAAGTGATGTAGGAGATACAACCTCGAGACGATTTTGCGTCACCCAACCTTCAGCGCCATTAACAAAATGTACCTTCCAGCGCACGCGTCCGTCAGTAGTACAAACATTTCTTCCCGGAGCGATGACCGTACCGCGCGCACCTACCTGTTCTTCGCCATCGATTTTGCCACATGAACCATCGCCTGCAGGATCGATGCGATAGTTTGCACCAACCGTGGAGAGCGTGAGATCAGGCTTAATGAGAGCACTAATACGAATAGTGGCACCAACCTCGATGCGTAGTGCAACAGGTGGAGGTGGCGGGGCAATACCTGGCACTGGTGAACAGCTTGAAGGCACTGCGGGATACACTACTGTCGGCTGCACCACACCCTGTGCGTTAAAATACGCGCACGAACAACCCGACCCTTGATAGTACCCGCCAAATTGTGGAGACCAGTTAGCCCCTGAACCTAATGGACATGAAAGGATCCCAACAACACCATTCCACGGAGGAGCCAGCTCTTGCCAATCCCAACCGAGACGGAACCGAGCATTGTCTGTGGCACTAAAGCTATGACCCGTCACAGTAATGATATAGGTTCCGCGAGGCGTCTGTTCCGGTCTACGAATATTAGCGGCCCTTATATAACTGTAAAACAGTGCTTCACTGCCCCCAGAGGCACCTACAAAATTGTCTCCTCGAATAATTCCAGCAGGGTTTTGCACTTTCAGACCTCCAGAATAATAGCTTTGATCAGATTCGTCATAGAGAGAAACTCTGAAAACACCCATAGGGTCTCCAGTTGCGGGAGCAGTAGGAGGTTTAAACTCAGCACAGTATGTTTTTGTCACGCCACTTGGCAAAAGCAAATGCGTTACTCCTAAGGCAAAGCTTGTGCCCGAAATGCGATTTTCGAAATATCCATCCGGACATTGTGGATTTACCCCCACCCGTGTAGCTAGTATCGCAGGCGGTGGTGGAGGTGGAGTAGTACCTGATGTTGAAGTGACCATAAATGTACAGCTTAAACCTGTGGTCCCATCATTTTTCTTTGGAGTAAGGGTTACGCTTGCTTGACCTGGAGTCTCGAGGAAAATGTTTCCCCACGAAGCGTTTGTTCCAACATTTCCCGATGCTAAATACGTGTCCTTACAATTTCTTGGATCAATTCCGTCATCACATTGTATGGGTCCACTCCATCCTGATGAGACAAGATAATCAGCATTCGTAGATGCCCATGACACGGTAAATCTTTCTTTTATAGCTTTTGTAATAGCACTTGTGCTCGCAACATTGATGGCACAGCTTGGCGTTGTGCCTCCAGTATTTGGGGGTGGAGGTGGTGGAGGTGGTGGAGGTGACGTAGAAGCATCCCCCACTGCGGTAACCGTATATTTAAAGTTTCCTGAAAGACCTCTCTTACCACTATAAAAACTCAAGATGATGGAAGCCGTTCCAGGCTCGGTGACGACGATATTCTTCATCGTGGCACAATTATAAAGATCAGAACCAGCGCACGGAATCTCCCTTATGTTATAGATATAAAGCCAAGGGAGTGCAAGATTTTTAAAGAAGGCGATTTCTCGAGGAGCCGCATTGCTCGATGGGGTTTGTTGATATGCGGTACCCGTTACCCGAGCCCCCTGCCAGCCGCGCCATGAGAAAAGTTTACTATAAAACAAATCGCTCTTTCTCCGGTAGGTTATGGCAAACGGCTCGCCTACTCGCACTTGCGTCGGGCCTAAAATCTGAAAGAGAGATGAATTCTGACTTATTTCCGGCTCCTCGTGTGTCGTTATATATACTTCGCAAATATCATCATCAGCGTCAGAGTTAGCTAAACCGCCTTTTGCATCAAACAAACCACGATAGGTACCCGCGCTAGTCAATCGCACGCCCTCCAATTTACACTTCCTCGCGTCTGCCGTACCTTCGGTATTGAGACAACCATTGGGCCCACCCAGCAATGATCCCGGCTCGGGTTCGGGTGAGATAACGGGGGAGATAAAATCACCGTTTCCCTCCGTTCGGTAGAAAAATCCATCGGTATTCGCGCTTGTCGTCCACGAGATATCAAACGCTTGCCCTACAGAAACACGTGCGGGAGCAAAAATTTGGCATCGAGTGCCGCCCTCTCCTACTACCAATGACGAATCCATGGAACTGTCCGAAGTTCGCTGAGTATCTTTCTTAAAATAAGCAGCCGCAGACCACCCACGCACACCATTTGCGTACTCCACATCATACCAATCTAATCTACCGCTACCAGATCTTGGACCATCTTTTATCGTGCCCCGCGTGCCCACAAGAACCGTGGAAACGATGTTACTGCTCGGATTGCTTACCGGTACCTCCGGTGAGCTACGAGCATTTACATTCGCAATGGTAATAATGCGCTCACCTGATATGTATGCAGCGAGAGAAACCGTAGGAACACTAAGTAAAAAAAGTGAACTTACGATACCTGCTGCAAAAAAATATTTTTTCATTAATGGAAAGTAATATATGTGTATAAAAATCGCCTACGCTTATTATACGCCAATAAAACTAAATCCCTTGTGCATAAGAAAAAGAGCCCAACGCAAAGGTTGTGCTCTTTTTTTGGCGAGTTGTACCTCGCCTTCGGCGGGCCGCCCAAAGGGCGAGCCTCGCTCAAAACTTACGGCTATGACATTTTTGTATTTTGAGCGGGCGCGACCGGATTCGAACCGGCGATCTTTCCCGTGACAGGGGAACGTGTTAACCAGGCTACACCACGCGCCCATACCGCTCAAAGGTCTTTTGAGACAGACCCTGTGCCGACAGCAGGAAGTCGATTGCCCCCTCGGCAATCCCGGGGCTCCGCGGTGCTACGCACAACGCTTCGCCCTTCGATCCCTGACGTCTTGCACGCAGGTGCAAGACTCTGCCTGTGCCGGCAGCAGGGATCGAACCTGCGACCTAAGGCTTATGAGTCCTTCGCTCTACCACTGAGCTATGCCGGCTATTACAAAATCGTGCTTTTTAGAATACCTAAAATAATGTCTTTGTGCAAGACAAAAGCTTCCGCATACGCGGAAGCTTTTTAATATTTCTTATTTAACGAGTTACTTGAATCGCGGCAGCACCCTCTGCATCACAAGCGCCAACAGTAATTGCGCCATTTAGCTTGCGGACGAGATAATAACCGGTTCGCGTATCAGCCCACGTCAAAGTAATACTACTTGGAGGACTTTTGGGCACTGTTCCTAAATAGCCGCTTGTAGCAAGAGCTGAGAGATCGAGACAGGTGACCTGCAAAACAAGGACGCCACCTGGTACGCATAAAGGAGCTGAAGCAGCACATCCACTCCCTACCTCTGTACCAATCAAATACGCATTAGTATCATTTGCTGTAAGATCTTCAACGGTTGGCGTATAAAGGCCACCGAGATCTACCTGATTAACACGAATAGCGCTCGCAATTGATGCGACATCGGCATTGCGCCGTGCATTGCGCGCGTCACGAAAACGAGTAAACGGATCGAGCGCTACGAATACAACGCCCGCTAAAATAGCGATGAGACCGATGACAATGAGAAGTTCTATGAGCGTAAAACCGCCTCGTTTTTTCATGTCTTTAGTATACTCGTGTAAAAATAAAAATGATATCGGTTATCCACAGCTATTGTGTAAAAAGGCGCCACCACCTTCTTGGACTTGCATGCGGCATACTCCAGTGGATACTTGGCTTTGGTATATGCCACGAGGTAATTTTTTGTTCGAGCACTATCTTCGGATCGGTCACATCCCAACGCGTCTCAAGACCACGAAGCGCGTAACCCACAGCTTCCACATCGCTCGTAGGAGAGGCCTCAACCACCGTAACGCCAAAATTTGCCTCCATGTAGGTACTGAGTCCCCGTATGCGCGAGCTGCCGCCTGCCAGCACAATCTCTGATATGCGCATCGTATGCGTGCGCACCACATATTCTTGAGCCGCACGCATTTCACGAGTGATCATCTCAAGACCTTTGACTAGCGCGAAAAAGATTGGATGTTCACGATCTTCAAGTCCCATAGCAACCTTTTTTTCTTCCGCCTCGTCATGCGCTATTTTGAGTGCTGTGGCGATTTCTCGGGTCAAATACTCGCCTGCGATACGGATCGAACGCGTATACACCAATCCCGCTGAATCAAAGATAGAAATAGCTGTCGTCTCGGCACCGATATCAACGACGAGCACGGGCTCACGGGGAAACTCGCGGAAGAGATTACGAAAAATGGCAAACACCTCAATATCAAAAATATCTATCGTGATCCCCTGCGTACTCAAAAACTTTTGCCACGAATCAACAAGCGCGCGTGACGCAGCAGCGACCACGACGCGTGAGACATCTTTGGATTGTGAAAATACACGGTACCCCCACGCAATGTCTTCTGCGGGCAGCGGAATATTGCGCGTCACCTCGGCAGCAATGTATTCGCCAGATATTTTTTGCGTTTCAAAAATATGAAAATAGGTAGCAGATTCTGGGACACCAAAAACAACATGCCGCCCAGACACTGGCACGGGCTTCGCCTCGGCAAATAATTTTACAAATGCTTCGGCAAGCTTTTTTTCATCACGAATAGCGCCACCCACGATTACGCCCGCGTCAAGACTGGTGCGATTGCGAGCGCGGATAGAGGGCTTCTTGCCCATCGCAAGCTCCACCACCTCGATGACATGATCGGCGACACTGATACCGACTGCCGTTTTTGTACCAAGATGCATAGTATTAGTTTGATGCCTCCGTCCAGCTCACCAACTGATTTCCCTCTACTGCTGGATCAATCACGCCAACAATTTTTTTGTAGTAACCGTCTATTGTTGCCGTAATCTCAAGTTGAATATATGGTCCGGGGATGTCGGTCATCTCTATTGTACATGATCCCAACGCATAGAGCGGCTCATTGTTCTCGATACTGGCCTCATCAAGGGCCGAATTATATCGTATGCGCTCGAGCGCCTCTTCGAGACACCCATCGGCAAGTGCGAGCGCTTCTTGGCCGCGAGCGGTGACAAACCCCGATGTAAGTTCGCTCATTCCTAACAGTGAGGCACCGACCGCCATCAAGAGTGCTGACGAGCCCACCACTACAATGATAAAAAGTGCAGCGACGCCCGTATGATATAAATTTTTAGTGGCTACATGCATAAAACTAAAACCGAATACTCATCGCGCTCTCGACCGAATATTCATATTGATATTCTACCGAACCTGCGTTTTTATATCGCAAAGTCATAAACATGCGTACATGCTCACGTGCACCGTCAGTCAAATTTGTAAAACGCAAATCGGTCACAGAAATCTCATCGGATGTTAAAAATTCTATAGGATTTGAACTCACTTTCATACGAAGCCGATTATTGGTATCGAGATCAAAAATAGTCGGTAGAGGATCGAGTGTAATGAGCGTGAGTGTATTCGATGTCGATCCCGGTAAACCAGCGCCAAAATTAATACCACTCGCGCTACGCATTTTTTGCCGTATGGTATCGAGTGCAAACCGCGCATTTGCCTGCACCTCCGAGACAACTTTGGCCTTACCGCGTGATGACGACACAGAAATACTAAAGAGCACCAAACTCACCGCGATCATGCCAACGATCGCAAGATAGATGATAATCTCGACAAGAGTAAAAGCACGACGCATATTATTTATATTGTACGCGTACTTCCTGTAATGTCGGAGTATTTGCACCATCGCCCGTGAGCTCTACTTTGTACCGAACCCACTGCCTGCCATTTACAATATTTGGTATCAAGCGCCCTGTAGCCGAGGTAAAATAATCCGTCTCATCACCATCATCACCCTCTGGCCCCATCCATTGGGACGGGAACCATGAAGTACCGTTTGCCGATGTTTGTACCTGAAATTTTACCGAGCAAGTACCAACGCAGGCGACAGGAATATTTTCTGCCCATTCGATTGTCTCTACGGGAGAAACTCCTGACAATGGAAAGGCAGAAGACACCAACGATCCTACAAGCGGGTACGGCACTGGGCGATCGAGTCGGAGCACCGTGTTGGCATTGCCAACGGCAAAACCGACCAAAGAAGCGCCGGGATTTTGGAATATATCAATATCACGCAAAAGATTGTTGCTGAAGGGCACAGAAAAAGACCAATTTTGGCCATCAAAGTGGCCCGTCGTCCCCGCACTGCCAACAACCCAAACGTCATCTTCTCCTGTCGCCATAACACTGTGCCATGTATGACCGCCACTATCATGCATCAACCCCCACGTGCCCAAAACTCCATCCCACCGATAAATAAGCCCCTGTCCTCCCACGGCCCATCCATTGTTTGGATCAAGCATAAAAACACTCTGCCAGTCAGCCGTAGGTGGTGAACCAACCCAACCCGTATTGAGCGTCCATGCACAAATCGGGGAACAGGCATAACGAATAATCTTGCCATTGATGCCCACCGCCCAACCGTCAGTGAGCGATACCATATCGATACTATTGAGCGCTGTAGATACTGGGGACTGTGCAGGGGTAAGCTCGGTCCACACTCCTGCAGTGTAGCGTGCTATCGCTCCTCCTGCGCCCACTACCCAACCATTGGCAGTATCAATCATGGAGATCGCGTGCCAAGTCTCTGTACCCGTATCAAACGAAGGTGCCACCGAATCACTCCACACACAAGGAGCTCCGCTACAATGTACGAGTTCACCATTGGCGCCGACAATCCACCCATCGCTCGCACTCACCATGGCAATGTCGCGAAGGTCGGGAGCTCCTGGATTGATAGTGGGAGTTACGCTTGTCCAAACGCCATTGAGGTAGTGCAACACTTTTTCGTTGTTGCCGACAACCCATGCATCATTGGAGGAAACAATATCAACACCATTGAGTTGGCGCTGGGGACCGATGATGGCCTCTGGTACGTTGAACCACGTGCCTCCTGATTTCTTGAGTTCTAGCTTTCCCGCAATACTGTACCTTATGCTGTTGGCGGGCGTTATAAGGTCAAACCGTGTTTGGTTGCTCCATAGAGTCTGCCCCAATCCCCCCGACCAATCTGTCTGCGTCCATGTCTTTGAATCCCAACTCGTAAGGTACGAACTGCGCGTCACGGTGTTGGAAACTCCTGGGCGTGTCTCCCAGCTCACCCTCACGGTCGCGCGCTCAGTATGCGGATCAGGGGCACCTGCGGGACAAACTGTGATCACGCGTGTCTGTGGGTCACGGCACACCGCCTCGAGCGTTATGACGCGAGTAAATTTGCCAAGCGCTTCTGCCGGCGCGCCGGCAGTAAAAATCCATTCTCTGCCGGTTGGCACCTTTGGCACATCCAAGATAGCGCCCGTCACCACAGCCGTCTGGCTACCCGTAGCCGGGCGCATTTCATTCCACGCGCCATCGCGAATCGAGCGCAGCGCTTCAACGCCTTCTTCGGCGAACGACGATGCTTTGGTGTGATCGCCCCCTTGGGTGAGCGCGGTAAATCCGCCAAGCGATACGCTCACTAAAATAGATGCGATCATAGAAAAGATCGCGAGTGCAATAATAATCTCGAAGAGCGTCTGCCCTCTCATACCTTTATTATTGCGCATCTATGAGCCCAGTGGGAGTGATAGTGATAGTGCGCACAGATCCACTCGTATGCGCGACGGTAATAGTCTGTAGAGCCGAGATATTTGGCGCGCCAACACCACGACTAAAATTAATATCGCTCGCCGGTATCGTGGTGGAAAGTGTAATAGATCGTGGTATCCGTCGAACCTCATCGAGCGCGGGATTGCGTGCGGAGGCGCCGTCGGGTATCTGATAGAGCGTGTAGGTCTCTGCACCAGGCGTGAGCACAAAGAGTATTCCGTGCGTAGCGTTGCCCACGCGGGCGACCGACCGCGTGCGCGTCGTATGCAAAGCCATCTTTATCTCAGTCACGACATCATCAAGCTGGCTCGATACCTGCAAATTTGAAACTACCGGTACCGCAATAACAGCGATCATGCCCAAGAGCGCGAGGGTGATAAGAAGTTCAGTGAGCGTAAATGCGCGCTTAGTATTTGATGCCACCCGTGATCTCATAGATTGGCGTGATGATCGCGAGCGCGAGCCCGCCCACTAAAAGTCCAATAAACAAAAGAAGGAGAGGCTCGAGTACCGTGGAAAGAGTTTTTGTCGATGTATCCACCTCGGCTTCATAGAACGACGCGAGGTAAAAAAGAGTTTCTTCAAATTTACCCGACTCCTCACCTACCTTGATCATGCGTGTGACAATAGCGGGGAAAAGATGCGCTTCTTGCGCCAAACTTTCGGACAATTTTGAACCTTTGGCTACATCGCGCCCCACGCGCGTGAGTGACAGTTTGTAATAATAATTACCCATCGCGTCGCGCGCGATCTCAATCGCTTCATCGACATTGACCCCACTTTTGAGCAACATGCCGAGCGTGCGCACAAACCGCGCAATATTTGCTGATCTGATCATCGTGCCGATGATCGGCACGCGCAACATCAAAAGATGCGTAAACGGATGAGAAAATTTTTGCCGTACCATCCATGTCAGCAACAATATGAGCCCAAACATGCCACCAAAAAAGTAGTACCCGTAGTCACTGACAAAATGCGAAAACCCGATGAGCGCACGAGTAGCAAACGGCAGCTCAACGCGAAAACTCTCAAAAAGCGGCGTAATCTTTGGTAGTACAAAAAACGAAACGCCCATCGCCAAAACAAAAGCTGCTACCAATACTACCGATGGATACATGAGCGCGCCTTTTACTTTTGCGACGAGCTCTTTTTCTCGCTCGAGCTCAGTCGCGATATTTTCTAGATTTTCTGGTAGCGTGCCTGATTTTTCGCCCGCGTAGGTCGCCTCAATAAAAAGTCCGCCAAATACCCTCTCATGATCACCGAACGCCTGTGAGAGAGGTCGGCCCGTCTCTACCGCGCGCATGATGTCCGTCAGCACGCCACGAAATGCGCCGCGTGAAGAATCACGCGTGACCTGCAGCGCTTCGGTGAGCGTCAAACCAGACTTGAGCATAACCGCCAAGTGCTTGGCAAAAAGAGCACGGGTCGCGAGACTCGCACTCCTTCCGCCACCGCTATGACGAGATAGGGTTTTTTGCTGCGCCATGAATCGCAATATGTTTGCGAACGACCTCGGGAAGCTTCGTTATAGAAAAATCAGTCTTCACCAAATAGTCAGCGGCGCCGAGATCAAGCCCCGTCTTGATGTCCGACTCTTGACCGAGATTGGTCAGCATCACGACAGGCACATCTTTGGTCTCCGGATCGAGCTTAAGCGCACCTAAAATATCGAAGCCGTTTTTTTGCGGCAAAATGACATCGAGGAGCACCAAGTCGGGCTTTTCCTGCTTGACCTTGCCCAACCCTTCTTCGCCCGAGATTGCCATACTCACCAAAAAACCTTCGCGCGAGAGCTTGTCGCTATAGAGCTTCAAGAGAAACTTGTCGTCTTCGATGATAAGAATTTTTTTCTGATCTGCCATAGGTATGTCTATTGTATCGGGAGTGAGAACGAAAAGGTAGAGCCCTTACCCTCGACAGACTCGAACCAAATCTTTCCTCCACTCTTCTCTACAATCGCCTTTGAAATATAAAGACCTAACCCTGAACCATCGGGTGCGAGCGCACTGACATTGGGACTCCGATAAAACTTGCTAAAAATTTTATTTTTATCACCCTCGCCGATGCCAATACCCGTATCGGCGCACGAAAACAAAATATCATGACCATCTCTGCGCACTGCTACGACAACGGTACCCTTGCCCTTACTGTACCGTATCGCGTTGTATACAAGGTTGCTGATAACTTCGTGAATCTTTACTGCATCAACGGATGTCTTTGGTAAATTTTCTTCGAGCGTGATGGAGAGTGTAGTATTTTTTGCCTGTGCAAAAGTGATGAGATCATCAACGACAGTTTTGGCAAGCGCGCCAATATCCGTAGGTGCGCTTGTAAGCTGCATGCGGCCTTCATCAATACGCGAAGCATCGAGTAAATTTTTGATAAGACCAATCATTTTATTTGATCCATCGAGCGCGAGTGCCAAATACTCGCGTTGTTTGACACTTATCTCACCCAAATCACCTGAGAGCAAAATTTCGAGTGATGATTTGATACCGGCGAGCGGTGTTTTGAGTTGATGTGAGATCACCGAAGTCACCTCCGTGATCCGCTGCGTTGTCTCTTCTCGGGTGAGTTGTTTGTCGGGCATATTATTCTTTTGTTGCTCGGATAACTTCATCAATAGTGGTAATACCTCGGACTACTTTATCAATACCATCTTCAAGCATCGTCGTCATCCCCTGCGTTCGTGCGATATGCATAATGTCAGACGACGCGGCGCGCGCGGCAATAAGCTGTTTGATCTCGGGCGTCATGAGCAATACTTCAAATACTCCCACGCGTCCAAGATATCCAGTGCCCGCGCATACGGGGCACCCGGCACCTTTATACAGACGCATGTTTTCAATATCTGTTTTCAGGTGATTCAATACTACTTCGCGCAAATGAGCGTCACCTACCAGCATTTTTTTCTCGTCGTCAGACCCTTCGTGTGATGCACGACATTTCTCGCAGATTTTTCGTACCAAACGCTGAGCGATGACGATGTTTACGGTAGAAGCGACCAAAAACGGCTCAACTTTCATATCGAGCAGACGCGGGAGTGTCGTCGCCGCATCGTTGGCGTGTAGTGTGGAGAGCACGAGGTGACCAGTCATAGCGGAGTTGATTGCAATATCAGCTGTCTCTTCGTCGCGAATCTCACCTACCATAATAATGTCGGGATCTTGGCGGACAATCGCGCGAAGACCCTTGGCAAATGTCAGATTGGTGCGCGTATTTACCTGTATCTGACTGACACCATCAATCTCATACTCAACTGGATCTTCAATGGTCGCGATATGTACATCGCGCGTATTGAGAATCTTGAGCATGGCATATACGGTCGTCGTTTTACCCGAACCGGTAGGCCCTGTGACCAAAATCATACCGTGCGGATTTTCGATAGCGCTCTCGATCTTTGCTCTATCAGCGTCAGAAAGACCAACATCAGATAAGCTATACTGTCGGCTCTTTGACGAGAGAAGGCGCATGACAACATTTTCGCCTTCAGTCACCGGTACGATGGAGACGCGCACATCGACTTTGTCGTCTTCCGTCTCAAATGAAAGCTTGCCATCTTGTGCGGCGCGATGCTCGTCAGTACGCATTTTTGCCAAAATCTTGATGCGCGTCATGATGACATCATGCAAGTTTTTGGGCAGGTCCAAAATATCATGCATCACGCCGTCAATACGAAACCGTATAACAATCTTTTGTGGATGCGGCTCAATATGTACATCGGACGCTTTTGACTCATGACCGTAACGCAAGAGCGCATCTACCATGGCTACCGTCGCCTCATCACGCTCTTCGCGCGAAAGTTTTTCGTCTTTGAGCTGATCTAATATCTTGGTAAACGCGTCTCTGATGTGCGCACGATAAAATCCAAGTGCCTCGGTCAGCCCTCGCTTTGATATATAAAACTTGCTGATGGGACCCGCGAGGCGCTTTTCAAGCAGATTGGTTATTTCAGCGTCAGCGGGATTGCGCATAGCGACCTTGTACGAATCTTTGTCTCGTCCAAACGCGATGACACCGCGCGTACGCGCGACAAGTTCAGGGATCTGATGCAAGATTTCTTCATCGATCTTTTCTTCTTGGATATTAATAAAAGGCACACCGTATTCTTCGGCGAGCAATTGGCCCAGCTGATCATCACGAATGACATCTTTCTCGATGAGCAAATCTTCAAGCGGCTCATTGTGTGCCTTGGCCTCCGCTGTGAGCGCGTCAAAATCAGCCGGCAATATGAGGCCGGGGCCTATCAAAAGCTCTTTTAACCGCTCATCAGTCATAACAAAAAGATAGCTTTAGTATAGAACTTTTATGCTTTATGAAAACGGATAAGTTGAAGTTTTTGGGCTCGCGATAGACGTTTTATAGCCGCCTCACGCCGCAGAGCATCACCTCGGGTACCAACTCGTTCTCTATACGCTATCTTTTTGGGCGGGTGTGAACGGGTATAGCTTCCGCCCTTACCGCCTTTGTGTGCCGCCAATCTTTTTGCCAGATCATTGGTAACACCCGTATATAAACTACCGTCTTTACACAGCAGGATATAGACGATCCACATTTTTATTTATCAAAAATATTGACGAGATATTTATCAATCTCGCGCTGTTCGAGATCATAAAAATGCTTGCCCTGTGCATGAAGATCAGTCGCGAGTTTTACGCCCACAAAGCGCCAATGCCACGGCTCAAACTGATAGAAGCTGTTGCCTTCCGGATATGAGAGTGTAAAGCCATACTTGTGAGCATTCGCCAAAAGCCACTTGTAATCAGATGTCTCCTGAAACGCAGAAAGATCCGTGCCCGTGCGCACGGTTGTGAAATCAAGCGTGATACCCAGCTGATGCTCCGAGTATCCCTGATCTGCTGAGAACTGATTGGCGGTACCCGCACCGTAAGTAACAGCATAATTCGATTTCAAATCGGCTTGCGTGCCAAATGATCGGTAGCTTGAGCTCACGCGCAGGTCAAAATCAGGATTGGTATTTGCTTTTAAAAGTTTTTCAAGATGGAACAAAACACTTGAGTGAATCTGTAAATCCAATTTTGGATCGCGCGTATAGTGTGATGGAATCTTACTTAAGTTCGCGGGGATATAATGCTCGTTGAGAAAATATATTTTTGAATATTTTTGCAAAAGCTCTTCATCAGTATAGGTCAGCTTTTCGAGTGTACCTACCGTACCTGAAAT
>SICQ01000012.1 GCA_009691385.1 Candidatus Ryanbacteria bacterium
GCAGTGAGCAGCTTATAACTATCGCTTACTATCTTAATGTTGCTGTGACGCAAGCGAGCGGCTCTTATAGTGGTGGCTTGACATACACTGCTACGGCAAACTAAATAGTAATATGTTCACCTCGTTCTCCAGGCAATACTGCGCAGCCCTACTCTTGGGTTTTTTCTTTTTGTTTTCTGCAAGTATTGTATTTGCAGCGACCGGTCTTACTATCCAACCTATCAAGATATCTGTCGATATCGAAAAGGGTCGGACGATATCTGATTTTATTACTATTACCAACGCTGGAGAGGATGCAGTGCAGGTTGAGGTTAAGGTAGAAGATTTCATACCTTCGGCTGGTGGGCGAGGCGTACAATTTGTGGGTCGTGCGCCTGGCGTGACGACGGTGCGTGATTGGATATCTATCAATCATGATGCGCGATTCGTCGTTCCCCAAAATGGGGCTATCAATGTTCCGTATACTATTGCTGCGCCTATAAACGCAGAGCCAGGAAGTCATTTTGGGGTAGTATTTTTTCGTGCCACCAAAATTTCAGAGAAAGAAGATGAGACAGAGCAACTCAAAGTTGGTACGCAAGTAGGGATGTTGGTATTGGTGACTGTGCCAGGGAGTCATCTACAAAAGGGGCGCATTCTTAACTTTACTTCTCCACGCTTTGTCAAAGAAAGTCCTGTAGAATTTAATCTTAAATTTGAAAACACTGGTACCGTGCACTTTGAACCGAAAGGCACGATTACTATACGAAATATTTTTGATATGGAGGTAGGATCGGTAGCTATTGAGGGAGGTGTTGTATTACCTACAGGGATTGAAGATCTCAAGGAATATTGGGATTATTCAGGCGCTTTGTTCGGCATATATACCGCAGAAGCACGCGTCCGTGATGGTGAAGGCGAGACTCTGACGGCTGAGAAGATACGATTTTATGCCTTTCCTATAAAATTAGCACTCACTGTTTTTGGTATTTTTATATTCATACTGCTTATCATTCGCTTTATTAGGCGCAGAGTAAGTATCAATATTTCTTTGAAGAGTTAATATAAGAATCATGAAGGTATATTGGTGGGGTTTGGCAGGTGTATTGGTAGGAGTTACTGTGGCGTATTTCCCCACCTTCACTCAAAGGTATACTTCATCAGATTTTCTTGCCGAGCTCGTAAATCTTGTTGTTCTTATAGACAATCCAGCAGTACCCGAACCACCACCACCCCCTCCTCCACCTGCGCCCGCACCTTCTGGTGGTGGTGGAGGTGGAGGAGGTGGCGGCGGCATAAACTCTTTTGCCACTATCGCGGTGAGTGGTAAGGCATATCCACAAAGCAATGTCACCATCCTCAAAGACGGTCAACGCGTTCTCTCAACCATCGCAGGACCTGATGCAAACTTTAGTGCGTCTCTTTCAGATTTAGTAGCGGGCGCGTATACCATTGTTGTATACACGGAGGACAAGAAGGGCAATCAGTCTTCACGACATTCTTTTTCCGTTGATGTAACTGCTGGTGTGACCACAACAATATCCGGTATATTACTTGCGCCAACCATAGCTACTGACAAATCAGAAGTAAAGCGTGGCGATATTATCACTGTTTTGGGGGCAAGTGCGCCAGATGCGCTCGTCAGTATTTTTATACATTCAGATCAAGAAGTTCGTCTTGAGGCAAAGGCTGACAATGTTGGCTTGTACGCGCGCGATTTTGATACCGATGCGCTTTTGCAAGGTACGCACAAAGCTCAATCTCGTGCTACGGTCGGCTCACAGATAAGTGTGTTGAGTCTGCCAGCTGAGTTTTTGGTAGGTGTAAAAAATACAGCACAGATAGGAAGGTCATGCTCGCAACTCAAAGGTGATGTAAATAGTGACTGTCGTGTTAACCTTATTGATTTTTCTCTGTTAGCATATTGGTATAAGCGCCCACTCACAGCGGATGCAAAGGCGCGATTTGATCTGAGCGGCGATGGAAAGGTGTCGCTCCCTGACTTTAGTATCATGGCGTTTTATTGGACGGGTTAACCCTACGAATATGTATTTAGGTCGTCATTGTATACGGTATATCGCTCTGATTACGCTTCTTCTTTCATTTGGTGTGGTCGCGAATGCCGCTTCTATTACATTTAGGTTGGACTCTACCAAGATACATGTAGGTGATCAGTTTGAATTGCAGGTGACAGTTCACAGCTCTGATAGGGCGTTTAACGCATTGGAAGGGGTAATCGCGTTTCGTGAAGATTTCGCGGTTCTGCGAGAGACTCGAGATGGCGACTCCATTATCAATTATTGGATTGAGAAACCCGCAAGATCTCAATATGGTGAAATTTCTTTTTCGGGTATCACGCCAGGGGGGTATCGTGGAGCACGGGGGAGACTCTTTAGCATTGTTTTTGAAGCAAAAAAAGAAATACCTTCGAGCGCATTTGTACTCAAACAAGTTGAGATGTTTGAAAACAGCGGAGAAGGGATACGCATACCCGTTGATAGCGCGTATATAGAGTACACAATACTGCCAGCGGTGCCCGGCGAGAAAAAAACAGTGGGCGAAGCTCTCGATGTCAATCCTCCCGAAGTTTTTGAGCCTATGATTGTGCAGGATGAGTCATTTGGAGGTAGGTATGTCATATTGTTCGCAACACAGGATAAGGGGGTTGGACTTGATCGGTTTGAGATACAAGAGAGTTGGTGGCGACCATTTAAGGTTGCAGAGAGCCCCTATATACTCAAAGATCAGACCTTGACCTCGCACATTACTATCCGAGCGATTGATCGCAATGGCAATATACGAACCGTAAAAATTCCTCCGCGTCATAAACCGTTGGTGAATGAATGGGTGGAGAAAGGAGCTTTTTTTCTAGTCTTAGTGGCGTTGTTGATTATTCTTGGTAAGTATCTGTATAGGAGAGCGCGAACATGAAGGGGTATATAAAAATATACAGTATTATCGTTAGCTGTTTTCTCGCGTTAGCGCCGATGGCGGTACTAGCAGAAAACGCCCAACTTTTTTTTACCACTAATTCAAGCAAAGCTTCCGTTGGCAGCGTATTTCCGCTCGTTGTTAGGTTTACTGATCAAGTAGAGTCAGTAAACGCGATATCAGCAACTCTATCTTTTCAGCCAGAGTTTGCCGAGATAGTATCTATCTCACGCAATAGTTCGATTATTAATGTTTGGGCGCAAGAGCCAAAATTTTCAAACAGCAGCGGAACAGCTTCTTTTGAGGGTGTTATTTTAAATCCCGGGTTTCAGGGCTCATCAGCTATGCTTGTCACGCTCAATGTCCGCCCCAAAAAAACGGGGAATTTAGTTTTTTCTATCACTGACAATGCAGTTCTTGCAAATGACGGTAATGCGACTCCGCTTAAGACATCGGTGAGCAGATTTGAGATCGCAGTGATCCCAGCACTTCCACCGCCAAAACAGCAAGAGAAAAAAGAAGTTGAGGCACCAAAGGCTCCCGTAGAAAAAGAAATCGTAAAAGTCATTGAGCGATATATTCCAGTTATTGTTTTGCAGATAATCGTGTTTCTCGTGCTCGTCGTTTTCTTATTGCTAGGTGTAGTAATCACCCTTATGTATATGAGGATGCACCGTACCGAGAGGTCGTGGAAAAGGGTGCTCTTTGATCTCAAGCGGCACATACGAGATTTGTATGTGCTCGAATCAAGAAGGGGGTTTGCCGAGCACGAAAAGGAATCGTTTCAAAAGATAGAAAAAGACATTAAAGATATCGAGAAAAAAGTATAGAGATTTTGCGAGATATTGTGAGCTATGTTTTAATATAAAATACTTAGCTTGGGCCTATAGTTCAGTGGTAGAATGCATCCATGGCATGGATGAGGTTGGAGTTCGATTCTCCATAGGTCCACTAAATAATTGACTATTTATACAAAAAATGGTATAAGTAGCATCAATGTATTCTCGTATCAAACAACTTACCATTGTATTTGTTGCCGCATTTCTCCTTAACCTTGCGTGGGAAAATGTGCACTCGTATCTCTATATGCACTATCAAGGGGGTAGTATCACCGAGCTTATATTGATAAAAGCGGCATTTTTTGACGCGTTTGCAACACTTATTGCCGCCGCGCTTTATCTTTGGGTCAAGCCATTTCGAGGTCGCCTCGATGTCACACTTGGTAGTCTTTTTGTTTTTGCGATAGGACTTGAACTTTTTGCGCTTGCTACTCTGCGCTGGCATTATTCATCATGGATGCCAATCCTACCGTGTCTCGATGTGGGTATCACCCCTATTATTCAACTTGCCCTGTTAGCGTATATTAGTTTTCGCTTTGCAGGTCTTCCGAAAAAGGAGAAAACGCGCTAATATAAAAAACAATGATTGCACGATTTACACAATTTTTTAAGAAACTCTCACGCAAAACCAAGTGGATTATCGGAGGCGCCGTACTATTGGTGCTCGTCAGTTTTTTTGTTTTTCGTGGCAACGGCAATGGTGACGCCGAGACTTTTGTCGTGACAAAGCGCGATGTCGTCCAAAAAGTAAATGTATCAGGACAGGTAAAACCAGCGAGCACTGTTGATCTCGGCTTTGAGACAGGCGGTCGTGTCGCTGTCTCCTATGTAAAAGTGGGCGATAAGGTCGCGGTTGGCGCACGCTTGGCGGCTCTGTCAGCAGGAGATCTCGCCGCACAGCTTCGTGAAGCGGAGGCAACCGTAAAATCGGCTGAGGCAAAACTTACCGAGCTCAAGCGTGGCACGCGCACAGAAGACATCGCTCTGTATGAGTCAAAAGTAGCGAGCGCAAAGGCACTCGTGGGTAACGCTCGTGTAAATTTTCAAAATGTACTCGCTGATGCGTATACCAAAGCAGATGACGCGGTAACCGCCAAAGCTGATCAGCTTTTTTTTAACCCACGCAGTTCTAATCCCAAGCTTGCGTACACAAATGGAGATTTGCAATTACAAATCAATCTTGAATCGGGACGATACACGATAGGTATTATTTTGGCAGATTGGCGCGCACGGACGAGTGATGCGAGCGATACTTCGTTCGTTCAGTTTGTAAAAGACAATTTGGATCTGACGAAAAAGATGCTTGATAATATTGCGCTTTTAGCAAATAGCTTATCTCCCACCTCGAGTCTTTCCCAGACAATTATCGATGGATATAAGACTGACATAACGACTGCCCGTAGCAATATAAACACCGCTATCTCAAATCTTTCAGCGGCGGAAGAAAAATTGCGTTCAGCAGAAACCGCTCTTGTAGTCTCTGAACGAGAGCTCTCAATAAAAAAAGCAGGTAGTACTGCCGAAGAAATATTGACCGGCGAGGCAGAGGTTGAACGCGCGAAAGCTGCCGCTGACAATATCCGCGCCCAGCTCGGCAAGACCGTGATTACAGCACCTATCGCAGGCATTGTCTCGCGACAAGATGCTGACGCGGGCGAGTTCGTCGCCGCGGGTACGAGCCTTATCTCGCTTATCAGCGCTTCTGATTTTGAGATAGAAGCAAGCATTCCCGAGGCGGATATCGCAAAAGTTTCTTTGGGGCAGACGGCGCGCGTGGTGCTCGACGCCTATGGCAGTGAGAGTCCGTTTGAGGCGCGCGTGGTGCGCATTGATCCTGCTGAAACTATTATCGATAGCGTTTCTACCTATAAGATCGAATTACAATTTGCTCAAAAAGATGATCGCATCAGATCAGGTATGACTGCAAGTATTGAGATTGAAAGCAAGCGCAATGCAGGTGTTCTTGCTATCCCGCAACGGTTTATCAAGTCACGCGACGGCAAACGCTTTGTGTTTGTGGGCGCAAAGCAAAAAGACGCGCGCGAGGCCGAAGTTTCAATAGGTCTGCGCGGCTCCGATGGTTTTTCTGAAGTGGTAGGCGGACTTACCGAGGGCGATACTCTTATCCTCCAATAATATGCTTCTTTCGCTCCGCGTCGGGTTTTTCCTCGCCGTGCGCCAGCTCAGACGCTCAGGTAAGGGGACTACCATTCTCATTACTTTTATTATGATTCTAACCTTTCTCAATCTCGTGGTGGTTTCGGGGTTGTTGGTGGGTCTTATCTCCGGTTCATTCAAACAATTTCGTGAAGCGTATTCAGGCGAAGTGCTCATCACATCAGCTGACGGGCGTGATTATATTGAAAATTCTCCCGCGCTCATCACTTTTCTCGAAAGTCACCCTAAAGTAAAGGCGATCTCTCCGCGATATTCGGTAGGCGTACAGATGCTCGGTACGCTCACCGATTTGCCTGGCAAAAACGAAAAACCTAATCGCATAGGTATCACCCTCACCGGTATTGACCCCGATAGGGAAGAAGTTGTCACAGGTTTCTCGCGTTTTCTCAAATACGGAGAACCTCTTGAAGAAGGCGACGAGGGACAGGTGTTGCTCGGCGCCAACATGATCAAGCGATACTCATCATTTGCTGACGCGAATATTCCCGGACTTTCGTTGCTTGAGGATGTTGATATTGGTAATCGTGTGCGTGTCAGTTTTTCGCGTTCGGGCGGAGGTGTGGTGAGTAAAGAATTTATAATCAAAGGTATCGTCAAGAGCAAGGTAGATGAGATCTCCACGCGCGCGTTTATCACAGACCGTGAGCTCAAACAATTGTTGCCAGTCAACAAGGAGCAGGTACAATCAATCGCTATTAAAACAGATTATGAGTACGCTTCTACATTGGTAGCGGAGACAAAAGAGTTTATGGAGGGACACGCGGCACGCATCCAGACGACCGATGAGGCGATCCCATCATTTTTGCGTGATATCGAGCAGACATTTAGTATCTTGGGCAACGCGCTTTCATCGGTAGCGCTTATCGTAGCGTCTATCACAGTGTTTATCGTGATTTTTATCAACGCAGTCACCAAGCGCAAGTTTATCGGCATCATGAAGGGTATCGGCATCAGCCCGCGCGCGATTCAGTTCTCATATATTTTTCAAGCGCTCTTTTACGGAGTGGTGGGTTCGGTCATCGGTGTCATTCTCACCTTCGGTATGTTAAAGCCCTACTTTGATGCACACCCAATCGATTTTCCATTCTCTGATGGTATCTTGGTAGCGACAGCTGAGGGTGCCGCAATTCGCATCGCCATTTTACTTACCGTCACGCTGATTGCGGGCTACATCCCCGCCAAAATTATCGTTCGTAGAAACACCCTCGATTCTATCTTAGGGAGATAATATATGATCAAAGCAGAAAAACTCATAAAAAGTTATGGTACCGGGGAACTTGAGCTGGTGGTGCTTAAAGGCCTTGATTTTGAGATCAAGACAGGTGAGTTTGCAGCGATCATCGGGCCTTCGGGATCTGGCAAATCAACGCTACTCTATCAACTTTCACTTCTCGATGAACCAACATCAGGAGAGGTGATTCTTGGCGGTGTTCGCACAGGCAGACTCTCGATGCAAGAAAAAACTGACATACGGCTCGGTAAGCTCGGATATGTATTCCAAGATTATGCTCTTTTGCCTGAGTTGACGGCTCTCGAAAATGTTGCGCTGCCAATTATCATGCAGGGGCATACCATGCAAGAATCATATGCCAAAGCGTCACTCGCGCTTGAGCGCATTGGTATGGTTGATAAGAAGCACAATTTACCAAGTCAACTTTCGGGCGGTCAGCAACAGCGGGTGAGTATCGCGCGCGCTATCGCGCACGAGCCACAGATTCTTTTTGCTGATGAGCCAACGGCAAACCTTGATTCAGTCAACGGTATGCGTGTAATGGAGGCGTTTCGCGATCTTCATGAAAAGAGCGATCAAACAATTATCATGGTAACCCATGAGCCCGAATATGCTGCCTTTGCAGAGCGCGTTATAACTTTGGTCGATGGCGTCATAGTATCCGATGAGCGTAAAAGTGTTGTGAAATAAAGGTTTTTAGAAGAGTGACTTTCTTTTACCAATCATCGTTATACACTATAAAGATAGAAGGCTAAGGATATCTCATGAACGATTCTCTACAACTCGACGAAGATATACTGATAGCGTCGCTCGACGATCCGGGGCAGTTTTCTCTGCTTGTTGAAAAGTACCAACGGCCATTTTTGCGTGTTGCGTATGGCGTGGTACGCAATCCACAGGAGGCCGAAGATATTGTGCAGGAGGCATTTTGTGACATCTATCGCAACGCGACTAAGTTTAAAAAACAGGAAGGTGCAAGCTTCAAGAGCTGGGCGTATCGCGTAGTGATTAACAAAGCAATCTCACACTATCGTAAACTCAAACGCGAACGCGAACGGTTTACTTTACTCGAGCCCGATCATTATGAAAATCTTGGCGTTGATGAAATCCTTTCGAGTGTCCTTGATCAGAAAATGACGGCAGAGAAAATACTTGGTCAGTTGCCCACAGATTTGCGCCGTGTCGTAGAAGCATACTATATAGAAGATAAATCATACGCAGATATTGCTCGAGAGGAAAATGTATCGCTCTCGACGCTCAAGATGCGTCTGTTCCGCGCAAAGCGGATGATGAAGGATTTTGCGTTATCAGTATAACTACTATGGACCATTCACATCATATGACAACGGATCTTCACGCACGCCGCATCACACGGCGGACTATGCGCCGTGTATACGGTATTTGGTTTGTGCGCCGCGTGTTGCCCATTTTGGCGCTTGAGGTAGCGACGCTTGTTTTTGTAATAACCGCCGTACAGAGTTATATGTCGTTTGGCGAGTTTTTTCGCAACGCGTTTGATCGTTCAACGAGTAAGCCGCTCGGCAATGCTCTTTGGTATTGGGCTGATATGATGATTGCTACTGAGCATATGATCAAGCTCTTTATAATGGGAGCTGCTGCGGCAGGTTGGCTTGTGGTTCGTGATACCATGCGCGTCACACGCCAGGTGCGTAGTAACTTTTTAGGAGTTCGTCGCGTTAGTTAATATAGAGAAAGGTCAATCTCAATTATTCATCTGATAATACATAAACAAAAATCCGCCGGAGGGCGGATTTTTGCGTTGGTTCTTATTATGCTGTTTTCCGAGCTTCCATGATAAAGATCGCAGGTATGTTGAGAGGTGAGAACGAAAGCCGTACCTTGGGGAATGCTTCTTCCAAATACCCTTTCATGAGCGGTGAGTACTGATAGACGAGGAATGCTCCTCCGGGATTGATGACTGATGCGGTACTTGCTACCAGCTGCCGCCGTGTTGCAGGAGGGAAAAAGGTAAAAGGAATACTTGAGATGACGATATCGGCTGCGGGCAGGTCCAGATTCTTGAGTATAGCCTCGATGTCGCGCGCGTCACCCTCTACGACGGTGAGGCGAGGATCTTTGACCGTACGGAGTTGGCGGGCAAAATCAGCGTTTGCCTCAATGGCGATAAAGCGCGAATTGGGCGAGAGGCGCGCCAAGACAGGTAGCGAACAGACACCGGTACCCGGCCCGTATTCAACAACGACAAGATCTTTGGTAAAATCAATCTTGCGAAGAATCTTGCGAATGGTCGACTGCGAAGTTTCAGCGATAGCCGCGACATTACGGTCTTTGAGAAAATTCTTAAAAAAGTATACTTGATTCATAGCCATGTTCCCTCTATTATACCGATGTCGCCAAGAATGGAAAGGGAGGAGTGGCTGAGTGGTTGAAAGCGCCGCTCTCGAAAAGCGGTATACGGGAAACCGTATCGTGAGTTCGAATCTCACCTCCTCCGCAGAGCATTGTTTCTTACGCTTACGGTAGTATAGTGACAAGTATGGCGACTCGCACAGGAAAAAAAATACTCGGAGTTATACTCATTATCATTGGGCTTGCGGCTCTTGTGACGCCACTTACCCCAGGCGCGTGGCTTGCGTTTGTCGGACTCGAGCTCTTGGGTATTCGCCTTGCCGCTAAAGATAGGGTAATGGCATGGTTTCATAAAAAAATAAAGCCGTCCGAAGATCAAAAACCGCCGGAGGCATGATATACTAGGCGTATGCTTGTCGGTATTCTTTTTAGTGTACTTGTCTCGATCGCCATCGGTTCGTTTAGTGTCCTTACTTTTCTTACGCGCTATCGTGTCAACCCGCGCTATGAGCGAAAAGAGCTTTTTTCCTTCGCACTTTTTTGGTATGTGATGGGGGTCGTGTGGTATTTACTCGCCGGTGCTGATTTTTTTGGTTACATTGAGCGTAAAGATTTAGCCACGATGATAATTTATATCATGCAGTTCTTTGTCGGATTTTCGCTGGTGGTCGCCGCACATCATTTTCGTCAAGCATTGTTTCCTAATCTATCAGCTATGCTCATACATTTTCTCTACGGACTTGGGTATATAGCGTTTCTCATCTCACTTGTTCTGTATCCGATCGATATTCGTCCCGAGAGTTTTTTTACTAGTCAGATTATCACCAGCGATACGACTACCTTTATTTTTACTATGCTGTTTATCCCACTCTTGGTCGCAGCCATCTATGGTCTTGTCAAAGCATTTCGCGCGCGTGGCGCCGATTTTTCGGGGCGACGGTTTGCGCTTTTAGCAAACAGCTCATTTATCTTACTTGGCATCACGGGGTTTCTTGATGAAACAGGTGTCATCACTGACTGGCATGTGACCGTGTCTCGGCTCATCACACTTATCTCCGCGATTCTGGCGTATTTCGCGATCGCTGCTTTACAGGAGCCCGATGAACTGGTAATTTAGAGCCAGTATGCAGGTTGCACTCGTTGTTTTTGGGATAGCGTTGGTCGCGTGTGGTGCGCGACTTTTTTACCTCGAAAAAAAGTTTAAGAAAATTTTTGGAGGAGGTGATCCTAAAACACTCGAAACTTTAGTGGTAGAGCACGCGGGGCGCATCGAAGAGGCGGAGCAGGCCTTGCGCCAGTTAGGCGATGCTCACAGTACGCTCGCGCAAGATTTTTTGGGTAGTATACAGAAAGTTTCTATGGTCAGATTTAATCCATTTTCTGATACAGGAGGGGATCAAAGCTTTGTCATAGCGCTTCTCGACGGAAAAAATGATGGCGTGATATTCTCAAGTCTCTATACACGCGGCCAACCGCTCGTATACGCCAAACCTATCAAAGCGGGGGCGTCTCACTATCAGCTATCAAAAGAAGAAGCTGATGCGCTTGCGCGCGCGATACAGAGCGCTTAGAGGGTATGAGGCACACTCCTCACAACTTTATGTCACAACAAACCGACAACAAGGCATCGACATCGCGCCACCCCATCGTGGTTATTTTGGGGCATATTGATCATGGCAAAACAACCCTTCTCGATTACATTCGTAAGACCAATGTTGTAAGTAAAGAGTCGGGCGGTATCACACAGCATTTAGGCGCATCAGAGATTTTGTGGCACGACAAGCGCGTCACTTTTCTAGATACTCCCGGCCACGAAATCTTTTCAAAGATGCGTGTGCGCGGCGCGCGCGTGGCAGATGTCGCGGTTCTTGTAGTCGCCGCTGATGACGGCGTAAAGCCGCAAACTAAAGAAGCTTTGGAAGCCGTCAAAAAAGCGAATATTCCTTTTATCGTCGCACTCAATAAAATTGATAAGGCAACTGCGGATATTGATCGCGCAAAAGCAAGTCTTGCGGAGATCGATGTGTTGGTAGAAGGGTGGGGAGGGAGCGTGCCATGTGTGCCGGTATCGGCGAAAGAAGGCAAAGGTATTGATGAATTGCTCGAGACTATTTTCTTGCTCACGGATCTTGAAGAATTGCGTGGTGATCCATCATTGCCACTTCGAGGTATTGTGATCGAGTCGCATCTCGATCCACGACGGGGGCCTGCCGCGATGATTATCGTACGCGATGGACAGATCAAAAAAGGAGATTTTGTATTGGCAGGGAGTGCGTCAGCGCCGGTGCGTATTTTGGAAGATGGTTTTGGTAAACCTATCGAGAGCGCTGGTCCATCAAGTCCCGCGCGTATTGTGGGGTTTGACGGTGTGCCCGAAATTGGATCAGAGGCAATCAGTTTTTCTTCAAAAGCTGAACTTGAGGTGGCACGCGCGGCAATTGCAAAACCAGCCACGCGCGAAAATGCCCCCGCTGATATTGGTATTTTGGTAAAAGCTGATGTCGCAGGGTCTTACGAAGCACTTGTAGAAGAGTTGCGCTCGATCGTGCCCGCCGATTTGCCAGTAAAGTTTTTCGAAGGGGGTGTAGGCGAGGTGACCGAGAGCGAGATCAAAAATATATCAGCAGCAAAAATTCCATTTGTTATCGGGTTTCATGTGCGTATACGCGGACCCATCTTGGATGTTGCTGAGCGCTTTCATGTTTCCGTCAGATCATTTGAAGTTATTTACGAAGCTATTGATTGGATGCGTGAGGAATTGCAAAAGTTAGCACCTAAAAAAATTACGCGCGAGGATCATGGCAAGCTTTTGGTGCTCAAAGTATTTGCCAATATACCCGCTGGCCGTATCATCGGTGGGCGTGCGAAAGATGGCATTGTGCCGGCCGATGCACAGTTTGAGATTATTCGTCAGGGCGAGATAGTTGGCAAGGGACGCATTATCAGTCTGCAGAGAAATAAAATAGCCGCAACCACTCTGCGTTCGGGCGAAGAAGGCGGATTGATGGTGCAGTCATCGCGTGCTATCGACGAGCGCGATATATTAGCCTTCTACCATGAACGAGAGGCGTAGAGAGCGACTCACGGCATTCTTGCAAGAGGCACTCGGAGAATTTTTTTTGCGCGAGTGTTCGTTTGCGCCTGGTGTGTTTGTCTCGGTTCAGTTTGTTGATCTCAACGAGACGGCATCACGCGCGATGATTGCGGTGAGCGTGTTTCCCGATGATGCTAGGGGCGGGGTTGTAGATATGCTCAAAACACGAGAAAATGAAGCGACGCATTTTGTACGCCTGCGTCTCGACAACAAGTATACTCCTGCGATACGATTTACGGTGCAATAACGGCGTGGTAGCCAAGTGGTAAGGCAAGGGTCTGCAAAACCCTTATACGCGGGTTCGATTCTCGCCCACGCCTCAAATTCTTTTAAATATTCGGAAGCTGGGCGATTTCTGTTTGCGCTTCCGATTTTATATAATTATGGTATCCTTGCAAAAGGGCATTACCAGTCATAATAATACGTAAATATGGGCTTTGAATCCATGCCGAATCCCAATGAGGATTCAACAAAAACTGAACAGCGTGAGCAGGAAAGTGAAAGAGCAATGAAAAAGTTTGAGGGGCGCATAGGGGAGTATACCGATGCTATAGGGGAAGCCGAATCTCTCGATGAGATTCGTGGTGTATTAAAATCTTTTGCTGTGAAGCATGAGAGGACGGGCGAGAAAGTGGTTTACACTGAAAGCGAAGATAGCGGTCTTGTAATGGTTTTGGATAAAGTCTTGGCAGACATAGATTCAATAAAGGCTACAATTAGTTCGCTGTCCGCAGAGGAACTCCGAAATTATAAAGTTGCTGGAAGCACTGGTGGAGAAGCACTGCGTCAGGGTAAGAGTATTTATGGTCACGCATTTTGTTCAAAAGTGTCTGAACTCGCAGATAAATTAATTGCTGAGAAAAAATAATATTCAGAAGAATCGTTTATCTTTTTTGCCGGTGAGCCGCCTTTCACCATAATGTGTATTGGGTGGCCTTCGTGCTGAGGTGGCGAAATTGGCAGACGCGCCAGCCTTAGGAGCTGGTGGGAGCAATCCCGTGGGAGTTCAACTCTCCCCCTCAGCACAAACTCTTGAGTTTCGCCGCCGTGCGAGTTATGATGGAGCACATATTTGCGGTCATCGTATAGTGGCTATTATGCGTCCTTGCCAAGGACGAGATTGGGGTTCGACTCCCCATGACCGCACATTACAGTAGACTTAAGAGTTTATTGCTATTCTAGCGTTTACCCTTTTGTGCTAGAATAATACTACTATGCCGCGTAAAAGATCATGGAGCAAAAAGATGCTCGTTGATGCTGTCAAAAAATCTCAAAGCTATCGTCAAGTTTTACATAAACTTGGCTTGCGTGAGGCGGGTGGTAATTATGATCAGGTTAAAAAATATATCCATGAATATGATCTTGATGCTAGACACTTTCATGGCAGGGCGTGGAATAAAGGGAAAAAAGTTCCCGGGAGGTTCTTCATCCCTCTTGAGCAGTTATTAGTCTACGGTAGTAACTGTCAAAGCTTTAAGTTAAAGAAACGCCTTTTTTATCAAAACCTGAAGAAACCAAAATGTGAGATGTGTGATTGGGCTCAGATTTCTGAAGATGGGCGAGTACCCTTAGAGCTTGACCATATCAATGGAGATCGGCATGATAACCGTATAGAAAACTTGCGAGTTCTTTGCCCGAACTGTCATAGCTTACAACCGACCCATCGGGGCAGGAACCGAAAAAAGATTTCTAGCTAGAAAAGGGCGAGTGGCGGAATTGGTATACGCG
The DNA here is from genome assembly GCA_009691385.1 of Candidatus Ryanbacteria bacterium. Lineage (GTDB taxonomy): Bacteria > Patescibacteriota > Minisyncoccia > Ryanbacterales > GWA2-47-10b > SICQ01. The sequence goes on from SICQ01000012.1 coordinate 14,312, forward strand.
CAACACTTAAAATGTTGTGACCGAAAGGTCATGTGGGTTCAAGTCCCACCTTGCCCACAACCATGAGAAATCGAGATATACTTTTGGGCGCGCTTATTTTTATCGTAGCATTTTTGTTGCGTGTGCCATGGTTTTGGTATCCCGATGGTACGGTGCTTGACGAAGGGATTTACGCGACATATATCTCTAATATTGTTTACGATAGGCCGTACTTTGAACTCCATCCGCCGTTGCCAAATATTATTATGGCAAGCGTTGCACGCAATTTTTCTTTTGATTATAAAATAGTGCGCGGTACCGATACACCGTTTGATGCTTTTCCCTACGCGCCGCTGCGATTGGTAAATGTCATACTTGGCTCGCTTCTCGCTGTATTGGTATATATATCAGCGCGCATGTCGTGGGGCGAGAGATCTTTCGCGATAATCGCAGGATTTGGTATCGCGTTTGATAGCGCGCTCATTGTATATTCACGCACACTATTACCGGATACGATGCTCATCACATTTGGTGCGGCTGGTATTGTCGCGTATCTTTGGTACGAACAGAAGGGAGGCGTCATGCGCCTTATGCTCGCGAGTATCTTTTTTGGCGCAGCATTATCAACCAAATGGATCGGACTCGCATTTGTTGGTACTGCGATACTCGCTTCGCTATGGCGTAAAAAATATAAAGATATCGTAGTATTGAGCGGCGGCGTGATGGCGGTATACATCACAGTATTTTTTATTTTCTTCGGGCAGTTCTCGGGCGGGTTTTTGGCGGATCGTTTTTCATTTGATGCGGTACCCGCGCTCGCGTATCCAAAGCCGTGGGATATTAGAGAGACGATATCTTTTCTACCACGCTATACAGGGCTTATGTATCGGGCGAATTATACTATAGCCGATCATCCGCAGGCATCACGGCCATGGCAGTGGCCATTGGGACAAGGTGTCATAGGTATGTGGGATAGAGGTGAGCGCGCGATAGCGCTTAGCCCAAATCTTGCCGGATGGGGTATCGTGTTTGTCAGTGTGGTTTTTGCGGGCGTCATGCTTGTCCACGGGCGTTTACCTGCTCACGCGCTCTTCGCGCTTGTAGGATATATGTTAAGTTTCGCCCCATTTTTTGTCATCGGTAGACAATTTTTTATGTATCATTATTTTATGGCGCTCGTATTTGGATGGTTGTTAGTGCCGTGGGTGGTAGGGGAACTACGCGGTATACTGGCGCCACATGCTACGCATAAAAGTGTATTGGGCGCAGCATCTGCATCTTTGCTCGTAGGATTCTTTTTGGTAGTTCGCTACACATACGGCATATAAAACAAAAACCCCGCCGAGGCGGGGTTTTTGTTATTAGCTTCGAGCCTCTAGTTTACTCCCCAGAAGTCCATGAGAAGGCGGATAATCCCGCCCGTACCGATCATGATTGCTCCGCCAACAATTCCCCAGACGATGTGTCGCTTGCCGTTTTCTCGCGCTTCAGTGTCCTCAGGGCTCATCATGGCCTGGATCACGCCCCACATAAAGAGGAGTGTTGCCAAGCCGAAGGCCAGTATGAACAGCGGGTTGATGATATCATCGACAATTTTGCCGACAATCTCTTGGATATCTGCGGTCGGCGGCATACGCTTGTTAGATGCTGATGGTTGGGACTCCGGTGTCAGAACCTCCAATACCTGTTGCGAGCAGTTTTGCGATACCCCAAATACCGAGGATAGCCGCGAGACCTACGATTGCGAAGACGATATAGCTGCGGGCCTCTTTCACTTTTTCTGCGTCACCGCCAGCTGCGATGTACCTAATGACACCGAAGATGAAGACGAGGGTAGCAACCGCGAGAAGGAAGTTGATAAGCGCACCCACGATACCTCCAAGAGTGCCAGTGATAAATCCTTCGATATCACCACCTGATGCTTGTGCCGCGGCTATCATGGGCATAAGAGCAATTGCCAAGACAGCGGCGTGTGTAAAGATTTTTTTACTCATAAAGTAACTATTGTTGTGAATAATGGATAATAACGGACGACGATCTTTGTAAGGTCTCATTAGAGATCACTCGCAAAGTCAATGACCATAGAGGCGATGGGTCCTGCGCCCACGATAATAGCTGTACCTACCAAAACCCATAAAAGCATCGCGCGCGCTTCTTCGAGTTTTTGCGCGTTGCCTCTGGCGGCAACAAACATAAGACCGCTCAGTACTATGAAGAATGCTGCGACAGGAATGCCAAATGTGGTTACAAAATCGGCGATTCCTTTCAAGATTCCTGCGAAGTCTTGAGACTTGGTAGGGGACTTTGAGATATTATCGAGCGCTGCAGATGCCGTGCCCGCCATGATACAGAGAGCCGCTACCATTAGTATAACCGAGAGTAGTTTTTTGCCAAACCGCTTGTGGAAAGAGACCATATCTAGAGTTCCAAGAATGAGTCCTTGAAGGCGACTGAAAGCGTCCAAGCTCCGATGATGACCGTAAGACCTATAATCGCCCAAAGGAGCGTTGTGCGGGCAGTTTTTATCTTCTCAGGGTTACCACCCGCCGAGACAAACAAAAATCCCGACCAGAGGATAAAAATGACAGCAATAGGGAAGGCGATGGTAACCGCCGCGCTAAAGAGAAGTTCAAGGCATGCCGGTATAGTGTCGCATTTAAGGTCAAGAAGGGCTTTGTAATCCAATGTAAGCTTTTCCGCGCTCGCAAAAAGCGGTGTCAAAAATACTATGAGAGGTGTGAGTAGTTTAAAATTCGACATGGATATGATCTGGCGGCGGCGAGCTATTACAATTGACTTTTCGGGCAACACCGCCAATTCTTCGTTCGCAGGTTGCTCCTCGTCCAAAATCCGCGTCTATAAGCAGGCCGTTGCCTCGTAGGGAGGGTATAGCATCATCATTGTAATCAATATCTAGCGTGCCTGGATGATCGGCGCCATGAGAGTCGTGGCCCGGTTCCGTTCCTCCAGTAATTGTAACACAGCCACTGCATCCGATATCAACTTGAATGATTCGGTTGATTGCCGCCTCCGACAATCCTCCGAGGTAGGTGCATCCAGCTCTATTTTCTTCGCAGTCTCCTGTCGAGACGACGCCAATATTTGCGTCTCGCAACATTTTGCGTGCTTCTTCGTGCGAAAGGCCTTCAGCGGGCGGAGGGGGCCCACTGCCAGCGGGTGGTGGGCCGGCCGGCCCCGGCGGCCTTACCACCACCGGCGGTCCCAAAGCAACATTGCACTTAGGGCCACTTCCTTCTGAGGCACACTCTAATCTTTCATACCAACTCGCATTATTAATACCAAACCCAATAGTCGAGAGAATGGTATTAAAGATTGCC
>SICQ01000013.1 GCA_009691385.1 Candidatus Ryanbacteria bacterium
GGTTCGATCCCTCCCACACCCACAGAAAGGTTTGATACAAAGAAAAAAGGTCCCTCACTGTGTGAGGGACCTTTGTGGTTGTGATCTGCCTACGGCAGCTGGATGCCGTCAGCGAGCACGTGATCGAGTGTGTTGGCGATCGCGAGCGAGCCTACGAGGATGTACTTTTCGGGCTCGTACTCGTGCCGGAATGAAAGCCGAGCAATCGCCTGCATCGCCTCGCGGGCGAGCTCAGCTTCTTGCTCTGTTGTCTTATCAGAGTCAAACTCCCCACCCGCCTTGTTGCATTCGGGGATCGGGACTCCGTCGCCACCTGCGACAGTGAAGAGTGGGTATCCTTGCTCGTTGACGAAGCACATGCTCATCTCGAACTTGGGGATGTTGGCACTCCGTTCGAGCACCGAGAGAGTGGGCCCACGAATGGTGAAAAATCGTACTTCGTGACCTTCCTTGCGGTAGGTACCATGAAGCTGAGTCCCCGCCAGCCCTTCGCTCACGATGAGTTGCGTGAACTCGGGCGGTGGTTTCTCGCCTGCCACGAGTGGGTTTGTATTCGAGATTATCTTCTCGAAGCCATTCACAAGAAGAACCGCGACCGGAAACATGATGACCGCCATGATCAAATATCTTTTCATAAAGAGCTTTCCTTCCTTTCGTATATATCCATACCACACTTATCTATTTTTAGCAATGAAAAAGGGGCTTCCGACATTATCGGAAGCCCCGTCTGTGGAGCCCTTGGCGGGCTCAGTTATTGGTCATTCGTACCACGGAGGCGCGTAGCGCCGAAGGTAGGGATCGTTGCAGGGCGTACCCCATGCATCTGGCCAGTGCGTATCGAGCCGCACCGATCTCGTGACCGCCACCGTATCGTCGTGGCAATTGTGAGATCCCCAGTTTGAGAGTGGATTATAGTAGGTCGTGCAGAACCAGTGGTGAACATGCGTCGACGACCGTGGTGCTGAAAAGAGCAGATACCGGAAGGTCATCTCCCACGGACACCGCCCGTGGTTGCAGTTCGATCGGATATCGTAGAACTTTCCGAACGGCGCGGGCGATTCTTCGTAGCGCGCCGTATAGGTAGCGGAGTGTTCCGCGAGCAGTGCGGTGTTGTGAATGTAGGATGCATGCATCTCGACTATATGTCGCCGACCACGCATCCAGGTAACCATGGGCTTGGCAAGATCGGACGATCCCGCCGAACTCATCGCAAAGGCCAAATTCGCCTCGGCGATCGTGGTGCCGTTGATTACCGGCTGACCATCTTCGCCGAGAATGATCACGGAATCGGATGCCGTGATCCTCTCTTCGCCGGACCTGTGCATCTTACGCAAAGCCTGCCGCGCCTCGGTCAACGCACGAAACTCTTCGGCGAAGTCGTGCGTGAACTCGAGCCTTGCGAGAGCCCCCATCGTGTTGATGGTAGCCTTCATCCGATGCGCCTGCTCGCGCGCTGTCGGCAAGGTGTCGGACTCGGCTGATAGACCCTCCACTGCTCCTTCCTCGTGAGGAGGCCCACACTCGGGGATCGTGTCCCCGACCGGCTCTCCTACGGCGAGTTGAAACATGGAGTTTCCATCTGCGTCGGTAAAGCACGCCGACATTTCAAAGGGAAAGGTCGCGGTCGCACGCTCAGCGGATGGTACGCGATCACCGCGCACCACCTTGAAGTGGACCCGACGGCCACGACGATCCTCGGCAACGCCGACGACCACCTTGCGGTTGTGAACGACCGGCAGAGTACCTCTGCTCCCGCCGATCGCTACCTTGCCACCCTTGATCGAAATGATCTTGATCGCGGGCGGCGTTGATGTGGCCTCCTGAGACGCAAGGCGCGCCTCCCCGGTACGCGAAAGCACCGGCAACTCTTGCACGAAGTACGTCTCGAAGACCGAGGGTACCTCAAAAGCGTTGGCGTCCTTGCCCGTCTGTGTGAGCACGAAGCCCACGGTCATCATCATGATGGCCCCCATCAAACAACTGCTGCGATGGAACATGACTGCCTCCTTCTCTCTATGGGGTTATTACCAAACCCCTGCTCACCCGCACCATGCGGGATATTGCCGCTACTAGAGATTCCCGGAGGATCTCGGACTTACATTCTGGGTCTGGGGAAATATAAGGAACCGCTATATCCGTATCATAAACATCGATATTGGTCAATACTCAAAACAAAAAACCCTCGCAACGCGAGGGTTTTTTGTGCAGTGTTATGCTGCTTTGTTTTTTGGAAGAATCTTGTACATGCCGCAACCGCAGACGGTGCACTTACCCTTGGCAGCTTTCGTGCCTGGGCGCATCTCTACGACTTCAACATCCTTCATCTCCCTCTTGGTCTTGCATTTCATGCAATGACCTTCAATCTTTTCATCCATAAGCATAGTATACCTAATAATATAAATATATGGAAACTCAAAAATCCGCCGAAGATCTTACGTGTCCTATACCGATTGTATAGGCATCCGAGTCGTGATTTGAAGCCTCCACGACTAATAGCTTTTTTTACACTTAATGTAAAACCGACCTCGTAAGTATATCTCGCTTGCGCGAGATCCCACGACTCCTCGTGGTAATCCTTACTAGGAGAAAATCCACGCACAGCTTCCGCTACGCGTGCCTTGTTACGACTTAATCCTTGTCACCGAACTTGGCGTGATCCCAGATAAACTGAAATTTTGGCCATTCCCGGCTCCCTTGACTTGACGGGCGGTGAGTACAAGACTCGAGAACGTATTCACCGCAGTATAGCTGACCTGCGATTACTAGCGATTCCAACTTCATGAGGTCGAGTTGCAGACCTCAATCTGAACTGGGGCTGGCTTTTTGGGATTGGCTCCCCGTTACCGGTTCGCGACCCTCTGTACCAGCCATTGTAGCACGTGTGTAGCCCAGGCCATCAAAGGGCCATGCTGATTTGGCGTCATCCCCGCCTTCCTCCCCGCACCGCTACGCATAATAAAAATATTCTGCGCAATGGTGCGGGGCAGTCTCGTCTGACACGTATAACAGACGACGGGGGTTGCGTTCGTTACCCCACTTAAGGGAACAGCTCAAGCCACGAACTGACGACAACCATGCAGCACCTGTGTCTCCGTCCTTGTGAGAACTCCAACCTTTCGGAAGGATATCGTAGACATGTCAAGGCCTGGTGAGGTTTTTCGTTTAACATCGAATTAAACCACATGCTCCACCGCTTGTGCGAGTCCCCGTCTATTCCTTTGAGTTTTAAGCTTGCGCTCGTACTTCCCAGGCGGATGACTTAACGCGTTAGCTTCGCCACTGAAAGGGTCGATACTTCCAATAGCTAGTCATCATCGTTTAGGGCGTGGACTACAAGGGTATCTAATCCTTTTTGATCCCCACGCTTTCGTGCCTCAGAGTCAGGTACGCGCCAGTAGATTGCCTTCGCCTTTGGTGTTCCCCATGATATCAACGGATTTCACCCCTCCACCATGAGTTCCATCTACCTCTCGCGCCCTCAAGTTGTGCCGTTTCGATGCCAGGCTTTGGGTTGGGCCCAAAGATTTAAACATCGACTAACACCACCTCCTACGCACCCTTTACGCCCAGTAACTCCGGATAACGCTCGGGCCTCTCGTATTACCGCGGCTGCTGGCACGAGATTTGCAGGCCCTTATTCTGCAGGTACTGTCATTTTTTTCCTCCCTGCTAAAAGTGGTTTACGCCCCGAAGGGCTTCTTCCCACACGCGGCGTCGCTCCATCAGGCTTTCGCCCATTGTGGAAGATTCTCGACTGCTGCCACCCGTAGGTGTACGGACCGTGTCTCAGTTCCGTCGGTGGGGAACGCGCTCACACGCCCCCTAGCCGTCATAGCCTTGGTAGGCCGTTACCCTACCAACAAGCTGATAGCCCGCAGGCCTTTCCGAAAGCGGATTGCTCCTTTCGTGTTTCCACAATATCGGGAATTAGCGAACCTTTCGGCTCGTTATGCCCGACTTTCGGGTAAGTACCTACGTGTTCCTACCTCGTCTGCCACTAAACTTACAAAATCTTTGACTTGATGTAATCGCATCTCAAACTAAATAAGTTCCGTTCGACTTGCATGCCTTATCCACGCCGCCAGCGTTCATCCTGAGCCAGGATCAAACTCTCAATAGAAAATCTATTAAGTAGTGATCTGATGTTGCCACGAACTCAGTCGCGTCAACATCAGGCTCTTAAAGAAATATCACTAGACTCGCTCTGCCGAAGGCAGAGCGTCTCTAATGACGAGTACCTTCGACGGATTTTTGATATTCCATATATATTTTTGGGAAAATATATATGTCCTTAATTTTCAATGTCCTTTCCCGCCTAGACTTACTCTGCCTCACACGCCCTACGGCGAGGCTGGCAAAAAATAAATCCGCGACTATTTTCGATGGAGTCAAAAACAACCGCGGAACTACTTACCTTTTCAAAATATAGCGATTCGTTACATTATAGGCGACCCCATAGGGCGTGTCAACCCCTCATATGGTCAAAAACGTGTTGAAAAACAAGGGGTTTTTGACCTATGACCGGAGGGCACTCTCGATGATACGCTTGTATTCCCAAGCGCTTTTCCGTATATGCCGTTCTTGGGTCTCATAGTTGATCTCGACGAGACCGAACCGAGGGCCAAAGCCCTTGTCCCATTCAAAGTTATCCAACAGTGACCAATAGAAGTACCCACGAATGTCACCTCCCTCGTGCATCACGCGTTGAAGGATACCGATGTGGCTATGGATAAACTGGGCACGCCTGTCATCTTTGGCATCCGCGATACCATTTTCAAAAACATACAATGGCTTTTTGTACCGAGCCATGGCGTGCAACGCCTGATGAAACCCTTCAGGATCGATAGGCCAACCCATATCTGAATACTGCTTTGTCTTTCGGTCGGAAAAATAATAATTGATACCTACAAAATCTTGATGCCCGCGTACGAGGCGTACAAAATAATGATTAAAGAAAAAATCTTTGAGCAGGCCGCTCCTGCGTGAGAACCAAATAATATTTTGTGTGATACCCACCTCCGCATTTTTATTTTTTTGTCTAATGAGCGTGTATGCTTTTTTATGTGCGGAGGCAAGCATGTGGTTCGCTCTACGATATTGCATAAATGCCCACTTTTTGCCCGGTGGCCAGTTGCCACGCAGATACCCATGCGTCGTATATACATTGGGTTCGTTGAGTGTGATCCAAAATTTTACATCAGGCAATGCCTCTGCCATGCGTTCGGCGAAGCGTGCAAACTGCGCGGGCGCCTTATTGCTTGTCCAACCACCCTGATCGCGAAACCAAAGCGGCACCGTCCAATGCCATAATGTCACAAACGGCTCGAGTCCGCGTTCGCGAAGGGCTGCGACTACATCGCGATAATGCTGGATTTCTTTTTCATCCCACTCACCTTCGCGGGGTTCAACGCGCGACCACTCGATCGAGAACCGATGCGCGTTGTGACCCAAATGTTTTGCGATTTCAAAATCGTCACGAAACCTATGATAGTGATCGGAGGCAAGACCTGATGGCATAAGATGATGCTCACGCTCAAAATCTGACCAATCGTTGCGATTGTTACCCTCGACTTGATGGCTAGAGGTTGCCGCTCCCCAGTAAAAAGCTATATCTTTTTTTGATGTTTCCTTTTCCACGCTTCTATCGTAGCATGATTGCCTGATACGAGCTCTTTTGGTACTTTATATTTTCTGCCTTTATATGTGAGAACTTCTGGACGCGTGTAGGCGGGAACTCCCGCGCCAAGACGCGACTCTTCGAGTGATTCGACTCGTCCTAAAACGCCTTTGATTTGGCGGGAAATCGCATCAATCATGACGAGTGCGGGCAACTCACCACCGGTCAAAATATAGTCACCTATTGAAATCTCTTCGGCTTTCAATGCTTTTTTAATGCGTTCATCAATGCCCTCATAGTGTCCCGCAATCATAACCAGATGATCATATTTTTTGGTATACGCGCGCGCCAATGTGTTAGTGAATGGCTTGCCAGCAGCTGATGTAATAATAACGCGTATTTTTTTACTCTTTTTTTTGATAGCGGTGAATGCTTTGAGTATTGGTTCTGCTCGCATCACCATACCCGGACCGCCACCGTATGGCTTACTATCTGCGGTATGATGTTTATCATCCGTAAAATCACGAATATCGATAATATCAATATGGATGAGTTTATTTTTTTGCGCGCGCGCCATCATCGACTCGCCGAGATACGAATCAAATGCTTTGGGGAAAAGTGTGAGAATAGTAAATCGCATATAATATATTATTTTTAGTATAGCACTGAAATAAAAAGACCCCTCGCGCAAAATGGTTGAGGGGTCTTTTTATTTTATATCAACGATTAGAGGTTCAAGTCGCTCAAATCGTCCATTACTTTTCGTTCTTGCGGTGGGCGGCGTTCGCTGCCTTCCGGCTCTTCGATCTTGAGGGTGACGCGAGCATTGTGCTTCATGCCAACCACACGAAGAAGCGTGCGAAGAGCTTTGGCGGTATTCCCGTTGCGACCGATGACCTGGCCCATATTGGCCGGGTTGACTTTGAGTGTGAGTAACACGCCCATCTCGTCAACCTTGCGATCAACTTTCACATCATCAGGATTATCCACAAGCGCCTTCACGACGAACTCGAGAAAGTGTTTGTCTGCGTTTTCTGGCATAGTATGTATCCGTTCAGTTATGGCGACCTTTTTGAACTAGCTTGAGTATAACAAAAAAAGGAGCCTTGGGCAAGACTCTTTTTTTATTTGTGTACAAATATTATTTTGCTACACGCTTCATCAAACTCGAGACGGTTTGCGTGATCTGTGCACCCTTTGAGTGCCAATAGTCGATGCGATCACGCTTGAGCACAATGCGCTTTTGGCGAGCGTCATAGTTGCCAAGGATTTCCTGTACCGCGCCAGACTTGGGAGCACGAAAAGACTCAATCAGAACAACCCGGAATGACGGGTCATTTTTGCGGCCAACTCGCTGTAATCTGATTTTAAGCATGGTGCAATTCTACCCGAAAGCGCTCTTTGCGTCAACCCTCTTTGGCGAACTCTTTGGCCTCCTCGAGCTTGAGCGAGATAACACGAGAAATACCATCACCGCTCATGGTCACGCCGTATAAAATACCCGCGCGTTGCATGGTGTGGCGGTTGTGCGTGACGATGATCAGCTGAGTCTTTTTGGCAAGCTGTTCGAGAAGATCACCATAGCGCTGTGAGTTCGCCTCGTCGAGTGCGGCATCGGTCTCATCGAGCACCAAAAATGGCGGCGGATTGACCGCAGACATCGCAAATAAAAGTGCTACTGACGTCAGCGCTCGCTCGCCGCCTGAAAGCATATCAAGACTACGCAGACGCTTGCGCGGGATATCAAGCTCTATCTCAATACCACCCTCGATCACATCGCCCGCTTCGCTTACTGACGGGGCGACATAGACAAGCTTCGCCTTGCCTCCGCCGAACACACTTCGGAAAAGCCCCAAAAATTCTTCGTTGATACTTTTAAGCCCTTCTGAAAATCTCTCGTGAAGCTTCTGATCAAGCTCGCGCATGAGCGAGCGAAGTTGTCCTGCGGCATCGTTGATGTCGTGCAATTCTCTACTCAAAAACTCATCGCGCGATTTGGTATCTTCATACTCTTTTACTACTGAGACATCGATACCTCCAGCTTCTTCAAGCCGTATGCGTAGGCGTTCGATCTGACGCATGAGTTGGGCACGATCAGCATCTCCTTCAAATGGTTCAGCCTTGGGTAGCGAGTCTTCTTCGATCTTAAGATCACGCATAAAATTGGCAAGCTCGATATGGCGCACTTTATATTTCTCACCTTCAAAATCAAGCGTACGAAGTTGAACTCGGATATTTTCAAGCTCGCGCTCTTCGGTACGAATCTCATGCTCGCGCTCTCGGAGCTCGCGCAGCGTATCTTCGCGCACCGCGCCTGTCTCTTCGCGCTGTGCGCGCAAATCTACGACGATGCGTTCAATTTCACGAAGTTCGGTGGTCATCTCCTGCTTCTTTTTTTCAAGCGAGAGATCTCCTGCAGAATCACGATCGCCAACTGAAAGTTTTAAGAGTTTTTCAAGACGCACTTTAATTTCGTTGAGTCCCGATTTAAGCGTCTCAAAACTATCTTTCTCGGCAATTTCTCTGACAAAAGAAAGCGTATCACGCAGCTCACCGGTGATCATCTTTACTGATACCTCCGAATCTTTTGACCCAGCGCCAGCCGCGAGTAACCCTTCGATACGTCCTAACTCACGCTCAAGTGTGCGTCGCCTCTCATCAAGCTCAGTAAGTTTTTCTTTGACTGCATCTTTGATCTGCAACCCTGAAAATGATTTTTCTGCGCGTACTATTTCCGCAGCAAGCTCTTTGATATGCATTGATTTTTGACGCGACTCGTCTTCCAAAGGATCTCGCTCTATCGCAGTATCATTCGTCACCTCGGCGAGAGCTGCTCGCTCACGCGCTGCGTACATGCGCGCTTTTTCTTGTAAATCAATACGATATTCTTCTACAGCTTTCATCTTTTCTGCCTGCGTGCCCAAATACTTGAGATGGGGTTTGAGCTCGCGAACCTGCGCGTCAATCTGGCGCAAATTGTTTTCCGTCTCACCGAGCTTACGCTCAGCATCGCGTTTTTTCAAATGATATTCTTTAAGACCCAATGCCTCTTCGATCATCTCTTGGCGATCACGCGGTGAGGCCCACAAGATTCTATCTACCTCGCCCTGCGAGATGATGTGGTGCTGCGTTGAGCCGAAACCAACGGTCGAGAGTAGCTGAAAAATATCTTTGAGGCGCACCTGCGAGCCGTTGAGCAAGTATTCATTGGTGCCATCACGAATGACACGACGCGAGATAATAACCTCGTCAAACTCGTACGGAAATTGTTTTTTTGAATTATCAAAAATAAGCTTTACCTCAGCTTTGCCAAGGCGCGCTGTTTTATCAGATCCGTTAAAAATAAGATCTTCGCCCTTTTTGCCTCGCAGTGATTTGATTGATTGCTCACCCAATACCCAGCGGATTGCCTCTACTACATTGGATTTGCCAGAACCATTGGGCCCTACGACTGATGTAATACGCGAGGGAAATTCAAAAACCGTTGATTTGCCGAATGACTTAAAACCCGAGAGTGTAAGACTCTTGAAATACATACTAACTCCAGCCTTTTTCGCGAAGTGCGTTTTCGGCCGCCTCTACTTCAGCATCTTGCTTTGATGGACCGCTACCTTCGGCAACCAAAGTACTACCAAGAAATATGCCGACAAAAAATTTCTTTTGATGATCAGGGCCTGCTTCACGCAATACTTTGTAGCTTGGCGTGATACCCACGCGGTCTTGCGCCGCTTCTTGAAATGAACTTTTTGGATCTTTCCAAAGACGCTTTTCCACTACTTCGCCTGTATGATTGAGAAGATATTTTTTAATAAAATCATCGCACGCATCGTATCCTTGATCGAGATACAACGCACCTACAAATGCCTCAAAGGCATTTGCCAAGATATAATGACGCGCGCGACCGGTATCTTTTTTCTCGCCGCGTGACAATAGCAAATAATCGCCCATCTTGATATCAGCAGCGATACCTGCCAGAATTTCCGCGTTTACCAGTGCGGCGCGAATGGAGGTCAATTCGCCCTCTGGCTTGTCAGGAAAATGCGCAAATAAATCTGCGGTGACTACAAGCTCCAAAACAGCATCGCCCAAATATTCAAGCCGCTCGTTGTGACCAAGGCGAAAATCAGGGTTTTCGTTGAGATACGAACGATGGGTAAGCGCCTGTGTTAAGAGATCTTTGTTATTAAATGAGATACCGAGAGTCGATTCAAATGCTACAGGGTCTGTCATATATTTTCGAATATTTTGCGAATGTCGTCGTACATTTTTAGTGCTGGTAAATCTGCTTTTCGAAACCATTTTACTTCCACGAGTCCGCCCGATGCTTTGAGATGTAAGTCTTTTTGTGTGGTAGAACCAAGAAAATACACTACACGCCTTCGCACGGGTCCGGCCTCGGGGTCATGCGCCACATACTGGTTTTCGCAAAGTTGGCGCGATAGTTCGAGATTATCAATGCCAATCTCGGTCATCACCGCACGCTTAGCACCTTCGATATCTTCTTCGTCCGCCTGCAGACGCCCTTTGGGTAGGGTCCAATAGCCGAATACATCGTGCACAAGGACGATATGGTCGCCACGCATCACGACAGCTCCCGCACGCCGTTCGAGTGGTAATTTTTCAAGCTCTTCGGGGCTATATTTTTTTGATGTTTCGTCTTTGCCCGGCTCGCCGAGCTCACGGTATACCGTGCCCAAAACGCCATTGACGAATTTGCCAGAATTTTCCCCGCCAAATGTTTTGGCGAGCTCGATTGATTCGTTGATCGCTACCTTTGGGGGCACCTCCTTGTAGTTGCCAAAGAGAAGCTCCCAAAGCCCGATCCGTAACACATTGCGATCGACGACGGCTATCTGCGAGAGAGGCCATTCGGGTGCCGCGCGCTCGATAATCGCATCAAGCTGTTCGCGTTTTTCGGCAACACCCATGACAAGCGCGCGGACAAAGCCCGCATCTTCAAGCCCGGGACCAAATTCCTCGAGATTGCGTGCGATAATATCTTGGGCGACTATTTGAGGCGCGCCGTTAAAATCCCATTCGTAGAGGGATTGCATTGCAATGGACCGCGCGAGATGCCTCGATGCCATAAAGTGTTAAATGATGTGATGTGTAAAAGAACGAAGAAGTGTTTTGCTTTTTTATTTCTCGGTGTGCGCCGCTTCTTCTTGCGCACTGAGTTCTTTTTCTTTTTGCTTGCGCTCTTTTTTATTGAGCTTACCCAACACATCGACTACCTGCCGCCCTTGGTAGGTGCCACAGTTAATACAAACGGTGTGTGGGCGAATTGAATAGGCACATTTCTCGCATTTTGCGAGATTTTGCGTCTTGATCGCATGGTGCGATCGGCGATTGCCGGTATGTGAGCGGGTATGCCGCATCCGTACTGTCATGAGAGCTACTCTACCATACTTGCCCCAAGCGCGCAAGAATCATATAAATCTTGAACAAAATGAAACCCGATGGATTTTCGCAAGCCCGAAACGCTTGATGGCGCGGGCGTGGGCGGCCGTACCATACCCCTTGTGAGAGGCAAAATCGTACTCTGGATACTTGGCATGCATGCGTACCATGGCGCGATCGCGCGTCACTTTGGCCATGATGGACGCGGCGGCAATGACTGGGATCTTTTCATCCCCTTTTATGATGCTGATTTGCTGAAATTCACGCGGCGCGCGGAGCCCGGCGTCGAGCATTATATATGAAGACGCGGGAGATACTGCGAGCTTTACGAGTCCCCGTTCAATTGCTACGCGCGCCGCGCGTGAGATGCCGTGCTTATCAATATCACGCGCTGATATTGAAATAACTGCATACGCGAGCGTTTTGTGCGCCTTGATGTCTCGAAACCACTCATTGCGCATCTTTGGTGTCAGTTTTTTGGAATCACGAATACCCGAGAAAAATGCGACTGGCATTTTAGCGGGCATGCGTACCAAGCCCACGGTCAAGGGACCTGCGAGCGGCCCCCGCCCTACTTCATCGATACCAACGATGTATTTCGGCACACCTTGCCTTGGCTGTCTAGCGTTTCGTGCCATATCCTTTTACGATACAATTTCACTATGAAGTTCGTCCATCTCCACACACATTCTCACTACTCACTTCTCGATGGGCTCTCAAAAATCGATCAGCTCGTTGCTAAAGCCGTTGCCTGCCAAATGCCAGCACTCGCACTTACCGATCATGGAAATCTTTACGGCGCTATCGAGTTTTATCAAAAAGCTAAAAAAGCTGGCATCAAACCAATCCTCGGTATGGAAGCATACATCGCGCGGCGCGACCTTCATGAAAAAGTATCGGGCATTGATGACAAGCGCTATCACCTTACCTTACTTGCCACCAACGCTACGGGCTGGCGCAACATGATAGAGCTCGCGAGTATCGCAGCACTCGAAGGTTTTTACTACAAACCGCGCATCGACAAACATTTGCTGCGTAAACATCACGAGGGTATCATCGCACTCTCGGGCTGCATGACGGGTGAAATCCCGCGCGCACTTTTGGCAAGCGAATCTGAGCGCGCCGAAGACCTCGCGCGTGAATATGTCGATATCTTTGGCAAAGAAAACTTTTTTATTGAGATCTCGCATCATCCAGCAATCCCCAACCACGACAAACTCCAGGGGCAACTCATAGCGCTCGCGCGCAAACTTGATATCCCTCTGGTCGCCACGCAAGATATCCACTACACCAATGCCGATGATGCCGCCGCCCAAGATGTCTTGCTCGCGGTACAGACAAACACGCGCCTTGATGATGATGATCGCCTGACGATGAAGCGTGATGATTTTTCATTTCGCTCGTCTGAAGAAATGGCCGAACTTTTCAAAGACTTACCTGAAGCCATAGAAAACACCGTGCGTATCGCTGATCGCGTAAATATCGATATACCGCTCGGTGTTTTACAACTGCCACACTACGACTTGCCTGCGGGCGAGACTGCGAACTCGTATCTTGAAAAATTGTGCAACGAACGCTTGCCTGCGCGCTATCCTGACAACGCTGATGTCGCGCGCGAACGCCTTGCGTACGAACTTGCCGTCATCGAAAAATCTGGATTTACCGAATACTTTTTGATCGTGCAAGATTTTATCAACTGGGCAAAATCAAAAAATATCGTCGTGGGCCCAGGGCGTGGATCAGCTGCGGGATCACTTGTCGCCTATGTACTCGGCATCACCAATGTCGACCCCATCGGATACAACTTGCTGTTTGAACGCTTTATGAACCCCGAACGCATCAGCCCACCTGATATCGATGTGGACTTTGCCGATACCCGTCGTGACGAAGTGCTCGAATATGTCGCGGGCAAATACGGCCGTGATCATGTGGCGCAAATCATCACCTTTGGTACGATGGCCGCGCGCGCGGCTGTCCGCGATACCGGCCGCGCACTCGGATTCCCCTATGACTACTGCGACCGTGTCGCCAAGATGATTCCGTTTAATCCTAACCAAGGCCACAAAGACGGATATCTCAAAGAATGCATCGAAATGGTACCCGAGCTTGCGGATCTGTATAACCGTACCGATGATGGCAAAAAATTGCTCAACGCAGCAATAAAGCTCGAAGGCGTAGTACGCCACGCATCCACTCACGCGTGCGCGGTAGTTATCACCAAACATCCGCTCACCAATTCAATTCCCCTTCAATATGCGACAGGCAAAGAAGACCAAAAATCATCCATCGTCACGCAATTTGAAATGCATGCCATCGAAGATCTTGGTATTTTGAAAGTAGACTTTTTGGGCCTTTCAAACCTTTCGATCATTGAAGAAACATTGCGGCGCGTCAAAAGAATTTATGACAAAGATATTAATATCGATACGATTCCGCTCGATGACCCGAAGGTTTTCAAAACACTTGCCGAAGGCAAAACGGTTGGCGTCTTTCAGCTTGAAGGCGCAGGCATGACGCGCTTTCTCAAAGAACTCAAACCAACCACCATCGAAGATATCGTGGCCATGGTGGCACTCTACCGGCCGGGTCCCATGGAGCTCATCCCATCATTTATCAAACGCAAACACGGTGAGGAGGCGGTAAAATATCTCCACCCTAAACTCGAACCTATTTTAGCGCCCACCTATGGCATCATGGTCTACCAAGAGCAGCTTATGCAGGCGGCACAAGCTTTGGCGGGCTTCTCGCTACCAGAGGCAGACACGCTTCGTAAGGCAGTCGGCAAAAAAATCAAAAAGCTTTTGGGCGAGCAAGAAAATAAATTCGTCGATGGAGCTGAACGCACGATAGGTTCACGCCGCCTCGGTGAAGAGTTTTGGAAGCTCGTCGAGCCCTTTGCGCGCTACGGATTTAATCGCTCACACGCCGTTGGCTACGCCACTATCGCGTACCAAACCGCGTATCTCAAAACTCACTATCCAGTAGAGTTTATGGCGTCACTCCTTAACTCTGATGAAAAAAATATCGACCGCATTTCTTTTTTGGTAGGAATAGCGGCACAAGAAAAAATAAAAATCTTGCCGCCTAATATCAACGAATCGCGTGCGCGCTTTTCGGTGACAAAAGATAGCGATATCCGTTTTGGTCTTGGTGCCGTCAAAAATGTAGGCCACAACATCGTCGCGCTCATCGTGGAAGAACGCGATGCGCACGGACCATATAGCTCGCTTGCTAATTTCTTGGAGCGCGCCAAAACACGCGACCTCAATAAAAAATCTATCGAAGCGCTCGCCAAATCCGGCGCACTCGACATCTTTGGTGAGCGCAATCAAATACTCATGAATATGGATCGCATCTTGGGCTACGCGCGCGAAGCGCACCATGATGCCCATAGCGACCAGACTTCTCTTTTTGGTCTGATCAGCGACACCAAATCACTACCCCAGCTCAAACTCGAAGCCGTAGAGCCAGCCGCACAAGATATAAAACTCAAATGGGAGAAAGAACTGTTAGGTCTGTATGTATCAGGTCATCCGCTTGAGAAAATAAAACACCTACAGGCAAAATCAAAAACCATTCGCGAGCTCAAAGAAAAAATGCCAGGCCGTTCGGTGACCGTGTACTGCATGCTCGCCGAGGTCAAGCGCATCCTTACCAAAAAGGGCGATCCTATGGTATTCTTGAAATTACAAGACGATTCAGGTGAGATTGAGGGAGTGATGTTTCCATCCGACCTCAAGATCTACGGCCACATGCTCATACCTGAAGGACTTTTTGCGATACAGGGCAAGATCAATGAGCGCAATGGTACACCAAGCATGATTTGCAACAAAGTTGAACCAATCATCATATAACTTATGAAAAAATCAAAAAATACTATCGAAGAAAGACGCCATACGCTGGCGCATCTTTTAGCATCCGCGGTGCTCAAAAAATATCCTGACGCAAAGCTTGGCATCGGTCCTACTATTGAGAATGGTTTTTACTATGACTTTGATCTAGGTGGCAAACTTAAAGAAGAAGACCTAGAAAAACTTGAGCAAACCATGCGCGATCTTATCGGGCAAGAGCTTGATATGACGGGAGAAAAAGTAACGGCTGCCGAGGCAAGAAAACTTTTTGCGCATCAATCCTATAAACTTGAACTTATCGATGAATACGAAAAAGAAGGCCGTGAACTGACCGCCTATACCATCGGTGATTTTACTGATCTATGCAAAGGCGGCCATGCAGACAACACGCGCGATATTGATCCAGCGTCATTTACCCTCACAACTATCGCGGGCGCATACTGGCGTGGCGACGAAAACAATCCTCAACTTCAACGCATCTACGCGCTCGCATTCGATACGCCCGCCGAACTCTCTGAATATCGTGTGATGCTCGAGGAAGCAAAAAAACGCGATCATCGTAAACTTGGCAAAGAATTGGGACTGTTTGCTATCACCGATGAGGTTGGCCCCGGCCTGCCACTTTTCTATCCTAAAGGTGCGATGCTCCGCCGAATCGTCGAGAACTTTATCACCGAGCTTCAAGAAAAACGCGGCTACGAATCCATATGGATCCCGCACATCACCAAAGGTGAACTCTATAAAATATCGGGGCATGCAGAAAAGTATGACGCACTCTACCCTCCTATGCACCTAGAAAAAGAGGCAGATTATTTCATCAAGCCCATGAACTGCCCGCATTTTATGATGCTCTACAAAACCACGCCACACTCGTACCGCGAACTTCCCGTGCGCTGGACATGCACCACCACTAACTATCGCCATGAAAAATCAGGCGAGCTCTCAGGTCTCACACGCGTGCGATCGCTAACCCAAGACGATTGTCATGTATTTACACGCAAAGATCAGATTGAAGAAGTCATAGAGGAGATGCTTGATATGATCGAAGAAACCTATGCAACCTTTGGGTTTAAAGATTTCTGGGTGCGCATCTCAACACACGACCCCGAAAACAAAGAGCAATATATCGGCGACCCTGCCGTCTGGCAAGAAAGCGAAAAGGTACTTACCTCGGTCATCTCAAAGCGTGGTTGGCAGCATGAAATCGGCGTGGGTGAAGCAGCATTTTATGGCCCCAAGCTCGATTTTATTTTCAAAGATGTCATTGGGCGCTCATGGCAGCTCTCGACCATCCAGCTCGATATGAATTTACCTGAACGCTTTGAGCTTGAGTATATCGATTCTGATGGCGAGAAAAAGCGCCCCGTGGTCATTCACCGTGCGATTTTAGGATCGACCGAACGCTTTTTAGGCATTCTCATCGAACACTATGGCGGTGCGTTTCCGTTTTGGCTCGCCCCCGTACAGGTAAAGATTCTGACAATAAATGACAAAGTGATTGAGTATACAAATGAGGTCGCGGGTAAACTCAAAGGGCAAAATATTCGCTTTGAGCTCGATACGCGCAACGAATCGATTGGTAAAAAAATCAGAGAGGCGGAACTTGGAAAGGTGCCTTATATCTTTGTCATCGGTGAGAAAGAAGCGACAGCAAATCAAATAAATATCCGTACGCGAGGAGTGAAAGATACGAAGACAATCTCTCTTGAACAGTTTCTCGAAGATACGAAAAACTAAGTAAAAAAATAAGCTCGAGGGGAATGACTCCCCTCGAGCTCTTCGGTTGTGCGCCCGGCTAGTGCGCGTGCGCCGTGGTGTCGGCGCCGTTGGCGCGGCGAAGCGCTGACGCACTCTGCGAGCGTGGTGCTGCTACCTCCATCACGCCGTCTATGCGAGCGCGAGCGACATCCTTCTGGAGGCTGATGATCTTGCGATCGAGCTTGCGCCGCACACGCATCTGCCACCCAATGTCGATGAGTGCGAGAGCGAACGCCACCGCAAGCCCACCGACCCAATTCCAGAACCGGTCACGGTACACCTCGGCCTGATTTGCGAGTGGCTGAAGCTCCGCGATGCTGGCATTGAGCTTTTCGTTGAGACCCGCCGACGCCACCTCTGCACGCTTCGCAGCATCACGCTCACCAGTCACTTGCGCGAGCTGAC
>SICQ01000001.1 GCA_009691385.1 Candidatus Ryanbacteria bacterium
ATTTGCCCTGTGGGCTATTGGCACGGCTATCCGCGAGTGCTCTCGAGTGTTGGGTATTTTATTGTCCGTGGCAAACAGGCCAAGATTTTGGGCCGCATCTCGATGGATATGATTATCATTGATGTGACTGATATCAAGGGCGCTGTGGTGGGTGATGAGGCTACGGTTATCGGGGAAGGTATCACCGCAGACGCACTCGCATACCTTGCTGATACTTCAAATTATGAGATTGTCACACGCATCAATCCGCTTATTAAAAGAATATATAAATAAATGGCCGCTCCAAAATTTCAACGCAAGATTGAAGATTTTGTATGTGAGCGGTGCGGCACGCGAGTTGCAGGTAACGGCTATACCAATCACTGCCCCAAGTGCCTCTGGTCAAAACATGTAGATGTTAACCCGGGTGATAGGAGTGCCGTATGCAAGGGATTGATGGAGCCCGTGGGCGTTGAAGAAAAAAGTAGTAAGTACAATATCGTATATCACTGCCGCATGTGTGGTAAAACAATCAAAAACAAAGTCGCGCCTGAAGATGATATGGAAATGATCGCCCGACTGGGCGGTAAGGCTACAAAATAACACTATGAGCATCGAAACACTACTGCAAAAAAAATCCGAAGACGCCGTAAAACCGCAGATTTTTGATTTGTCGATTGATGCTGACAGGGTAGCGGTAGAAGATCTACTCAAATCGGGCAAGACCAAGCAGGCTAGTGACAGTTTTGAAGTACGCACCACACACAACAAAAAAGACCTCCGCCCGCACATTGCCTTACGCTCTTACCAAGACGAAAAATACTTCAAATTAGGCACAAAGCCCAAATATATCGCCGCCGATTCGCAGGCAAAGGTGCCAGTGTTGGTAAAATAAGAATCATTGCTATTTAGGTATTGTTGTGGCATAGTTCTGCCATGCAGAAAAGAATCATCTGGCAGGGCATAGCAGCGCTTCTCGTCGTCGTGGCGGGAGGTTTTTATGTGTATACAAATAAGGTGCCTGCGGTAGACTCAAATCCGCCGGTACAGCCGCCTCCACCTAGCCAAGAGCCAATTGTCATCGACATAAAAAATACAAAATGGGTTACATATGATTCAAAAGAAGATGGCTTAAAAACGCCTTTTACCTTTCAGTACCCACCAAGGTGGGAAACTTTAGGTGCTATTGGCGGGTATGCTCACGCCGGTGGAGAATTTAAAGACTATGACAAGACATTGTCGCTTTGGAGAACATTGCCGGACACAACTATTTTAGAGCCTACAGACTACCCAGGTATTGTGGCTGTATTTGATATATCTATTGATGGTCGTAATTTATATGATCTAAGGCGTCATACAATAATTAGCGAAAACAAAAAAGAGATTCCTATCCTAGGTACGGTAGGATATAAGTACACACGCAAAACTATGGTTGGAGATAGTGAGCGTAAAGAGTTTTGGCTTGTCATACCTTCAATAAAGGACAATACTTTTACATTCTATATGAACCCAATATATTCTAACTCCGAAGAAGTTTTTGATTATATTGTTGAAAGTATACGGTTTCAGTAAATTTGAAAGTTAAAAGAAAAAGAGCGGAACCAGTGTTGGTTCCGCTTTGTGTTTATCGGCTAACGCGCTCGCGTCGCCGTGCTAGTAGTTTGATGAGAGATAGAATCCTGTCGGTGGTGTATAACTCAGACATCCCACACGAAACTCTTCAATCCCAAGTCCTTCGATGCGGACTCTGCGGATCGGTCGCTGTCGCGTCAAGCGAGCTACTGCCGTTGTACTTGATCTGGAAGTGGAGGTGGATGCCGGTACTGTATTTACCGGAGCTTCCCATGACGCCTAGTACTTGCCCTCGGTACAGATATGCGCCCGGGTGGATGCCAGTCGCAAAAGAGGCTAGATGTAGATAGTAGGTGGTATATCCAGTACCGTTGTATGGTGAGTCGTGATCAATCCTTACGTAGTTTCCGTTCCCACTGTCAACTATTTTCCCAACCTCAATCACTTGACCGCTAGCTGCGGCAAGGACGGGAACATCGTTTTCCGCGTTACCGCCATTTTCTGAGGTGTTGGCCGAAAAATCCAGTGAGAAATAAGCTTCATTCGGGTAATGAAAAGGGTCTCCAGATCTACCACAATGTTCTTTGCCACCACTCTCAACCGTGAGATACCAGTTCTTTCCACCAGGTAGCGGCAACTTCATGTCGGGTGGAGAGTAGATTGCGCCGTTGGTGAACCGAACATCGTCGAAGTACACGCGTGGGCCTGAAGTGGCACTGCTATTCATGACCACAAAGCTCACGACCGTGGCATTGCTCGCGCCGAGATCCGCAAGCGGGATGCTGACTTCGTACCAACGATTGGCGGCGACTTGCGTGTAGGGTGGGAGGTAGTCGCGTAGGTTACGCGTTCCCAAGTTTTGTGTCGCTACCCAAGGAATCCATTGACCACGCAGCTGCACTTGTAAGTCTCGTAGACCCATCCAACCGTCATCTGCTTTGACTGAAAACGAGATGAGGTTTGTGCCGCCGGTGCTAATGCCGTACGGATGGTACAGGTAGAGGCCGCTCCACGGCTGGTATCGCGCGAACGACGCCATTAGACAAAACGGGTCACTCGCGCATCCACTTTTCCAGAAAAGGTCGGTTTGTGTCCACGACCAGTTTTGGAAGCCGGGAGCCGGACCTTCGCGGTAGATGGTGCCGGGCGCGTTGATGCCGAGATTCTCGATTTTGACATCATCGATATGCACGGCGGGATAGGACGGGTCTTTGTTCATGATGATGACGTCGGTGATGCTGACGTTGTGCGCGCCGAGCGATGTGAGCGGTATGATGACCTTGACCCACTGTGCTACTGGCAAGGTTTCTCCGCTCAAGAAGTTGTTGAGGTCCGCCCATCCGAGGACAGAGCCGGCATGTCGGAGCTGTACTTGAAGCCGAACACCGGTTTGCACTGGTGCTCGTATCCAAAATGTCAGCGCGTCATGCCCGTGTGTGTTGATGGGGCCGTAGGAGTGCAGGTCGAGGCCGCTCCATTGGCCGGTGTAGCTGACATAGAGGCCCTTGCCGGTATCGCCATGTCGAGCATTGGTGACTGACACGACTGATGCCCATGACCAGTTGCCCCAGCCACTCGCGATATCGTCGGTGTAGATATCGATCGCGCGGGCGGAGCCGACCAGACCGAAGAGAACGGTGAAGATCACTACTAGAACACGAATTGTGAAGGTACACATCTCTAAACTCCTTGATTCGTCTACGAGAGAAGACTCTGTAGAGGGTTTTTAGGGTATCTAGTTTTAGCGTAGATTAGCGAGGTCGCACGGGTCAAGTCGGGGCATTGCCAGTATGATTTTATATATTTTTAAGCTTGACGCTTAATCGCATACGTGTTGGACGCAAGTTCTAATCTGGTGTATAGTCATTTTTAGACAGAAGGTATGCACCTTCCACTAACCAGTTTAAGGAGTTGATCATGAAGCAGTACCGTGAGTATCCAGAGCTGTTCAAGGACGAGGACTTCGCGGTTTCAAGTGCGACCAAGCCTGGTGGCATCATCAACTGCGTGGCCGTCGCCTACAAGGACGGGATCACCGCCGTACGAAGCACCCGCGACGCCGGCAAGAGCACGCTCTACTTCGACAAGGGCGAGTGGGACGCGTTCCTCATCGGCGCAAGCAAGGGCGAGTTCAGCTTCTGAGCTGCCGACCTCCTAGGGAGGAGGCCTTCGCCTCCTCCCACATTTTTATATAACTATGAAAAAAATTACTTATATTCAATTTGCTATTTATTTTGCCATGGGGCTTTTTACGCCTGCGTGGTTGAAAATTATTTTAGGGCAGGGTAATAGTTTAGAAACATTTGGATTGCTTTTTGGGCTCATGTCGCTTGGATCAATAGTATCGGCCTATCTTGTAGGGTGGGCCTGTGAAGGGAGAAACCCTTTGAAAATACTTTCATGGACGCTCGTTTTACAAGGATCGGTGATGCTTGCTTATTTAATACCCAACGCTCCACTCTATGTCTTGCAAGCTCTTTTCGGTGCCTTGGAAGCCTCTCTCGTAACACTACAACAGATACTGATAGCCCATTACTCAAACGGGGCTACGGGGAAAATTGGAGTGCACAATAGTTTTGTACAGGCAGCTATAGGGTTCTCCATGATTGGTGGTGGATTTTTGGCGCTATGGATAGGCGCAAGCACCGTGATACTGTTTTCAGTGGCGATACTCTTTATAACTGCAATAGGGGTCAGAGTTTTACCACCATCTGTGGATAGATAAGAGCAAAAGGGGCGACAGTGCGCCTTTTCTCCTGATAATCAAATCATAATTATGCCAAGATCTTATAAAACCCCCTTTCGCGTTCTCTTGCGAAAGGGGGTATAGAGTGTTTTTAGCGTTCACTGCAGCCAGTGCTGCCTAGCGTACACTTTAGATGCCTTGATCTCCATCAAGGTAGGACACCTCTGTGGCCGAGGTACTTCGTGTAGAAGATCGTCCTTCTTGTTTTTTGCGTAAACTCGTATTCCAGAGATATGCGGACCAAGGACACGAGTCAGCTTGCGGAAGGCATCTCGCGGGCACCGCGCTAGACGTGCGGTAGTGCGATGACCATCCGCCCTTACCACATGAGCTATTTTGGTGAGCGAAGTCAGAGAGCTAACGACCCGCAAGGTGTATGGCCTGAGTCCTTCAATCCATCTTTGCATAAAGGACCCTCCTTTCTTCACTTAAATTATACTATACTAATATTAATATATCAAGGCATTGATTAGTTATGATAAAAGACATTGAAAAAATATTGCGTCAGTATTACCCAACGCATTGGTCAAAAAAAGATATCGAGTTTTTCCTCGGGAAAAGACATTTGGCGGTGCTTAGTAGGTCCGCGGATCAGGGACTCAATCAGCCTATTAGGGATCTTCTTTTTAGGGGGGGGAAGCGAATTCGGCCAACACTGTTTCTTATGTTGCTTCAGGCTTTTGGTTTAAATTATAAAAAATATTTACCTTATGCATATTTTCTTGAAAACATACACAACGGGACATTAGTTTTTGATGATATCGAAGACGGTTCAATGTTGCGAAGGGGCCACCCAACTTGTTATTTGCGCTACGGTATAGATACAGCGGTGAATGTTGGTGCCGCAATGCATTTTATGCCCTTAGTTTTATTGCTCAAAAAAAATCAACTTATTACTACAAAACAGCAGCTGCGTATCTATAAAATTTATAGCGAAGAGCTCATTAATCTACATTTTGGTCAGGCGGCGGATATTTATTGGCACAAAACACATCCCAATCATATCAACTTCAATGAGTATATAGAGATGACGCGTCTTAAAACTGGCTCTTTGATGCGTATGAGTGTTCGGCTTGCTTGCGCGGTTAGCAATCGAAGCGCTGAAGAGGAAAGAAAACTAGCTGAATTTGCCGAGCTTGCCGGTATTGCGTTTCAAATTAAAGACGATTTATTAGACTTGGAGGCGGTTGATAGAAAAAAATTCGGAAAATTACTCGGAAACGACATATCGGAAGGCAAGCTTAGCCTTCCTGTATTATTTGCTTTAAAAAAACTAAATAATCGTGATCGTAAAAAATTACATAATATTTTAAAAATGCACACTTTGGAGAAAGGGGTAATTAATGATGCTATTATTCTTATCAAGAAAACCGATGCTATGCACCGAGCTCGTAAAATTGGTGATCATTATCTAATAAAAAGTTTGGGACACCTGGCTCTAACGAGCATTCCTCTTAAAAAACAGGCAAAAGTAGTTGAGTTTATTAAATCTTTTATTGAACGAGACCGATAAATTCAGTCATGCGATTACTCAGGTTTTTATTTATAGAATTTATATACAACGGCCATATGCAATCTTTGGGGGTCGCTTCTATTGTGTATGGTGCATCAAAATTATTTTTTTGGCAGCCCATTTTGTATCCCATTTTTGCTTCCTATCTACTCTTTCAGTTAGTTTATATTTTTGATCGTTACCACGATCTTAATGATGACTATTCTACTAATAAAACACGATCAGAGCATCTTTTAAGCTATGCTCAATATATCCCCATCATTTTTCTTATATATTTAATAGCACTTGTAGTTATACTTTGGCAGACTAGCCAAGTTCAAGGAATAATTTTTACCTTCTTCATCCTTTTCATGGGCATATTATATCCTATATTTTTTAAAAATCTTACACGACATATTTTTCTTTTTAAAAATCTTTACGTATCATCAGTTTTCGGTCTCATGGCACTTTATGGAAATATTTATTTTTATATAGCACCAATTTCATATTCATTTGCTATATTTGTCTTCCTTTATATCTTTCTTGAGACTATGATCATGCAATTTATGCTGGATTGCAAAGATACGGTAGTAGACGGATTAAAGAGTTTAAAGACGCTCCCAGTTAGATTTGGCGTAGAAAGAGCGGTAGCTATTATTTATGTTATTATTTTTATAAAAGCAACACTATATATTTTTCTAGCATATTCTAATCTTACAGAAGGATTGCCCCAGTTTATCTACCTCATTGGCGCTACGACCCTTATCAATCTTGTAGCTATATATTTAATTGCCAAGAATAATTCAGTTGGTTATTTATTGAGTGCGGGGAAATTTCTTTTATGGAGTATAATTTTTAGTATTAAGATATAGTTTTAATATTCTTTACAGTTTTTATGTTTGATTTTTTAAAAACGATAGGGGATTTAACTACGGTAAATCTCCCGTTATGGCATAAAATCACGATTATTGTGGTAAATGCCCTTACACTCGCTTTAGTTGCAACCGTACTTAATCATAATTCAATAAAGAAACGCATCACCCAGCTATTTCTTGGTTTGGGGGTTTTCATGTTTCTTTGGGTTGATTTTGCTTACTTCGCAAGACTTGTGGGATCTTCCAATACGGAAGTTTCTCTACTCTTCTTAAGGATCGCGTGGACTGCTACTCCGCTCTTTTTCTGCTTCGTATATTTAACAACCATATATATTGTTGAGCGCAAACAACGTGATGTTTTTGTATACGGGGTCATCTCTCTTGCCTTTACTCTTGCTTTGGTGACTTGGTTCACAAATTATATTGTTGCCGGCGTAAGCTTCGTTGGTATCAATCTAGATATCGATTATGGAAAAGGTTTCTTTGGATTTTTATTTGGAATTTTAATAATTATGTGTGCAACACTTTTTCCATTAGTCCAGGGTGGAAAAAATGTTCGATTGAAACGGAACACATCCATATTTCTTGGAGGAGTAAGCATTTTTTATGTCAACAATCTTATATTTAATATTACCCTACCGGCTGTTTTTAATATTACGCATCTTTATTTTTTTGGTGATTACTCACTTCTTATCGTTATAGCAGTTACTGCCTATCTGATTTTACAGAAAGGATTTTTGGATATAAGGGTATTTTCCGCGGAATTATTTGTTTTTGCCTTGTGGGCCTTTATTTTATTAAGAATGACAATCGCGACCAACAACCAAGAGCGCCTTATCAGTCTTGGGATGCTTGGCGCTGCAATTACGATAGGATTATTTCTGCTTAGGAGCATAGATAAAGAAGTTGAGTTGCGGAAAAAAATAGAATTACTCGCTGCTGATCTTGAAGTCGCCAATGCTGATCTCAAACGGCTTGATGAGGCCAAGTCTGACTTTATCTCAATCGCATCACATCAGCTGCGCACGCCACTCTCGATCATCAAGGGATATATCTCCATGATGCGCGAGGGCACCTACGGTAAACTTGAGACAAAGATTCATGATCCTTTGGAAAAAGTGTATGTATCAAACGAACGCTTGATCACCTTGGTCAATGATTTGCTCGACCTCTCACGCATGGAGCGTGGACGCATGCAGTTTGATATGAAGCCCGTGCATCTATTAGAGATTCTTGACCCCATCGTCACTGATTTTCAGATCGTGGCAAAAAATAAAAAGATGGAACTTGTGTGGGAAAAAGATTTTAAGACCGATGCGATGAGCGGTGATGTAAACAAACTCCGCCAAGTAGCCCTCAACCTTGTAGATAATGCATTTAAATATACACCGTCGGGAAAGGTGGTAGTGAAGCTCGCACAAGAAGGCGATGCTATCAGATTTTCGGTCACTGACACAGGGCCGGGTTTGAGTGAGGAAGAATCGCGCAAGCTTTTCAAAAAATTTGTCCGCGGCAAAGAACAAAAGGCGACTCATACCGAAGGCCTTGGCCTCGGGCTCTATGTAGCCAAACTCATCGCTGAAGCCCATGGTGGCTCCATCGGCGCCACCTCACCAGGCAAAGGCAAAGGCAGTACTTTCTTTATGCTGCTACCGCTTGAAGCAGAGAAAAAGAAATAACTATTAGTAAGGTTTACAAACCTTTAAGCGGGTACGGATTTTTGAGAGTAAAAGATAATTTCTGCTAAGAAATTATCTTTTTTGTTTATACACAAGTAAACTCACACGCAATTACCATATAATAAACAGCAATAGGTCGCACTATTTATTTTATTTTTTTATTCAAAAAACTCTTACAGATATGAGTACACGATTGTTCATGAGATGGGGTTTGGTCGGTATCGTTGCTGCAGCCATGTTGGCGCCGCAACTTGCATTGGCGGGTACCCCACGCCTTCAACTTAATAAATATAATTTTAACACTGGCGAAAGTGTCACACTTACGGTTACGGGCGCGGACGCAAATGCTGATGTGATTGTGGTCTCATCAGACGCATCGGGTAGTTATTCAAACCCAGAGATGACGCTTGATCGTACTGATGCGAGTGGCCGATGGACATCTCCCGGGTATCCGATCACACGAGATTTTCGTTCGAGCTGTGATTATGAAACATATGTCATGGTTAATGGCAAACAAAGTAACAAAGAAAGTTACTGCGTCACGCGCACGACAGAAAATCCATCAGGCGTTCATGGGTATGTCGTAGAGACACAAAACTCATTTCAATATATTGAAACAACAGTCGAGATTGATGGAACCAAACGCGTATCTACATCGGGTGGATTTTATGAAACGCGCGACCTCGAACCAGGACGACACACCATCACCGTACAAACTCCACACTTCACTACGGAGCAAAGAGCTACTAACCCCGAATATAATATATGTAGCGGAGGCGCCGACTGTGGTAGAAATTCTGGTGGATGGAGTAGCGGTGATACCGCAAGCTTCAATGTGACTGAAGGAAATATTGCGACCGTATATTTTCGATTTCTTGTCACTAATCACAATGGAATTCCCACGCCTCCCGGCGGCACTGAACCTGAACCATGCAATGCGACCCATGGCTCATGTTCGGCAGGTCAGATAAATACTTATCGTTGTAGAAACGCAGTCAACTATCAGAAGTGTGAAAGAAAAGATGCTAACAATGATGGTTTTGCTATCTACTGTTGGAATGCACCAAATCAATGTCCTGCAAATGCGTCTATCTGCACTGGCAGTGCGGGTAATAGTATCACTGATGACCCGAACAACCCCCACGACATCCCTGTGTGCACTAACGCTCTCCAAGGCCCCACACCATCTACTATCTATTCAGTGGGTGGACAAGTTGAGGTGACAGAAAATGGTGTCAATGTACGCAGTGCGCCAGCGGGCGGTATAGCGGGTACTCGCAACGCGGGAGCTCAAGGTACTATTGCTGCAAGTCCTGCAATCCCCGCAAGGCTTGACGGCGTGTGGCATCAATGGTGGAAAGTAAACTTTAGCAATTTAACAGGTTGGGTGACAGAAGGATTTTTGCGACCTGCAGGTAGTAGCGCTGGCAACTATGTAGACGCCGGTAATAATGTTTCGGGCACTTTCCCAAGTGGCGCCAGCAAGCTCTACAGCTATCTCAATGCGTCAGTGTATGTAAATGGTGCAAAGCGTGATGACATCCAAAACAATGGCTTTGTCATGTGGAGGGTAACTTCCAAAGATGGTGCTGCGTGTGGTGCTGACAATTGTGGCGTAGTCTTTGAACCAATACCAAACGGTAACCAAGCTCAAGACCCAACCGCGGTATTTTCTAGCAAAGGAAGCTACCAGCTTCAGTTTTGCGCACCATTTATATTGCCGTGTGACACGATCACCGCTGACATTCGCCAAGGAGGTACTATCGACTGTGATCAGGACGTACAACAGAGGTATCTTGCTAGATGGTGTCCACCCGGCTTTAATCCTACTAGGGTATCATGGGGTACCAGCGGAGCTTTCCCTAGCAACCCATCGGGTCCCTATCACGCGTGCAATATCCGCAACCTTCCCGTTGGTGGTATCAACGCTGGCGGATGCAGTGGTAAATACAGTTGGCCCAATGGCGGTGATGATACTACAGCACGCACACCATCAACGCCTACCTTTAATGATGGAGCTGATGCATACGGCTATGCTCACATTGTAGCTGAGGCATGGAATTCAAACTGGACACGCGCACTCAATCTCAATGGCATCCCGACACGATCAGGCCAATGGAATATTGCGGCGCGCTATATGGCACACGGTGTTAGGCAAGACGGCCCATATAAATGGCTGGGTATCCCCCCCGCGTATGCTGATTTTTTCCCAGAATCACACGCGAGTACCTATGTATCACCCGAAGCATTAGCATCAGGCCCCGGTCAGCTCCCGCTCTGCATGCAAGACTATAGTGTAAACGCTCAAGTATATGGTTATGCAAAAGGTTGGTGGGGTTTGCCGAGTGGTATGAACCCTGATGGCGCGCGTCCTGGTCGTCGTATACCACAAACTGGTAAATGCGTACCTGACTGGAGACATTGGCGAGCCAACATCAATCCAATCCCTCAATACACCGGAGGCCCCGGCCCAAGCGCTGTAAGTGGTAATTGTGGAGGTCCTACCAGTACTGCTGATGAAGTAGTATGTGGATCCGCAGAAGATCAGTTTTACTGCACCGCAAATAAAACAAGAGCCGCTATCGGCGAGGCAGTCACCTTTACTGCGTTTGGCGCAACACCACTCGAGTGGAACGCAAATATCGGTGCAACACCACGCCAACAATCTGCCGGGCAATCGTTTACCACTACATGGAATTCAGTAAGCGGTTCAATGAACCAAACTGTGAGCTTTACGCATCGTACTGATGGTAGCGTCCAATCCGAAAGCTGTAGCGTATTGCTCTATGATCCAAATCCAGCGCCTCCTCCACCGCCACCAGCGCCCGTAGGTCCTCTGAATTGTTCGGGCGGTGACGCGTCAGCAGGTACTGTGGCGGGCACGGTAACTCTCCGCGCGTTTGATGTGACCGGCGGTAGCTCAATGTCATTTGGTGTCTACCCCGTACGCAATGGTGTCCGTCAATACGAGCTTGCCAAGTGGCCGGGTGGCGTGCGTGTAGGTGCTTCAAATACTTTCCGCGGCACGCTAACAGCAGCACAACTCTCCGATGGAAACTTTGGCAATGGCCGCTACGGTGTCAATATTTGGCTCTGGGGTAGGCCTGACGATGCGACTGATGACAGACGGTGTGCTACATATGATTTTGTAAAATCAGGCGATACTATTACGATTCCTACGCCGGACTTGCCCCCACCTCCTCCGCCAGCCGTAACACCTCCACCACCTCCTGTCGCGCCACCCCCACCAGCAGGGCCGTTGCCACCACCGTCATGTACTTTGACGCCGACTCCTGGTGGTACCTCAAAAGCAATCAACACTAGATTTGGCGTGACATGGGCCGCTACCAATGCTGATTATATTTCAGTCGCAGGCCCCGGTTGGAGTGGCACAATTGATTGCGGACTTCATGATGACAACGGCGATGGTATAGGTGACCGGTTTGATCCAGTGTATGCTACTCCGTATTCATGTCGCGCGGCATTCTTGCGTACTGCAAGCGGTGGTGGATATGATCTTGGTACGCAGGGCACGTGGGGCAACCTCTACATGCGTGAAGCAGGTAGCGCCAATGTAACTGCAACACCAAAACGCTATGACGGCGCTAGTGGCGCACCATGTGCGCTTACTATCACCACATCAGGAGGCGGCCCAACCCCTCCACCTCCGCCTCCGCCGCCGGCTCCCACAGCACCTCGCTGTCGCCTCAATGGAACCCTTGGCAATTCGTCTGTTACAAAAACCGTAGGTGATCGATTTGAAGTCCCTTGGGCATGGGAAAACGCTGATTATATCACCGTCTCAACTCCATGGGCTGGAACGGTTGATTGTGGCAAACGTGCTGATGGCACCTTTGATCCAAATTACTTCCCGTACCCGTACAAGTGTTTTAGAGATTTCATGTCCTCTCCAACTCCGTACGATCTTCGTTCAACGGGGCAGTGGGGCAATCTCTATATGCGTGAAGCGGGTACCGCGCGCGTAACCATCACACCAAAGCGCAATGACGGGACTACGGGCGCATCATGTACTCTCACCATTACTGGCACTGGTACTCTCGTAGCGCCACCCCCACCACCCGTAGCGCCTCCGCCGCCTCCAGCGGCAGCGCAAGCACCAACATATTATAACCATGAATGTTCGGTCACTAGCGTCACACAGCTCGGTGGTGGTCGCGTCAAATTACGCGTCGTAGGCGGTACGGCATTGCCTGATTCTGTTGGTTTCTGGAATCTCTCACGGGGCGTCGGCACTGCTACATGGGTTGGTCGTGGAGTATGGACCACTATCAACTCAACTACCTATGATGTGACATTGAGTGCGGTAGATCACGCGAACACCTACGGCAGATATCAGGCAAGTTTCTGGAAGTGGGGTACAAGTGATGCGACAAATATCCTGTGCTCGGAAGCACAGTTTGATATCCCACGCCCTACTGCTGCTACAAGCGGTAGCGATGTGAGCGCTCTTGCGGATACTCTGCAAGGCCTTCGCAGCATGCTATTGGGCTTACAGTCAGCTCTCGGGCAATAATTTCCTTTTGGCGCAGGCACCAAAACCCCCGCACTATGCGGGGGTTTTGTTTCTTGGTATATTAAAATCTATGGAAAAGCGGATTCATATTGTAGATACTCCAAATCATGTAGGCCGAGAAGTTGAGCTCGCCGGTTGGGTTGATGTACGCCGTGACCATGGCAAGCTTATTTTCATTGATCTCCGCGATGAATCTGGCGTAGTGCAGATGGTAGTGCCGCCAGACAACAAAGATTTGCATGATACTGCCGACCAAGTACGCACCGAGTGGGTGATTGGTGTACAAGGCCTCGTCAAAGAGCGCCCCGCCAAAATGAAAAACGATAAATTGCCAACAGGCGGCGTTGAAATTGAAGTCAAAGGTATCACCATACTAAACTCCGCAGAAACTCCGGTATTTGAATTGGCAGGTGATGGCTACGAAGTAAGTGAAGAAGTGCGCCTCAAATATCGCTATCTTGATCTGCGAAGAGCACGACTCCAGCACAATATCCGTTTGCGATCAACATTAGTAGACTCTATCCGCCAGTATCTTTTTGCAAAATCATTTGTCGAGATCGAAACGCCTTATCTGACGAAAGCCACTGCTGAGGGTTCACGCGACTTTTTAGTACCCTCACGCCTTCAGCAAGGTCAGTTCTACGCGCTCCCGCAAAGCCCGCAACAATATAAACAGCTCATCATGGCTTCTGGCTTTGAGCGATATTTTCAAATCGCCCGATGTTTTCGCGATGAAGACTTGCGTGCGGATAGGGGATTTGAACACACTCAACTTGATGTTGAGATGAGTTTTATAAAACAAGAAGATATACTTAGCACCGTAGAGCATATGATGATTGAGATCGCAGAAAAATTGGGCAAAAAAATAAAAGAAACACCGTTCCCACGCTTTACCTATGCTGAAGCTATGGAAAAATTTGGCGCGGATAAGTTCGATCTACGTACCGAAGAAGAAAAGAATGACGGCACGCTTGCATTTGCGTGGGTCACACACTTTCCATTTTTTGAACGCACCGAAAGTGGTGGGTGGACTTTTACCCACAACCCATTTTCAAATACGGTGCCTGAACATCGCGAAAAACTTTTGGCAGGTGAGATTGAGTCAATTATCGCCGATCAATATGACCTCGTGCTCAACGGGTATGAAGCGGGTGGCGGTAGCATCCGTGCGCATGAGCCTGAAGTGCTTAAAAAAGTATTGGGGGTGATGGGCTTTGGTGATGAAAAGATTGAACGCGAATATGGTCACATGTTAGAAGCGTTTCGCCGTGGCACGCCTCCACATGGCGGCATCGCGCTCGGCATTGATCGCCTCACTATGTGTTTTGCAGGCGAGACAGCGCTCCGCGAAGTACAGGCATTTCCTATGACAGCTAGCGGCAAAACATCGGTGATGGACGCACCTACCGATGTATCGCCTGAACAACTTCTCGAGTTTGGAATTCAAATCAAGAAAAAACCCGCCGCGTAGGCGGTTTTTTCTTTGTTGTTAGCTCATTTTTTGGCTATACTACACGCGTGGCATACAAAGTACGCGTAAAAAAATTTGAAGGGCCACTCGAGCTCCTCTACGACCTGATCGAGACCAAAAAACTCTCGATAAACGAAGTATCTCTTGGTAGTGTCACCGAGGATTATTTTCGTTATATTGAAGACCTTAAGGCCAAGCTGGGTGAAAGCTACCACGAAGAGCTTGCTGATTTTTTGGTCATCGCTTCAACCCTCATCCTCATCAAATCGCGCTCGCTCCTGCCCGGCTTTATGCTCACACGCGAGGAAGAAGTGGACATCAAAGAGCTCGAAGATCGCCTTAAAGCGTACCAGATCGTCAAACATATGGCTGACGCGCTCGGCGCACGAGTCAAAGCTCGCCAAGAGCTTTTTGGGCGCGAACCGCTTGTACTCGTCGCCCCATCGTTTTTACCACCCGCAAAGGGCATTGATCTAAATCGTATGATTTTTTTGTTGCGTGAAATTATCACCGCGATCCCACAGAAAAATGAACTACCCCAGCGTACGGTCAAGAAAATTATTTCAATCGAGGAAAAGATCAAAGAGCTTGAAGAGCGAATATCGAGCGGTATGGTAAAAACCTTTCATGATTTTGTAGGCAACAAGACAGAGAAGGTTTCGGTCGTCGTCACTTTTTTGGCGATGCTCGAACTTATCAAACTTGGTGCCATTGCCGTGCGTCAATCGTCAAATTTTGATTTAATACATATTGAACATGGACGAACTGAACAACAATAACTTACCCCAATCACTCGAAGCACTCTTGTTTGTATCAGGCGAGCCGCTCGCACTCAAAGATTTGGCGCGCCTTTCTGGTGCGGATAAGCGTGAGGTTGCAAAAGCATTAAACACACTTAAAGACCAACTTACCCTGCATGGCATACGGCTTTTGCAGAGTGAAGATACCTATACGCTCGTGACCGCACCCGAGACGAGCGAAGTGTCAGCTCGTATCGCCAAAGAACGACTTGAAGGCGACCTGACGCGCTCACAGTTAGAAGCACTTGCGATTATTTTATGGAAAGGCCGCGTATCACGCTCGAGCATTGATTATGTCCGTGGGGTCAATTCGGCATTTGCGCTCCGCGCGCTTTTGATCCGCGGGCTTATCGAACGCTCACAAGATGAGCATGACGCGCGCGTATTTTTGTATCGCCCCACACTCGATCTTTTTAAATATCTCGGTATCACCTCGAGCGCGGAGCTGCCAAGCTACGACGATATAGCAAAAGACCTTAAAGACCATGGGTGATTTTACGGGAGCTGTCACCGTTGTCGCGAGTTTTTTGGCTGTTTTCGGTATCATCATACCGGCGCTTGCACCTCCCGCAGAACACCTCGTGCCACTACCTCCGCCAGCGCACATCGTGCTCGACAGTACCTATACCGCGCAAAGCATGTTGGTAGCTGATCTGGGTGGCGCGTGGCGCACCGCAGAGCGAGAGCCCTTTGCGCGCCGTCCTATCGCAAGTATTTCCAAAGTCATGACTGGTCTTTTAGCACTCGAAGTCCTACCACTCAATACGCCCATCATCCTTTCGAAAGAAGCAATCAAGACGCAGGGTGAGGTGGGTGATTTTCAAGAAGGTGAAGTATTTGCTCTGCGCGACGCGCTGTACGCGCTCATGATGCCGTCATCAAATGACATGGCGATGGCAATAGCAGAAACAGTAGGCGAGCGTCTTGGCGGAGACACCTTTGATGAAAAGATAGAGCGCTTTGTAGTGCTCATGAATAAAAAAGCTGACACGCTTGGCATGCATAATACGGCGTATCGCAATCCTACAGGTCTTGATCTTGATGATGGTAAGCCAAGTAATTTTTCTTCAGCAAATGATTTACTCAAACTTATCCAGTTTTCGATGAAAACGCCGCTTTTGTGGGAACCATCGCGCGAAGGTGGCAAGATTATCACTTCGTTTGGGCAAGTACGCCACGAAATAATCAATAGCAACGCACTCACCCCCTATATCGTAAACTTTGTAGGCAGCAAGACGGGTACTACCGAAAGAGCGGGGGAATCTATCATCATCATATATGAAACAATACTCGGGAGGCCGCAAGCTCTCATTATGCTTAGCGCCGAACCAGGACAGCGAATCATCGAGGCGTCATCCCTCCTCCTCAAGACTGGAGGTATGCTACCATAGAGGGTATGCAGGAGGCAGTATTGCTTGATGTATTAAAGGTTTTCGGTCTCTCGACCCTTTCTTTTTTCGTGGCTTTTTTGGCGACGCCTCTTTTGACGCATTATCTGTATGCGTACAAGATGTGGCGGCCCCATACTTCGCGCAAAGCAACTACGGGCGAGCATGCATCTGTCATCTCGGGCATCATGCGCGAGCGCACACGCGTGGAGACACCGCGTATGGGTGGGATTTTAATCTGGGGTACTACGGTTTTTATCGCACTCTGCTTGTGGGCATTTAGTCACCTGTACGACAACACGCTTTTTGCAAAACTAACATTTCTCTCACGCAATCAGACTTGGCTACCATTTGCCGCCTTGGTCGCAGGATCTCTCATAGGCCTCCTCGATGACTGGATGGCAGTGCGCGGCCGTGATACCTATGTCGGCGGCGGACTTGATCTAAAAGCTCGGGTTGGCGCGGTCATCGTCATCGGTGCGGTTGGCGCGTGGTGGTTTTATAGTCAGCTTGAGATGCGCGGCATTCATATACCATTTTGGGGCGATCTAACACTTGGTATTTTCTTTATACCGTTTTTTATTTTCACCATGCTTGCGGTATTTGCGGGCGGCGTGATTGACGGACTTGATGGTTTGGCAGGCGGAGTGTTTGCATCGATTCTTGCCGCGTATGGTGGTATTGCATTTTTTCAGCACCAGCTTGATCTTGCTACATTTCTCGGAGTCACTATCGGCGCGCTGCTGGCATTTTTGTGGTACAACATTCCACCCGCGCGTTTTTATATGGGTGAGACTGGTATGCTCGGACTTACCTCAATGCTGACAGTCATCGCGTTTCTCACGGGCGCGGTAGCGGTCTTGCCTATCATCGCATTCCCGCTGGTGGCGGAGGTAGCATCTGATATCATACAAATCGCATCAAAGCATTTTCGTGGCAAAAAAGTCTTTTTAGCAGCTCCCATTCATCATCACTTTGAAGCGTTGGGCTGGCCACACTACAAGGTAACTATGCGATTTTGGATTGTCGGCGTTGTTTGTGCGATTATGGGTATGGTGATCCATCTCATCGGAAAATAATATGGCAGCATATTCATACATCATCAAAGGTGGCACTATCATCGACGGTTCGGGGTTTCCTATGTACCGTGGCGATGTTGGTATTT
The DNA here is from genome assembly GCA_009691385.1 of Candidatus Ryanbacteria bacterium. Taxonomy (GTDB): domain Bacteria; phylum Patescibacteriota; class Minisyncoccia; order Ryanbacterales; family GWA2-47-10b; genus SICQ01. The sequence goes on from SICQ01000001.1 coordinate 17,702, forward strand.
CGGGCGAAATAATCAAAGAGATTGGATCGGTAGGCAGAGGGCGGGCGACGCGCGTCATTGACGCGGCTGGCAAATACATCGTACCCGGATTTATCGATGTCACTAATCATTCGGATACTCACTGGACGCTCTTTACCTATCCAGCTCAAGAAAACTTGCTTGCGCAAGGTATCACGACGATTATCGGCGGCGTGTGCGGATCGTCACTCGCACCTCTCGTCGATCAGAAAGCTATAAGCTCCGTACAAAAATGGACCGACGCATCAAACTTTAATATCAATTGGCGTAGTATGGAAGAATTTTATGGCGAGCTTGATAGACATCCCATGGGAGTCAATGTGGGTAGTATGGTAGGGTACTCAACATTGCGTCATAATATCACCGATGATGACGCGCGCGAGCTCACCCACCAAGAACTTGAATCAATGAAGATGCTTCTCAAACGATCACTTGATGAAGGCGCCTTTGGACTTTCGATAGGATTGGCGCACATACCAAATACACTTGCGATCCAAGAAGAAATCGTCGAGCTTACACGCATTGTAGCCAACGAAGGCAAGGTGATCAGCGTCCATATGCGTAACGAAGGTCGCCGACTGCTTTCATCGGTGGCAGAGGTTATCAATATCGCACGGTCTTCAGGCGCGCAGGTACATATTGCACACTTTAAGGCTATTGGCAGAAAAGCGTGGCAAGATTTTCCCAAGGCGCTCACTATCATCCGTAAGGCACGCAAATATGAAAATTTGCCCATATCGGCTGATTTTTTCCCCTATCTACGCACAGGGTCATTACTTTCAAACCTTCTCCCCGAATGGATTATGGAAGGGGATCGCGCAAAGATTTTGGCCACTCTCTCTGATCCTCATGGGCGCGAGACGATACTCGAAGCTATCCGCAGTATTACGCTTCACTATGATAATATCGTGATCGCGGAAGCGCAAAAAGATAAAAAAATTATTGGCAAAACAATCACCCAGATCGCCACGCAATCAGGACTATCGCCCGAAGAAACGCTCTTGCAGATACTAGTGGTCAATGGTTTGAGTATCACTATTTTTTCAAAAACACTCAAAAGCAGACATCTCGTCACTATCGCCAAAGAACCCTACAGCATGTTTGCATCTGACGGCGTGGGTGACCCGAAAGGGCGAAAAGACCTGACGCATCCGCGCTCATACGGCGCGGCACCTCGCTACATTGATCGCCTCGTACGCAAATCAAAAGTGTTTTCGTGGGAAGAAGCTATCAAGCGCATGACAGCGATACCGGCGGCACATCTTGGGATCGCGGGTGATCGCGGATCGCTCAAAAAAGGCGCTTTGGCAGATATTGTGATTATCGACCCTGACGGCATTCACGATACCGCCACCTATAGCGCACCTTATCAATATCCAAAAGGAATCGAATATGTCTTTATCAACGGACGGCTTGCAATCGAAAAAGGAGCACCTACGGGAGCGCTTGCAGGCAAGATTCTTCGTCGCGGGTAAACGCGACCCTGAAATACTGATCTTAGGACTCGGTACACTTGGCGGAGGTGTTGGTGTCGCGCGCTTTTTAGCGGACCTTGGGTATCGTCTGACTATTACTGACCTTCGCTCAAAAAAAGAACTCGCCACTTCACTCGCACAACTCAAACGATATACGCATATCCGTTATACGCTCGGCAAGCATGACCTCCGCGATATCCAAAGGGCTGATCTGGTAGTCAAAAACCCCGCGGTTCCGCTTGAATCTTCATTTGTCCGCGCGGCAAAAAAGAAAAAGATACCTGTAACCTGCGATGCCGATATTTTTCTGACGCTCGTACCGCGTGGGCGCATTATCGGCGTCACGGGTACCAAAGGAAAGACCACGACGACACTTCTCATACAACACCTTCTCGGTAAAAAAGCAGCAGCGGTAGGAGTGCCGGGCGTATCATTTTTTGATGTATTTACAACGCGCACACTACCAGAGTTTGTGGTAGCAGAATTTTCAAGCTTTGATCTTGATTTGGTCTCGCACAGCCCGCCCGTAGTAGTCATCACATCTCTTTTCGCTGATCACCTCAATCGTTATTCATCATTTGCCGCGTACGCAAAAGCAAAGATGAATATCGTAGCCAAGCATACACAAAAAGATCGGGCGTTTGTATGGTACAGCCCTGAACTTATACATGCATTTCCCAAATCATATCGTGGCAATCGCATGTGGGTAAGCGAGCGCCAATTGCCACCGTATGCAAGTAAAGCATCGTGGCGCGTCGCACGGCCCGCAATCGCGCTCGCAGTCGCCATTGCGCGTACATTGGGAATATCCGAACGAGATATTAAAAAGCGCCTCTTGTCATTTGAGGCGCCTACAGGTCGCCTTGAGATAATACGCAAGACACGCACTACGGTTTTTATTGATGACACGACCGCGACCAATCCGGGAGGCGCTGCGTTTTCACTCGCTGCTGTCGCGCGTGAATGGAAATCGATCACTATCATCGCGGGCGGTGAAGATAAAAAATTTCCTGACAAAGATGTGCGCGTATACGCTGACGCTATCAAAAAATATCATCCGCGCGTGATACTCTTGCCGGGATCGTTGAGCATTAAGCTCAAAAAATATATCGGTACTGTAGAGTACACAAAAACTATGGCGGAGGCGGTGCGCTTGGCGCAGCGTAGTAAAGGCGCAGTAGTACTCTTACCGGGGGCGGCGAGCTTTAATATGTTTCGCAACGAATATGACAGGAGCGCACAGTTTGTGCGCGCCGTAAAACGCCTACGCCGATGACCAAACATGCTGATAAAATATTGCTGGGTGTGATCGCGTTTTTACTGATAGTAGGCATGATCACTTTTGCGTCAGCATCAGCGCCACGATCAGTACGCAACTATGGCAATTCGTATTCGCAGTTTTTACGCCAACTTGTTCAAGGACTTGGGCTCGGAGGTCTTTTTTTTATGTTGGGTCTACGCGCGCCTGTTGTAATCTGGAAAAAATGGGCGCCCCTCATGCTCATAGGAAGTTTACTCATCATGCTTGCTATGCTCACGATACCGAGTATCAGCTTGACGGTAGGTGGCGCAACCCGTTGGATTGTTCTTTTTGGTGTTTCATTTCAGCCGTCCGAACTACTCAAGTTTGCATTTATCGCGTATCTCGCGGCATGGATTCATTCGCGCAAACGCGAAATCGGCAGTTTTACTTTTGGTCTCCTGCCGTTTCTTGCCATCACGGGTATCATAGGAGCTTTTTTACTTTTAGAACCTGACCTTGGTACCTTCGGTGTTATCGCGTGTACATCGCTCGGTATGTTTGTCATGGGAGGTGGGCATATGAAGCAAGTGGGTATTATCATTTTGCTTGGCTTACTGTTTTTGATAGGTATGAGTATTTTGGAACCATATCGTATAAATCGCTGGCTCGTATTTCTCGATCCAAATACCGATCCGCAGGGCATCGGCTATCAGATCAACCAAGCGCGTCTTGCGATAGGCTCGGGCGGGCTGTGGGGTAGGGGAGTTGGCCTTTCGCGACAAAAGTTTTATCTACCGGAACCTGATGGTGACGCGGTCTTTGCAGTGTTCGCCGAAGAGTACGGATTTATAGGGGTCATCATACTCATCGGCGCCTTTTTTCTCTTCGCCGTTCGTGGTATGATGGCGGCAGCACATACGCGCGATTCCTTTACCCAGCTTCTAGCTTCTGGCATTACGCTCCTAGTTGTGACGCAAGCAATCATCAATACCGCGGCGCTCTCGGGACTCTTGCCGCTGACCGGCATTCCCTTGCCATTTATGAGTTTGGGTGGCACGGCGGTAGCATTTCTCCTTTTTGAAATGGGTGTGCTCGTACAAATCTCAAAACGCAAACATATATGAAAATAGTACTCTTGGGCGGAGGTACCGGTGGACATTTTTATCCTCTCATGGCTGTCGCCCGTTCACTCCGCGACATCGCAGAAGAAGAACGGATCGTATCACTTGACCTCGTGCTCATGGGTGACAAACCCTTTGACCCTGAGGTGATGCGTGAAGAATCAGTCTCATTTGAGATGATACCCGCGGGGAAGATGCGCCGTTATTTTTCACTGCTCAATTTTTCTGACAGCATCAAAACCTTGCGTGGCGTTTTTCGCGCGCTTTGGAAGTTCACCACTCATCCGCCTGATATTATTTTTTCAAAAGGTGGCTATGATGCGTTCCCGGTACTCGTTGCCGCGCGCCTCTATCGTATACCCGTCATGATTCACGAGTCAGACGCGATACCGGGCGCGGTCAATACTTGGGCTGCCAAATTCGCCCGCCGCATTGGTGTATCATTTCCAGAGGCAGCAAAACATTTCCCGCCTGATAAAGTGGCGCTCTTGGGCAACCCTATACGCCCCGGCATTTTGGGTGGCTCGTCAGACGAAGCGTATGATATTTTCAATCTAGAGACGGGCGTGCCTATCGTGCTTATCTTGGGTGGATCACAGGGTGCACAAAAGATAAATGATCTTATACTTTCAACGCTTTCCGAGATGGTAGAAAAGTTTCAGATTATCCATTCAACGGGTGTGGCAAACCACGACATGGTCGCCAAAGAAGCCGAAGTAGCGCTGGGTGATTCACCCCACAAATCGCGCTATCATCATTTCCCCCTCATGACTGCGAGCCAGTTACGCAACGCCGCGTTTGTATCCAATGTAGCGGTATCGCGCGCGGGCGCGGGTGGAATCTTTGAGCTTGCTGCGTGGCATTTGCCGGCGATTCTCGTACCCATCACTGATTCCGCGCAAAATCATCAGCGCGAAAACGCCTACAACTACGCGCGCACGGGAGCTGCTATCGTTGTAGAAGAATCAAACCTCACGCCTCATGTTCTGATATCAGAAATACAAAAAATCATCACTGATACAGCGCGCGCCGCAGAGATGCGTCAGGCGGCAGGCACCTTTGCTCGTATTGATGCGTCACGCAAGATTGCCCACGAGCTTATTCGCCTCGGTGTCCATGAATAAACCTGTACGCGTACGCATCGCGCCATCTCCTACCGGCTTTATGCATATCGGTACGGCTCGCACCGCGCTTTTCAATTTTATCTTTGCCAAACAACACGGTGGTACTTTTTTACTACGCATTGAAAACACCGATAAAGAACGCTCAAAAAAAGAATTTGAAGACGATATCATACAAGGCCTTGCGTGGCTCGGGCTTGATCATAGTGAATTTCACCGGCAATCTGAATATTTACCGACTCATGCAAAATATCTAGAATCACTCCTTGCTGACGGCAAAGCATTTTGGTGCACGCATACTACCGAAGAACTTGAAGCTGAAGGTGAGCATCAACGCGAAGCCAAAGAACCCCCGCGCCATATTTGCGAGCATCGCGACACGGACAAAACTTCGGGCATCGTGCGCCTACGCAACGACGAGCGCGCATCCATCGTTATCCATGATATGATCCGCGGCGATATTATCTATGACCCACAACTGTTTGGCGATATTTCTTTGGCGAAAAATCTTGCCGAACCTCTCTATAATTTTGTCGTGACTGTTGATGATCATGAGATGAATATCTCGCATGTCATCAGAGGTGAAGACCACATCACCAACACACCAAAGCAAATTCTCATTGGTCGCGCGCTTGGCTTTACTGAACCCGAGTGGGCACACTTGCCACTACTACTTGCCAAAGATCGCACCAAACTTTCAAAGCGCAATGGCGCGGTGTCAGTAGGGGAGTATCAAAAAAATGGCTATATCCGTGAAGCGATCATTAACTTTATCGCGTTTTTAGGATGGCACCCCAAAGATGAAGTAGGTGAAGTTTTAGATCTTGAAACTATTATTAAAGTATTTGATATCACGCGCGCGCAACGTGGCGGAGCCGTCGTTGATACCGAAAAGCTTGATTGGCTCAACCGTGAACACATCAAGCGTTTGGCCCCTGAAGAAAAAATCAATCGTGCCGAACCCTTTATAAACCCTGCTACCAAAGAAAAACTCGGCTCGCGCGTAGCCCAATATATACTGGCGGTACTCCCGCGGGTCACCAAGCTCACCGAGATAGACGCGATGATCAATGATCTATTGGAGATACCGCCGTACGACGCTGAACTTCTTTTATGGAAAGGTAAACTTGATCGGGCAAAAGTAAAAGAGACTCTCAGTGCCATTCTCTCGATACTAAAAAATCCTGATACCGCCGAACAAGATTTCAAGCCGCTGATAGAAAAAGAAGGCAACGGCGCAGTACTCTGGCCACTTCGTACCGCACTCTCAGGGCGCGCCATATCACCCGGACCTTATGAACTCTTAAGCGCTTTTGGGCTTGATGTAGCCGAGAGGCGCATACAAAATGCTATCAGCAAACTCGATGCGTAGATTGCATCGCCTTGCTATCATCTCCGCGCTTGCTCTTGCTGTTTTTCCGTTTATTGCTGGATCTGCTTCCGTCGATGAATTACGCCAAAAAATATCTGGCAGCGAATCCGAGATAAAAAAGCTTGAAGCCGAGATCGCCCAATATCAAGATGCACTTGATAAACAGTCAAACCAATCACAAACACTGAAAGGTGAGATTAAAAAACTTGAAACCCAGATAAAGAAGATGAACACCGATATCAAGCTCACCGAGCAACAAATACAGCGCACCGAACTACGCCTCGAGGAGCTTGATATTGAAATCACCGAAAAGAAATCGGCCCTCGATACTGAAAAAGAAGTACTCGGGTCACTCGTCAGATCTCTGTACGAAGAAGACGACACCTCAATAATAGAAATATTGGCAGGTTACGGCACGCTGTCTGAATTTTTTGAAAAACGAGAATCGACCGAAGCAGTGCAAGAACAGCTCGGGCAAAGCTTGGCATCGTTGCGTAAACACAAAGAAAGCTTAGAGACCGAAGCTGAACGCAAAAAACGCGAAGAAGCCGAGCTCCTTTCGCGCCGCAAAGATTTGAGCGGCCGCAGGTCAGTACAAGAAACTATCAATCAATCAAAATCAAAACTACTCTCGGAAAGTAAAAACCAAGAAACTAAATACCAACAGCTTTTGCGCGAACGGGCGGAAAAGCGCGCGCTTATCCAAAAAGAGCTCCAAGCGGTTGAAGATGAATTGCGTAGGTCTATTGATCCGTCACTCTTGCCTACCAAGCGTTCGGGTGTGCTGGGCTGGCCTGTAGAAAACCCAAAAGTGACGCAGGGCTTTGGATTCACCGAGTTTGCCACCACCCAAGGATCTGATGTGTACAAGGGTAAGGGTCATAACGGTATCGACTTCAAAGCAGCTATAGGAGCCCGTATTTTGGCCTCTGAAGCCGGTATTGTGAAGGATTTGGGTAATACTGATACCACCTGCCCAGGCGGCTCATATGGCCGATGGGTGATCATCGAGCACCCAAATAACCTCTCGACACTTTATGCACATTTCTCAGGCATTTCCGTCACCCGCGGCCAGCAAGTAAGTAGGGGAGATCTCATAGGGTTTGGAGGTGATACGGGCTATGTGACGGGCCCGCACCTGCACTTTACGGTATACGCCAGCAATACCTATCGGCTTGCCAAGACCAAAAACTGCGGTATGGTACCCGCCGGTGGCTATCTCAACCCACTCGAATACCTCTAGAATATTTGATATAATAAAACCTATGGATCGTACGAACCGCATCAATCGCGCGACAACACGCTATAGCAAAGGCATTATACAACTTGGTATCATCATCATACTTTCGGTGGTGATTTTGAGCTTGCTGGGTGTATCACTAAGTTCACTTGTCAACAATAAAACGCTCGCAGAAAATTTTGTATTTTTGTGGGAGGGGATCAAATGGGTTTGGACAAACTACGCGGGCGCATTCTTTTGGAAAATTTGGGATCTCGTCTCAAATATCTGGAAATAAAAAAGTCCCTTACTTGCATGAGGGCTCCCAAATAAATACGAAAATAAGTTTGTAGGCGAATGGTGCAGAGCTTTTCGCAAGCTATTTGTGCGCTCATGAGCTTTGCGCTCGAGTGCTAACATGCGAAAGTATGCAATTTTCTAGCCCTTTTTATTGGTCGCTGGGGGAGACCCTCGTGCAAAAAAGGAACCTTCTAGTGTCTATCTACCCCCATCATCAAACCGCCAAAAACACCTTGCAAGCCCTATTTTAACGATTCTTGTGTATTGAATGTTGATAAAATGTTTATAATCAGTTATTAAGAGATTAATAAGACTCTAGACAATGGCAACAAATCATAGTATAGCTAAAAATCCTGAGATCATAACGCGCGCGGTCATTAACCATGGCATTTAAAGTTAAGGTAACTTTTATAGATGTATTTAAAATTGGAGATAATATAAATTATAATCTCCAAATTTTAAAAGTTCTTTATTCTGGATATAAAGACTTGCCAGATGGTCATAAATTAATTAAGCCTATAGTAATAATTAATACTTCGATAGTCGAAGCTTTATTTTTTGATTTTGTTGTTAATAGGCTAAAAAGGCCTTATCGAACGGAAGTTTTATTTTCTGAAATCTTTGCGGCACTTAAAGACAAGAATCTACATAGGTTTGAGAACTACATCAGTCAAGTAGAAAAGCGTGATCTATTTGAGCTAGGTAACACAAATTTTTATGAAATATTACGCATTTTGAGTAAAAAAAGAAATAGGATACATATACAAAATGAAAAATGGGAAGAACCTCGCGATGAGTCAGATGTGTTTGATAAAGAATCAAAGATTATGTCTGAAAAAATTCTAGAAAAGACAGTGTATATTCTAGTATCTAAATTTTCAAGGCGGGAAGAGTATCATAGATATGTAAATGATTTTGAATTCCCTTGGGATCGGCATTTTAAAGAGTAGATATGAGGTCGCAAAAGCTATGTTGTACGACCTCTTTATACTCGCAAAAATCACTACCCCGCCGCATCTAAGGATTGATATTGGTAAATAAAAAACTTACTTCTATATTATAAAATGCTACGATGGATGGGTATGGAGTTAAAATGGACTACAGAAGCTATAAGAGAAGGATTTGAAAAATTTTTCAATGAATACGGACGTTATCCAACCACACCGGAGATTGATCGTTATCAATATCTCCCCTCTTCAAAACAGCTACAAAGAAGGTTTGGGAGTGTCTCTGTAATTAGAGAGCAGTTAGGATTACCTATTTTAGATTTTACTAAAGGCTCTACTAGATCAAAAACAGCAAAAGATATAGGGAGACGTGGAATATATGAAGAACAAATGATCTATAAAAAACTCGTAGATCATTTTGGAGAAGTTTTTGTACATAACCAAAAACCCTTCAACAACTATGCGGGTAGATATGATTTCTATGTCTACTCAAGAAATAGTAATTTTGCTATAGACGTATTCTACGCAGCAAATTTGAGAAACCTTAGTGGATGCATTAATCTTAAGCAGAAAGTTTATAAAGATACCGAGGATAAAATAATCCTATTAAGCACAAATCCTGAGATAAAACAGCATGATATTGATTATGTCTTATATAAGAAAGATAAGACCCTTCCCACTAATTTAGTAGTTTATAGTTTGGAAAGTTTTCTAGCCTATATAAAAAGCTCAGAAGTATTACGCATAAAATAATTTCAACACTACTATAATGAGAGTTTCATTTTCAGCGCTTGAAACATATAATCAGTGCCCGCAGAAATACGAGTACGAGCATATCGAACGCAAACGCGTACCAAAAGGCAAAGAGTCTATTTTTGGTACTTCTATCCATAGCGCTATGCGCTTTATGTTTTCTCGGGATCCCCTCTTTCCTACACTTGAAGAGGTGTTGGCGCATTTTCGTGAATCATTTGCTGATAGCCAATCAGTTGCTGATGCTGACAAGGCGCGGTACTTGGAATCTGGCGAGCGCATGATACGGGTATACTATGAAAAAAACCCGCCGTGGAACTTTGATGTGATTGATCTGGAATCGCGCTTTGAAGTACCACTCGAAGATCCGAAGACGGGTATCACCCACACCATCGCTGGCAGCATTGATCGCATTGATAAAACCGGTGAAGGTTTATTTGAAATCATTGATTATAAGACTTCACGCAAACTTCCCGCTCAAGAAACAGTCGATGCCAATATGCAGTTGGCTATCTATCAGCTCGCACTCGAGAAAAAATGGCCACATATCGATCCTGAACATGTGACCTTAGCACTTTACTTTATGAAAGCGGGCGAAAAACTTGTCACCCGCCGCACGCGCCAAGACCTTGATAACACACGCGGGCAAATTCTCGATACTATTCATTCGATAGAAAAACGCATCGAGACAAAAGAATTCCCTGCCAAACCAAACGCTCTATGTGACTGGTGCGGGTACAAGCCCATATGCCCTGCGTGGCGGCATTTGTATAAAGCACAAGAAAAAGACGCCCCACCCGATGATGCCCGGCCGCTGATCAAAGAATACTTTACCCTCAAACACGAGATCGGCGAGCGTGAAGATAGACTTGACCAGATCACAGCCAGTATTAACGCCTATCTCGATGCGCAAAAACTTGATCGTGTATTTGGTGAGGGTGGATCACTCGCACGATCACAGCAAGAGCGCACAAGCTGGGATGCAAGCAAGATAACCTCGATACTTGAACCAACAGATTTCTGGCAACAGATACTCTCCCCTGATGACAAAAAACTAAAAAAGCTTTTACCAAAATTGCCTACCGACCTTCAAGAACGCTTGCTAGCAGAGGCTCGCATCGTCAAACGCTTTACCATGCTCAAAGCATCTACCAAAAACGCATTGCCCGAAGAAGAACATGAAGCTTAACATCACTACTATTTACACTGTGCGCTACGACTATAGCCCGCGCCCTCGGCCTCCAATGCTGAAGCGAAAAAGAGGCGATTTTCATCCTTGATCCGTGAGGCAGATTTGCACGCTTTAGGGTAGTAAACCTTACCGTTCTTGCTCGCCACAAAGTTCCCCGTACCTTGCCCGTCGAGCCGTATTTCGAACGCATTTGGCACTAGTTTTGGCTCAAATTTGGCCTGCTCTGCCACAGTAAGACGCCATAGCCCTACCCCGATGACGACCACCAAAAAGACGCCGAGCCCCCAGAAATATACTTCTATCAAGCCCTTGATCTTTTCGGTAAACTGATGTAGCATATACCTATTGTAATTGAGTTATATTTTATCGCTAATACTTATTTATGGCACATACCAAAGCAGGCGGATCTACAGCAAACCTACGTGACTCAAACCCCCAATACCTCGGGGTGAAACTTTTTGGTGGAGAAATTGCGCGAAACGGCGCGATCATCATCCGTCAGCGCGGATCAAAGTTTATGCCCGGCGAAGGAACTCGCAAAGGCAAGGATGACACTATCTACGCGATTCGTGATGGCAAAGTACTATTTGCTGACAAGCGCAAGCGCCACTTTGATGGTACTACTGTCATGAGAAAATTGGTCAGCGTTGTCTAAAAATCTTGATATAAAAGTTAAAGGACCTTCCACTGCTGTGGAAGGTCCTTTTTTTTTATGGCACCCGAAGGCGCGGTTGATTGGGGTCAGGCGTGTGCGTCTACGGCTTCGGGATCTTCTTCTTCAAGGAAGATCAACTGCTGTCGGTACTTGCGACGCATGTACCAGTAGTGGCCGTCGAGGCAAGCAGCAAGCCCGCCAATACCGAAGACGAGAATATGCACGAGCACGAATGTCGGGAAGTCGCTGATGGGCCAGCTAATCCAGCCCATCCCCATCGCCAGAGCGATGGCACCCGTCACAAACGCCGTGCGTGGCACAAGCAGCATTGCCACGAGCACCACGACCCCATACCCCAAAGTTGCAAAGAACAGCATGATCCTCTCTCCTCTCTCGCTCCACAGCATCCGCCGCCAGAGCATGCCAAACTTACCTACTATGGATTATATCAGGTTTTTAAGTATTTGTCAATATTAGGTATTTTACCTTTATTTATGCCTTTTGATAGCCGCTTTGATGAATTCGCGAAAGAGTGGATGTGGCGTGAGTGGGCGGCTGATGAGTTCAGGATGAAATTGTGTACCTACAAAAAATGGATGATTGGGAAGTTCAATGATTTCTACCAAATCGCGCTGGGGGTTAATACCAGAAACTACGAGTCCCCTCTTTATGAGCTTCGGCAAAAATGTTGCGTTGACCTCATAGCGGTGGCGATGACGCTCTTTGATTTTATCTTTACCGTACGCGCGCGCGGCGATGGTACCCTTGGCAATCTTACAATCATACAGGCCCAAGCGCATCGAACCGCCATAATCTTTTTTATCCAAAAGCACTTGTTGTTCGGGCAAAATATGAATAACGGGATACGGACTCTTTTTAGTAATCTCTTCAGTGTGTGCGCCCTCGAGCTTGGCTACATTGCGCGCGTATTCTACGACCGCAAGCTGAAGCCCGTAGCAAAGTCCGAAAAATGGTATCTTTTCTTTTCGGCAAAACTCAATCACCTTGATCTTGCCCTCAATACCGCGTGAACCAAATCCGCCGGGTACTACCACACCATCAAGTACTTTGAGCTCACGAAGTTTCTCTGGATGTTTTTCATATTCTTCGGCATCGAGCCACAAAATCTCGGCATCATGCCTATGCGACCACGAAGCGTGTTTGAGCGCCTCTATAACCGAGAGATATGAGTCAGCAAGAGCAAACGCACCCGTGGTAAAATATTTGCCCACGATGCCGATACGCACACGAGGTTTGTTGGTCTTTCTAATAACAGAGACGAGTTTTTTCCATTCGCGTAGATCGGTCTTTTTCTTTTTGAGACCGAGCTTTTTGAGCACAATCGTGCCGAGTTGATCTTTTTCAAAATTAAGCGGTACTTCGTAAATAGATTTTACATCGGGTGCCGATATGATATCTTCCTCACGCAAGTTAAGGGCAAACGAAAGCTTTTCTTTGCGTGGCTTATCAATAGGTACTGCTGACCGCGCCAAGATAATGTCCGCCTGAATGCCCGCCACATTGAGTGAGCGGGAGGCGTGTTGGGTTGGCTTGGTCTTCATCTCACCTATTACCCCCGGTACGGGCAAGTAACTCACGAGCACATATAAAACGCTACCGGGCTTGCGAAGCTTCATGATACGCGCGGCCTCCAAGAACAGTAGATTTTCGTACTCCCCTACCGTGCCACCAATCTCAATGAGCATAATCTCTGCCTTGGCATTTTCGGCTGCGCGCTCAATACGCGCGATGACTTCTTCGGGTACATGAGGTACGACCTGTACGCACTTGCCACCATATTCCAAATTGCGCTCTTTCTGAATCATCGAAAGATATACCATACCCGTGGTCATATAGTTGACCCTGTGAAGTGAGATGCCTAAAAAACGCTCATAGTTACCGATGTCCTGATCACATTCAAGACCATCATCTGTCACAAACACTTCACCATGCTCGGTAGGATTCATGGTGCCCGCATCGACATTGATATAAGGGTCGATCTTCATCGCCGAGACCCGAAAACCGTATGATTGTAAAATCTTTGCGAGTGACGCGGTGGCGACTCCCTTGCCAATACCTGACATCACGCCACCCGTAATAAAAATGTATTTACGCATAGTTTACTTTTTCTTTTCTGCCTCAACACGCACGGAGATGTAGAGCCGTTCTTTTTTTATCTTAATCTCCACATCGTGCTTACCTACCAGTTTAATAGGTAAACCCCACAGCTGATCTTTTTCAATAGTACGGAAATGTCGGCGTTTGAGCTCAGTCATCACATCATCGGCAGTGACCGCAGCGAAAAGATGCCCCTGATCGTTGGCTGGCTTATGAAATACCAACGCTACCTGACTCAACGCCTTTTTTTCTGCTTCAAGTGCTGATGCTTTTTCGGCAAGCCGACGCGCTTGGGTGATCTTGGTGTCTTCCACCATCTTTACTGCTTTTTTGTCTGCCTCGCGCGCGAGACCTTGTGGTATCAAAAAATTGCGCCCGTAACCGTCTTTTACAGTGAGAATCCTCCCCTGTTGGCCAAGCTGGGGGATGTCTTTGAGAAGGATGACTTTCATAGGAGTATCCTAGCGCGCAGTGCGCAAGTGCTCAAGAGCGCGCTCTAACTGTGGATCTTTTTCAGGATCACCATCTGGTTTAATCTTTACCTCGATGTCAGGCGCCAATCCTTCTTTAGAGATTGATTTGCCTGATGGCGTGGTCCATCGAGCAATAGTCACCTTTATAGAAGTCTTGTCAGTAATGTCTTCAAGCTCTTGGACAGAACCCTTGCCAAATGTTCGTTCACCAATCAAAATCGCTTTTTTGTGTTCTTGGAGGGCGCCTCCTAAAATCTCTGACGCGGATGCCGACCCTTGATTGACCAAAAGAACGGTGGGTACTTTTTCGAGCGCTCCAAAACCGGCACTGCGATAAATAGTCGCCTCACGACCACGAAACTCCTCACGCGTGACTACCTCGCCTTCGGGCAACCACCAGCTCGCAATATCAACCGAACTGTGGAGGTACCCTCCGGGATTATTGCGAAGATCGAGTACGATCTTGGTCGCGCCCGAACGGAGAAACTCACGAACAGCTTTTTGGAACTCTCCGCTTGAATTTTCAGAGAAGCTCGAAAGCGCAATGATAAATACATCGCCCTTCTTTTCGGTGGTGATCGCCGGCACACGGATAACATCGCGCGTGATAGCAATCTCCCGTGGCTTGTCTTCGCCCGTGCGTCCGATAGTGAGTACTACTTTGGTGCCGCGCTCACCCCTAATCTTGTGAATCGCATCATCCAGCGTAAGATTTTCTGTAAAAGCATCATCAATCTTGAGAATCTTATCGCCAGCCTTGAGTCCCGCGCGCGCTGAAGGAGACTCTTTGATAGGAGCGATCACCGTGAGTGTTTCTTTACGAATACCGATCTCTGCGCCAATACCGGAGAATTCACCTTTTACTTCGCTTTGGAAATCTTCATGATCTTTTGGTGGGAAAAAGACAGTGTAGGGATCACCGAGGCTCCCCACCATGCCCTTGATCGCTCCCCAAACCATGGCCTGACGATCGATAGGATCATCACTGATATGTTTACGCTCTACAACTTCCCACGCCTTCCAAAATGGCTCAAAATCAACATCTTTGAGTTTTTCGGCGAGATCGCCAGTAGGTGCTTGGTTTGAGACGCCGAATACGCGCTCGATCGATGCGCGCTCATTGAAGCCGAACCAAGTGCCGGCTCCAAACGAACCGACCACAATAACTAATGCTGTGATAAAAACAAAAAAGCGCCGATCCTTACCCATATTGCCAATCATTTTCCCATACTTTTGTATTGCCGGCAAGGGAAAGTATTAGGTATACTAGAGCTATGGACAAAGTGTCATCACGACATGTTTCTTGGATAGATCTTGAACAGCCCACGGAAGAAAAAATAGCTGACCTCTCGCGTCGGCACAATATTCATGCGCTTGTTGCCCAAGAACTCTTGGTGGCGACCTATCGTCCCAAAGTAGAAGAATATGACGATCACCTCTATCTCGTTTTGCACTTTCCTGTCTTCGACAAAAAAACAACCGCCACACTGAGCCGTGAGATTGATTTTGTCATCTTCCCCTACACACTCATCACTGTTCACTACGAAGACATCCCCCAGCTCGACAACTTCCAGCAATTTTTAGCAGGACACGAAGCGGTCAGAGAGCGCAAATTTGGTAGATCGTCTGGTCAGCTTCTCTACCAGATCATCAAGCAACTTTTTTCGGTATCGCGCGAAGAGCTTCAAGCACTTGAGAAAAAAATCGACGCCGTGCAAGAAAAAGTATTCAACGGCAACGAACGCTCGGCACTCCAAGAAGTCGCGGGACTTCGTCGCGATATTCTTAATTTCCAGAAAGCGCTCAAACCGCAAGAAACAGTCCTCAAATCACTTGCTGAACATGGCAAGAAATTTTTTGGCCCTGACGCCGCACCCTATTTTAACGATATTTTGGGTGAATATACGCAACTATGGAACATCGTAGAAGACCTTCGCTCTACTCTTGATGTCATTCATGAGACTAATGTTTCTCTCTTGTCAGTAGGGATCAATGAAACGGTAAAATTTCTCACTGCTGTATCTTTCATACTCCTTCCTATGCAGGTGATCATCAACATTTTTGGCATGAATATCAATGACATCCCGCTTGCCCATCATCCGAATGCTTTTTGGATTCTACTTGCACTAAACGCCTTGGTTGGTATCATCATTCTGCAATGGCTAAGACACAAAGACTGGCTGTAACCCTCTTCGATTCGCTCACCCGTAGTGAACGGCCTTTTGAACCCCTTGTGGGTGCTACCGTGCGCCTCTATACCTGCGGGCCTACGGTGTACCGGTCGCAACACATCGGCAACTATCGTACTTTTATCTTTGAAGATACGCTGCGCAGGATGCTTTTGGCATCTGGTTGGCGAGTGAAGCATGTGATGAATATCACCGATGTGGGCCATCTTGTATCTGACGCTGATGATGGTGAAGATAAAGTGGAGCGCGAGGCGCGACTCACCGGTAAAACGGCATGGGATATCGCCAAATATTATGAAAAAGAATTTATCGAAGATATCGCGGCACTTAATATCTTGCCGCCCACCAAGCTGGTGCGCGCCACCGAACATATCACCGAACAACGAGCGCTCATTAAAATACTTGAGAAAAAAGGATTTACCTACCGTACCGCTGACGGCATATATTTTGATACATCAAAACTAGCAAACTACGGCGAGCTTGCAGGTCGCGACCAGCGCACCATTCAGGCGGGATCGCGCGTCGCAATCGGTGAAAAGCAAAACTCTACCGATTTTGCTTTGTGGAAATTTTCGAAGACAGCGGAAAAGAAACGCGATATGGAATGGCCATCGCCATGGGGTGTAGGATTCCCTGGCTGGCATATTGAATGCTCTGCTATGAGCATGAAATATCTTGGTAAAACGCTTGATATTCACTGTGGAGGCGCTGATCACCGCGAGATTCACCATCCAAATGAAATTGCACAAAGTGAGGCGGCAACTGGCAAAACCTTTTCGCGCTTTTGGATGCATAGTGCGTTTTTGACCGTAAAGGGTGAGAAGATGGCCAAATCATCACCCGAGACCAATATCACTATTGCGATTCTCCGCGAACGCGGATTTGATCCGCTTGATTTTCGATATTTTGTACTTGGCACGCACTACCGCAAACCGCTTTCATTTAGCTGGGAAGCTTTGGAAGGGGCGCGTACCGCGCGGCTCAAACTGGTAGGATCTTTGGCAAATCTTCCAAAAAGAAAAGCGCGAGCTGATGATGATATGAAAAAAGATATTTTGGCCGCCTTTGCCGATAATCTTGCAGCCCCCCAAGCACTCGCGCGTCTTTGGCAAGGAATCCGTGAGAGTGCATCACGCCCCGCGGTCCTTTGGGCTGATCATTTGTTTGGGCTTAATCTTGCTCATGTTCCTGTCACCTCGCCGATACCACTCGATATTCAAGCATTGGCTGACGCACGCGAAGCATACAGGCAATCAAAAGACTGGCAAAAATCAGATGAAATGCGCGAAAAACTTACCGCTCTTGGTTGGCGCGTAGAAGATACGCCGCACGGACCTGTAGTCCACAAGATATAAGTCGTCTGACAACATAAATCGTATTTTTGGCAATTGCCCACCCGCGCTTCTGCGGGGTACATTAGTGATATGACCGATCCGCTCAAAATACCTCCACACAATAGAGATGCTGAGATGGCAGTACTCGGATCAGTCATGATTGATCGCAATGCGATGATCAAAATCGTCGATGTGGTGACGGCTGATGATTTTTATGTAACCGAGCACGCGATCATTTTTCGCGCGATGCTGGATCTTTTCGAACGCAACGCACCGCTCGATGTCTTGTCACTCCAAGCGTATCTTGAAGAGAAAGGCCAACTTGAACGCGCGGGCAATGCGAGTTATCTCGCAGGTCTCGTCAATGCGGTTGCGAGTCCAGCGTCGGCAGGACACTATGCATCTATCGTCAACCGCAAACGAGTTTTGCGCGATCTTATCTCAGCTTCCTATGCTATCGGCGAGATGGGCTACCAGGAAGACCAAGATGTAGAGCATTTACTCGATCAGGCGGAAAGCCGAATCTTTAGTATTTCGCAGCACTCACTACGGCAAAAGTTTTTTCCTGTGCGCGATGCGCTCCAAGAAGCGTGGGAGCGCATCGATAATTTGCACAAGGGTGACGGTGCAATGCGTGGTGTGCCGACTGGATTTGATAAGCTTGATAACCTTCTTTCGGGTCTTCAAAAATCTGACCTTGTTATTTTAGCCGCTCGCCCCTCGCTTGGTAAGACATCTCTCGCGCTTGATATTGCGCGCAATGCGGCAGTACAGCACAAAATCCCCGTAGGCATTTTTAGTTTGGAAATGTCGAACCAGCAACTTATTGATCGTTTTATCGCGGCCGAGGCTCATGTGGATTTGTGGAAACTGCGCACCGGGCGACTCTCCGAGCATTCAAATGATTTTGTGCGCATCAATGACGCACTTGCGCGCCTTGCTGAAGCTCCTATCTATATTGATGATGCAGCGACCTCAAATGTCCTCCAAATGCGCGCGATGGCTCGTCGTCTGCAGTCAGAGTCGAACCTTGGCCTAATTATTATCGACTACTTGCAGCTCATGCAACCACGCCAGCATACTGACAATATGGTGCAACAAATCACCGAAATCTCACGCTCACTCAAACAACTCGCGCGTGAACTCAATGTACCCGTACTCGCCCTCTCGCAACTCTCGCGTGCCGTAGAACAGCGCCACCCGCCAATCCCTAAGCTTTCTGACCTTCGTGAATCAGGATCTATCGAGCAAGATGCCGATGTGGTTATGTTTATCTATCGCGAAGATCGCACGAAACAAGATTCGGCACGACCCAATGTCGCTGAAATTTTAGTAGAAAAACATCGTAACGGTCCCACCGGCAAAGTAGAGCTTTATTTCAACCAAGAAAAAGCGAGCTTTTCATCACTCGACGAATCATTTACCTAAATGCACCCTGAACCCATAAAGCGCTTGATAGATTTCTTCACTCGCCTTCCGGGTATTGGACCACGGCAAGCATCTCGCTTTGCCTATACGCTTCTTGATGAAGATCAATCGACACTCAAGGGATTTGCACGCGCACTCGAAGCGCTTGCCGATCAAGTATCAAGATGCGAAGAATGTTTTCGTGGTGTTGAAACTGCTGACGGCAAAAAATGCTCAACCTGCAAGCTTGGCGCGTTTAACGCACTTCTGATAGTCGAGAAAGACCAAGATTTTGAAACCGTATCAAAAAGCGGACTGTGGGATGGCGGCTACCATGTACTGGGCGGTACCATATCACTCCTCAATGAAAAAACGAGGGTTACCGAACGCATCCGCGCTCTGTATGATCGTATAGGCGCACGCGCTAAAGGACGCGAGACACCACTTGAAATAGTACTCGCGACCTCTCTTACAACTGAGGGAGACGCGACCGGTTTGTATATCGAACGAGTGCTGGAACCCTACATAAAAAATAAATCAATCGCACTCACCCGCCTTGGACGCGGAATATCTACCGGTACTGAGATGGAATTTGCCGATCCTCAAACCCTCAAAAACGCTCTCAAAAATAGAAAATAAAAACACCTTCTCCATCTAGTGAAGAAGGTGACTGCCCATCCCAAGAAGTTTCTTGGATGTTCTGTCGGGACCCTCGTAGTCCCAGTAGACGCGTTGTACCGGCTCTTCGCGCCCCTCGGCGCTGACTTCGAGCGCGCCGCCGCGCCATCCATGCTGGATCTTTGCGGCGATCTGCTCGAGAACCTCGCCGAGCCCTACCTGACAGAGCCCAACATCATCGACAAGTGTTGTGATGGAGATGTTGAGCGTACCCCTGATGACTCCTCCTTTAGGCATACATACCTCCCGAGCTATCTATAATCAGAGTAGCAATAGCGTTTTTTATACGCAAGAAAAAATAGCCCTTTGTGGGGGCTATTTTTTGATGGTTTTGATCGCTACTTCAGTGAAGTGTTGGCGATGACCCTTTCTGCGGCGTCTGCGAGTCTTTGAGTGGTAACGGAGAATCTTAATCTTACGAAGGCGGCCTTGGCGCATGATATCCGCCTCGACACTCACGCCTTTCAAATATGGCTTGCCGATAGATACTGTCTCGCCATCGATCACGAGCAAAACTTTATCAAACACAATCGTATCCCCTTCTGACTCAGGGAGCTTTTCAATCTTGAATTTCTGGCCGGCACCAACGAGATATTGCTTGCCGCCTGTCTCAATAACTGCGATCATAATTGCTCTATACTACCCGTTTCTGTCCGTTGTGTCAAGAAGTTGGGGGTCAATTCCCATGCCTTCGCCGGCAATACGAGTGACATCTTTGTCTATCTTTTTGAGCTCTTTATAGCCCGTATTATAGTGGTTGATAGTCGAATCAAGCGAAGTGCCAAGCTTCATATAAAACTGCTCATAGGCGGCCACATGGCGCCCTAACTCGCCTACACGCTTGATAACCTCCCCGACGGATTTTTCAATCTTCATCTGATTGAGTCCCTGCAATATCGTCTGTAAAAACGCATAAAACGAGTTTGGTGAGACGATATGCACGCGCTTGGTCAGCGCGTATTGGATAAGATCCTGCGTGTTTACCTTTATGGTGCCTACCTGATTTATCGTCAGATCATAATAAATAGCTTCTGATGGGATAAACATAAGCGCAAAATCCATCGTGCCTTCTTGGGGGCGAACATACTTGGAAGTTTCATCGATACGCATTTTGAGATCCTGTTTAAACGCTTTTTCATAACGCTCGCGCTCTTCGGTGCCCTTTGCCTCCACCACGCGGTTATAATTTTCAAGCGAAAACTTTGAGTCGATAGGTATAACCTTCTCACCTACTAATATGACTGCATCAACGATGAGCTCGCGACCATCATCATTTTTACCAAGCTTGTACTGCATCTGATAGGCAGAGGGCGGCAAAATATTTTTGAGTACGGTTTCAAGATAATACTCGCCGAGCACGCCGCGTTGTTTTGGGTTTTTGAGAATATCTTGGAGTGATTGGAGCTGATCGGCAAAATTTACCACCTGACGGTTGGTTTCATCAAGTTTGGTAAGTTTTTCGGTTACATCACGGATGATTTTAAATGATGACTCGCCTTGTGATTGGATAAGCCGCGTTGATTCGCCAAGGCGCGCGTCAAGCTTGCGCTCGATATCACTGATCTGGCTCTGCAGCATGAGCATGCTCTCGCCCGGAGGCCCTGCTTTGCGCCCGCGCAACAATATCCATGCCACAATAAAAGCAATAATAGCACCTGCAAAAAATATTCCGATTGATTGCGTATCTTGCATGTTAGGACTGTAGCACGGCTCGGGTACCTTCACGCAAGCGTCTAACGATAAAAATATACTTTACAAGCTCAATAATACAAAGATCTACAAGACCCAAGAACAACAATGCTATAAAATACATCGGTTCGAGCTGTTCAAGATGCAAAAGTTTTTGTAATGGCTCTACAAAAAGAGTGGGGAGCAAGAGTAACATGCTCGCGGTAAAGGCAAGTAGCAAATAAGGGTTTGAGAAAAAATTGATCTTCCAAATCGGTCTGCGAAGACTGCGGATGGAAAATACAAAGAAAAACGCATTGATGGCGAGTCCGTAAAACATCACGGTACGCACCGTATCGAGAGGAATGCCTGCGCCGAGCAATTTCACAAATACCGAAAGTAGCAAGAGATCAGCCGAGATGCCTACGATAAATACCATAGCTTTCATCTCGGGGGTAAAAAATGCCCCGTGCTCCTGAGGTCTACGCGTGAGCACATCTTTTTCGCGCTTTTCAAACGCAAACGCAAAATTGAAAAAACCCTCGCCAACGAGATTCATCCACAAAATCTGCGCGGGTAAAAGCGGCAAAGGCAACCCCAATACAAACGCGCCACCGATCAAAATAATCTCGGTAAAGGCGGTCGCGAGCAAAAAAGTCATCACTTTGCGAATGTTATCGATAATCGCGCGGCCTTCTTCAATCGCACCGACAATCGTCGAAAAACTATCATTGATCAGCACAAGATCAGCGGCTTCTTTGGCGACATCCGTACCTGACCCGAGCGCCACGCCAATATCAGCACGACGGAGTGCAGGTGCGTCATTGACCCCATCGCCTGTCATAGCAACCACCGCGCCTCGCTTTTGCCATGCCTCGGCGATCATTGATTTTTGATGCGGCAATACACGCGCAAATACATCGATACGCGAAATATCGACCTTGCCATCTTCAGCATCCTGCCCTAAAGCGATGCGATCCGTGTTACCAGCAAACTCAAGCTCGTGTGCTACGCGCTGCGCGGTAAGCTGATGATCGCCCGTCACGATGACAGGACGGACACCCGCGGCTTCGGCAAGATGCAAAGAAACCTTGGCGTCTTTACGAAGCGGATCGTGTAAACCCAAAAAACCTAAAAACTCCATACTGGTAAAATGATCAGGTGTCGGAGGAGTATGGCTATGTACATGCTTGCGCGCGCACGCGATAAGTCGAGCGCCGGTTTCTGCCGCTTTACTATATAAGGCTTCAAGCTCTAAGCGCTCATCGGCAGGTAAATGCGAACGCGCGAGGATTGCCTCAGGTGCGCCACTGACAAACACAATATATTCTCCACCCTTTTGGTATATGGCTGCCGAAAAACGCAGCTCGGTATCAAAGGGCATCGTCTCAATTTTGATATGCGTTCGCTCAAAATCATCTTTGTTAATACCCGAAGCAATACCGGCCTTTAAAAGTGCTGCGTCAGTTGCCTCACCTCTGATCTTCCATTCAGCAAGCTGTGCCTCGGGGTTTTCAATAAACGCGGTGGAGGTAAGAACACCAGCCAAGAGCAAATCTTCTTTTGCGCGCGGACCTTCCTTGCGCGGCATGACTTGGGATACTTCCATTTTACCTTCAGTGAGCGTGCCTGTTTTATCAGTTAAAATAACCGTCGTCAGGCCCAAAATCTCTGCGCTCTTCAAACGCTTGAGAAGGCCTCCTTTTTTTAAAATACGCTCAGCGCCAAGTGCCAAGATAACCGTAACCGCGATAGGCAATCCTTCGGGTACCGCTGACACGGCAAGCGCAACTGCTGTCAAAAACATCGTCTCGACACTTTCTCCACGCATCACACCGAGCACAAAAATAAAACAAGAAAATACAAACGCTCCGATACTGATTACGCGAGCAAGATCTTTGATATGTTCTTGAAACGGCGTGAGTGGTTCACGCGTGTCAGAGACAAGCTGCGCAATCTTACCGAGCTCGGTGCGCATGCCGGTTGCCGTCACGACAGCTCGGGCGCGACCCGCCTCGCAGAGCGTGCCAGCAAAAATCATATTGTCACGATCAGCGACTGGTGTGTGCGCGGGAAGCTCATGAATATTTTTTTCTTGTCCAATCCATTCACCAGTGAGCGCGGATTCGTTAATCTTGAGGCGCTGAACCTCTATGAGTCGCGCGTCAGCCTCAACACTCATGCCTGCATCAATCTCGATAATGTCGCCCGGCACGAGCAGACGCGCTTCTACCTCGCGTAATACCCCGCCACGCAATACCCGTGCCTTACGCTCTATCGTTTTGCGTAGTGCTTCAAACGCTCGCGATGCGCGCCCTTCCTGTGCAACACCAATGATAGTATTGATCGCTACCGCGATGATGATGATCAGCGCTTCAGGAGCATCATCAAGAAGAAAAAAAGTAATACCCGCGGCGATAAGCAAAATAGCGACTAACGGACTGGCAAGCTGACCTAGTATCAAATTTAAAAGACGCCATGGGCGTTTGCGTGTGATTTCATTGGCACCGTATTGTTGACGCATTTCCTCCGCACGATCATCAGAAAATCCACGCGCGCGCACAACTGAAAAACGAGCCAAAGCCGCATCAGCGCTCAAAACATGCCACTGATCATTCATTGAGTTTATTGTACCAAAAAATAAGTATTCACTAAAAGAAAAAAGCCGCATACCCTGTGGGATTGCGGCCTATCTGACTAAAATACCCCCTCGGCCCTGTTCGCCTCGAGAAGTGCGTGGAGCGTTTCTCGAATCGCACCGAGTGCCTCATTGGCGCCGATCGGGTGATTGGCGACTACAAGAAATTCATGAACCTCAGTGCTCGATGCGCCCTGCTCTGTCCAGTTGGCAAAGGCGCTGGTCAGGCCCAAGAGCTCTACTGAAACGACTTCGAGATGCTGGGTAATCTCTATAAACGACGTACGATCAACGATCATTAATACCCCCGTTACAATTATGGTTTTGTGGAACTGAAATTTTAATGTACATTTGTCAGCAGCCCCACGGAGAATCGAACTCCGATTTAGCGGATGAGAACCGCTTGTCCTAGCCGTTAGACGATAGGGCCGTAATTGCCTGCCACTATACCATAAAAATACTAAAAATCCAGCCTATGGGCGCTTTTGCCAATAGTCTTCTTGACGCACCAAGAGACGATGCGAATCTTCTGAATGCAGCAAAAGTGCTTTGGTAACCTTTTCCATCCGCACGCCCTGTGATCCTTTGATCAAAACAGCGTCACCCTCGCGAACAAAATGCCCGAGAAAATCCGCCGCCTCGGCCGATTTTGCAAACCAATGAAACTCGGTGGCGTCTCCCGTATCCATAAACTTCGCGCGCACACCCACCCCTATCACCACATCAGCCACTTCTGCCGCGCGCTTGCCTATCATACGGTGCGCCTCAGGTGTGTATTTACCAAGCTCAAGCATATCGCCCAATGCCGCGATGCGGCGCAGGGCTGGCATCTTTGAAAGTGCCTCTAACGCGGCGAGTGCGGCGAGTGGCGAAGAGTTGTAGGTATCATCCAATATCAATGAATTGTTGCGACCATCGAGCAGGCGTAGGCGGCCGGGCGGATGTTCGTATTTGAGGAGTGCCTCGCTGATCTCGATCAGATTGAGGTCTTGAGCAAGACCGACAGCGGCCGCCGCCAAAAACGCGTAGATACTCTGCTCGCCTACGACACCCGGTACGCGGATAGGCATCGTCTTGCCCTGATAATCAATCTTAAATGTCATGCCATCGGGTCGTCCTTTTTTGAGACTCATGCGGACATTGGAGGCCTTGACCTCCGCTTGGCGCGAAAAACCATAGGTGATCACTTTGCCTTTGGTATCTTTACGCATGGCAAAGACGCGCGGGTCATCAGCGTTGATGATAGCCGTCCCCTGCTCACTGAGCGCTCCTATGAGCTTTGCTTTTTCTGTGGCTACGGCATCAGGTCCATCAAAAAATTCAACATGTACAGGCATGTCGCCAATCATCGTCACCACACCAATGTCGGGTTTGAGCCACGGGAGCACCTTATCAAAATCACCCGGCCGATCTACTCCCATCTCGAGCACCAAGAGCTCAGGATACTCATCGCGCGAGATAACACGCAATGTGCCTTTTATAATATTTTTTAGCCAACCCAAAGGTGAATTCCATGCGCTCTCTAAACCCAAAATGGTCAGTGGTAAACCAAGCTCGCTATTGTAGCTTTTGGGGCTTTTACGCGTCCTAAAATGTTCAGCTAAAACGGCGGCGATTGCTTCTTTGGCGGATGTTTTACCAACACTGCCCGTCACACCAATGATGATGGGTTTATGTCGACGAATAATGAGCGCGGCTTGGGCGCGTAATATCCAGAGAACGATGAGGCGCAATACTTGTATCATGGTGTTTTTGCTTCGAGTTCGTGTGGTCTGTCAGGGATAATCTCAAAGTATGAAAAAAGATGCTTCATCGTAGCGCGAAATGGTTGCGTGAGCGACTCTGACGCATACCGAATACCTTGGGGGCGCTCAATATATAAAAATACCAAAAACTGTGGATCGTAGGCGGGACCGTATCCAAAAAAAGTATGCATGAATTCACCGGAATATCCGCGCGAGTTTTTTGATGCAATCTGTGCGGTACCTGTTTTTGCGGCCACCGAATATCCAGGGATCTTGCCCTTGCCGTTTGCGAGTTTCAAATCAACCACTTCTACCAACATACGAGTTACCATTTTTGATGTTTCTTCTTTGAGGACACGGCGTGGCTCACTGCGCTTTTTCTCGACCTTACTGCCTTGCTCGTCGCGTACCTCCTCTATAAGGTAAGGATCAACTAAAAATCCTCCGTTGGCAATACTAGAGAGTGCCCGCACAAGCTCTACGCCCGTCATGGAAATACCTTGCCCAAATGACGCGGTCGCGAACTCGATCAATCGTGAGCTATCAAGATTATTGAGTTTGCCCGTCGCCTCACCTGGTACATCGATACCCGTCTTCTCGCTCAGGCCAAACTTGTACATATAATCACGAAAGCGATCCTTACCAAGCTGCTCCATAACAAATACCGTACCAATGTTGAGTGATTGTGAAAGTATCTCTTGGATGGGGACTACGCCACGCGCCTTACCATCAAAATTTGCGATTGTTCTACCATCAATCGTACGCGTGCCCGTATCTTTGTATGTCGTTTTGAGCGTGACGGCTTCTGCGTCGAGTGCGGCGGCAAGTGTGAGCGGCTTTACTACCGAGCCCATCTCAAATAAATCTTCAACAAGTGGATTTTTAAACACTGCGATATCTTCCACGCCTGAATATATATTTGGATCAAATGACGGAACGGATGCCATAGCGATGATACGACCCGTCTTTGGATTCATGATAATACCGCCAGCTGATGAGGCGTGATACTGTGTCTGTAAATCTTTGAGAACACTTTCCAAATTTGTCTGCACACCCGTATCAAGCGTAGCTACCAATGACGCACCGTGCTCAGCGGGAGTTAAACTTGCATTACCAAACCATAAGAGTTTGCCGCTTGATGTTTTCTCCCCCACAAACACGCCATCTCTACCAAACAGATCTTCGTTGTAAAATCGTTCGAGCCCGTACTGCCCTGTACCATCGGCGCCCACAAACCCTATAACTTGTGATGCAAAATCAGCAGCTGGATAAAAACGCCAACGCTCGGGAGAAAATGCGATCCCCGTCAGCTTTGCTGACTCAATCGCGCGCTTTACCGATGGTGATATGCGATGTTCGATAATTTCATACGGATCGTCGCTCTTGCTTGCTCGCTCGATAAACTCATCTCTTGGCATAGTGGTACTCGCAATACGGGATAGATCTTCGTAGAGTTTTACCGGATCTTCAATAAGTTTTGGATTGATGTGCATCAACCATCCTTCTTTGGTAGTCGCCACCGGTACGAGCGCATCTTTCTCATGGGCTAGAATCTCGCCTCGATGTGCTTCAAACTTTTCTGACACCGCCTGCTGACGTGAAGCCTGCTCGCGATATTCGGCTCCGCGTACTACCTGCAACCAACCGATGCGTAATAGCACGACGAGCAAAAGCCCCCCCACAAAGAGCGTGAGATGGGTAGTGCGTTTCAAAAACGCATTCATAGATTATCGCGCAAAACCGACCGCAGTCTGTGGGCGAATATAGCGAGGACTCTCGAGCGCTACAAAACCTTGGGCGCGAGCCTGTGGCTCAAGCTCTTCGAGCGCGAGACGCAAATATGATGATTTGATTTCCGTATATTGGTCATCAAGCTCAGAAAGATGCGCGCGCACGCGGCGTACATCATGACTCTCGGTATAGGTAGCATTGGCAAACACAAGCGAAGTGATGCTCGAAGCAATACCTACGAATAGTAAAAAGAATACCGCGCGCTTCATAGTGATTTCTCCCATGCGCGGAGTACTGCGGAGCGTGAGCGTGTATTTTCAAGATATTCAGCCCGTGTCGCGCGGATTGCTTTTTTGGTCAGCATCACGCCACCCTCGGTATTGCGCATCGCCTGCTTTACAATGCGGTCTTCGAGCGAATGAAATGCGATAGCTACTACCCTGCCGCCCGGTGAGACAAGTCTGAGTGCGGCTGCCAAGCCCTCTGCCACATTATCAAGCTCACGATTAACCGCGATACGAAGAGCTTGGAAAACACGTGTCGCCGGATGCTTTGCACTTTTTGGCACGATACGGCCAATGACGGAGACAAGACGCTCGGTTGTCAAAATTCGTCCATTTTTACGCTCGTCTACAATAGCCTCGGCGATTTTGCGAGCTCTACGCTCTTCCCCGTAAGTACGAAAAATATCTTCGAGCTCGTGCGCAGTCGATTGATTGATGATATGTGCCGCTGATGTAGCGTTTAAAGGATCAAAACGCATATCGAGCACTTCGTCTTTTTGAAATGAAAATCCCCTGCCTGATGCGTCAATATGCCACGAGTTCATGCCAAAATCAAAAAGCACGCCGTCAACGCGATCTAATGTGTGTGATGTTGCAAGCTGTTCCATGGTGATATATGAAGCGTTTTCAATGATGAGATGTTTAATATGTTCTTCTTTTATTTTTTCAGCAAGCTCGGGATCTTGTTCGATGCCGAGTACCGTACCCTCGTATCCGATCTTTTCGAGTATCGCGCGCGTATGGCCTCCTGCCCCCAGCGTCGCGTCGATATAGGTTCCTCCGCGCTTCGGCTGCAAATATTCCATCACTTCGTCTACCAGTACGGGTTTGTGAATCATTTAATACATCCCTAGCTCTCCCAAGCGTTCGGCTAATCTATCAGCGTTGTCTTGCGTATGTTTGCGTACATCTGCCCAACGATCGGGCGACCATACTTCGATTCGATCAAATACTCCTACCACAACTGCTTTTGATCCAAGCTCTGCGTATTCTTTAAGTGTGTCAGGCACTAGTATGCGCCCAAGATTATCGAGCTCTGATTCGGCTGCACCCGAGAGCATAAAGCGGACAAAGTTTCGTGTGTCTGCCTGCCCGAGCGGCAAGTGCGAAAGTTTCTCGGCCATCGCCTCCCATGTTTTGGTTGGGAAGAGAAAGAGACAATGATCGGGCCCTTTTGTCACGACGGCTTCTTTACCAAGTTCTTTGCGCAAACGCGTGGGTATCGAAAGACGCCTTTTCTGATCTATCGTGTGTACGTATTCGCCTAAAAACATTGGTATAGAATATCCATCAAATTACCCACTTCTTCCCACCTTTCTACCACTATATATTCAATATACACCACTAACCTATCCACCTACAACACTTTCGTGAAAAGAATCTAAAATCCTTGTGGATAAAAGCAAAATGCCCCCTCGGGGGCATTTTGTGCACAGTTTATCAACCGTGAAAATAGACTAGCTTACCTCTTTGAGACGGGCTATGAGAAAATCTCTATCGATAGTCGACAAAAACCAGCCTGCTTGGGGTCCTGAATCTCGGCCCAAAAATGCGATATAGAGCGCGCTAAACAACTCTTTTGGCGCGATACCGATCTGCTCTTTGATTTCATGTAATTTTGCATGAAAATCTGCGCCTATCAAAGATTTATTTTGCTCAACGAAAGTAAGTACTGACCTTAATGCCTTTTTTTGTGTATCGGAAAAGTCTTTAACACCATCAGGGATAGCATCTTTGGCGAGAACAAAACGATATTTATCAGGCGCATATCGTTCGAGCCAGCGACGAGCATAAACGATTCGCTCCTGAAGCTCCTTTTTTTCCTCTGCCGTCAAAACACTCTCTTTAAGTCCTTTGAATTCTTCTTCAATATTCAAATGCTGCATTTGGGCCACAAAAGTCACGGTTGAAAAGCGAGGGTAATATATTTTTTGAGGTGGCGCGCCATGATATAAAACCTCAAATAAACGAGCTTCATTGTCATCGGTCTTATCCCAATAAGCACTCGCTATTCTATCGTGCCAATCATAGAGGAGCGCTAACAGCTCACCGCTTGGATCAATCGATACTTGTACTGCCGGCTCTTTACCGATGAGGGCGAGGCGAAGGATGGTTGGCGAAAAATTATCGGCGATTTCGCGCGATGAAGCGCCCCTACCGGCGGAGGAAGACATTTTTTTGCCATTTCTATCTAAAAAGAATTCGTACGGAATATCGTAGGGTGACTCGATGCCAAACACTTCGCGTGCGATTGTGTCTGACACTTCGCGTGCGCCTCCTTTGGTTGAGTGATCTTTGCCAGCACCTTCTATATCAACGCCTACCACCTTCCATTTTGCAGGCCACTCAACCTTCCATGGCAATTTTGCAGCGCCATCCCACGGAGCCACGGAGCCTTTATGCTGACATCCTACAGAGCCACCGGGACCCTTGGTGCATATATAACTCACCTTCTCACCATCCCAGTTATGCGCTTCGGTGGTACCAATCTTGCCACACTGTTCACATAATACAGAGATCGGTAGCCAATCTGATTTTTTTACTGAACCCGAGACTTCTTTATAAATAGCTCGAATGCGATCAGCTGCATCGAGAGCATCGCGTATAACACCGTTCATCTTGCCACTCGTATAGAGCTCGCTCGAATGGTAATACTCAGGCTTAAATCCCGCCTCCGCGATAACACCCTTGAATTCGTCAGCGTAATATTCTGCAAAATTTTTTGCCTTACCATCAGGAGACGGTACGCGACAAAGCGGCTTACCTAAATGCTCAGCCCATACATCAGAATCAAGTTCTGATGGGATGCCGTCCATTGGGTCAAAATCATTAATTTCATAAAGAAAGGTCGCGAGCACACCATCAGCCGCAAGAACCTCAGCCATGGTGCCATGTATCGCGACACCTCGCATAGAACCGATATGGACACGCCCTGAAGCAGTCTTTTCGTCACGTACAATGAGTGGACTTGTGCGCTTACCGAAGCGCTTTTTTATTTCTTCAGCGTGCCTATCTGCCCAAAACATCTTGCCAGACGCTAGGCAATTTCGATAATAGAATATTCGATCTGGCCGCGAGGAGTGGAGACGAGCACCTTTTCATTTTTGCGCTTGCCCAAAAATGCCTTGCCGAGTGGTGATTCGTTTGAAACTTTACCTTTGAGAGGATTGGCTTCTTCACGGCCTACGATCATAAACTGTTCGTCACCATTGCCGATCTTGCGGCATTTTACATTTGAACCGAGACGAATCTCTGAAGAATCGGTGTTTGAAATGACTGACGCGCGTGACAAAATATCTTCGAGTTTTGCTACCTCGGCTTCGTTTACCATTTGTTCTTCTTTTGCCTCCGAATATTCGGCGTTTTCCGAAAGATCACCAAGACTCTTTGCGAACTCGAGACGCTCTGCAATCTGAACACGACGAGTCGTCTTGAGATTTTTAAGTCGCTTTTCGAGGTCTTCGAGTCCTTCGGGTGAAAGATATTCGCGGTCGTCTGAAAGTGTCATAGTATGTTGTTTTTACTCTAGCTATAAGGGTTTTATTGTAAAAGACCAAAGGCGCTCTGTCAACGCAAAATACCCTCGACTCCTCCATGGTCCATAATCCAGCGAAATACCTCGGAAGTAGCAAAAGGAGCCCCCACAAGGTTGGCGCGGGGTCCTGACTCTAAAAAGAGCACAATGCCAATCTGGGGGTCATCTGCGGGAGCGTACCCGATAAACCATGAGTGCACACGATCTTTCCTACTCCCTACCTCTGCCGTACCCGTCTTGCCCGCGATAGGCGTTTGGACCCAAGAAACGGCCGCGGCAGTGCCCCCATCGGCAACTGCCGAGCGCATACCCTCGCGAATCGCCTTAAGGTGCTGCGCCTCAAATGAAAGCTTTTCAAACTGTTCAGGTGGTTTTGCAGCATTTTCGGCTATATGGAGCTCGGTGAGCATGCCGCCCGTAGCAATAGCTGAGAGGGCGCGCGCCGCCTCGAGCGGTGTCACGAGCACATCGCCTTGTCCGATACTCGCGTGATAGGTATCGCCAATACGCCAGATAGGATTTTCAGGATGCAATGTTTTTTTGGATTCGGGGTCGGGCAAAAAGCCAACCCTCTCGCCATCAAGATCAATGCCTGTCGTTTTACCAAACCCAAATTTCTCAAGCCACAATTTAATGCGCGCGATACCGAGTCCTTTGACATCGCCGAACCCTCCGCCAACGGTATAAAAATACACATCAGATGAAACTGCGATAGCGCGGCGTAAGTCAACATAGCCATGTGCCTTCCAGTCAAGAAATCTACTCGGCTTACTCGGATCAAAAGGATTGGGTAGTTCCAGCACGCCCGAACTATAAATACTCTTGTGCTCATCGATCACGCCTTCTTCGAGTGCGGCCATTGCTACAAAAGGTTTGATAATAGAACCGGGTGCATAGGTACCAGAAAGAACACGATTGAAAAGTGGTGCTTGCTTGCTTGAGAAAATTTCTGCCGCCTCGTCTTTGGTAAGTCCGCGCGCGAACGCGTTTGCATCATAGCTCGGTACGCTCACGAGCGACGCTACTGAACCATCTTTGACGGAGAATACAATACCTCCGCCGCCACGAAAACCGCGTTCGCGCATCGTACGATCCAGTATTTCCCAGATCGCTTCTTGCAGTGGAGCGTTGATGGTTGTCTTAATATTCTCACCTTCATGCGGTTGCACGATAAGTCCACGCGATACCGTAGAGCCAGAGGCATCAAGCTCCTGATCGCGTCTACCTGCCGTACCGCGCAACTTTGTATCATATCTACTCTCGAGCCCCGCCTTACCGATAGCAGAAACACCGATCGCGTCATGGCCTGCGTCTTTTTCTGCTTGTGAGGGTATGCCCGTGTACCCTACAAGATGACTAAACGCGTATGGATGGCGCATCGAACGCCGATAGCGTATCTCGCCCTTGTCATCGGTATACGCTTCGTTGGTAGCGATGATGGCGCCGGCGCGGTCATAGATAACCCCTCGCGGCGGATCGATATAGGTGGTCTCAATATAATTATGCTCGGAACGAGTAGTAAGCTCGTCTCCGCGTACCACCTGCAACCAAAAAGTCCGACCAAGCAAAAACACGCCGAATAGCATTAAGAGGGCACTAAACGAGAAAAAAGCGCCCTTGCCAATCGGCTTTTCGATCAGACCTTCAAAGCGTTCTCGTGAAAACCCCGGAATCTCGTGGGCATCGAGGAACACTTCATCGGGCGTGAGATGATCATGCGAACGGATTTTTTTCTTCAGCCAACGCATACATACCTACGGCATACGCCGCGCGTACTCCCATAATAAGCGAAAAAACGAAAAGTCCCGCAAGAAACTGCCGTACAGCGAAAATGCCGCCTCGCACCAAAAATGCCTCGGTGATACTCCCCCGTTCAAAAACAAAGAGCGCGAGTACAAGCGAGACTTGCAGGATAATACCCGAGAGAAACACGATAACAATACTGACAAATGACGAAGTATCAAAAAAAATAATAAGCGCGCGCACAAAGAGCCATCCTACCAACAGCGCGCTGGCCTGCAATCCAAAAGAAAATGGCGAAAAAAACTCCGCGACCAAAAGCGCCGCCCCGACACTTGCCCAAAACACCCATCGCACACTCGGTGCTAACAGAGCGATAAAAGGAGTCACCAGCAACATATCAATGGCTGTGTTCATAACAAATTTACTATTTCTTCCTGCGTCTCGACATACGAAAGCGTATAAATATTGACAGGACTTTGAACGATAACCGTGACAAAGGGATCCGATGGGCTATCAATAATATCTACAACAACGCCGATACCAAGCGGAGTACCCTGGTCTTCAACGATCGCGTCACCCTTTTGCACATCAGTACCGCGCGGAAGACGCGCTTCGAGCAACAGAGCACCCTTGCCGTGGAGTTCGGCCGGCACACCCGAGCGTTGTATAGTGCCGTGCAATATAAACCCTGGCGCGGTTATCGCCTCTACTTTTGAAGCCATACTGCCTCTCGCGACCACAACGCCGACAAGTGTGTCGCCTGACACGACCTTCGCGCCCTCGGCAACGCTGGCGCTGATAATAAAAGTATTTTGAAACTCATCAGCACGACGAGCGATGATACGCACGACGCCTTCTGGAATCGTCACTCCACCTGATACCGCGTCTGAAAACGAACGCACTCCGAGCAAAAGCCCGCCTAACCCATCGAGTACGATGCGTTGCGCGGGTACCAAAATCTTTGTAAAAAGAGCGATCGTTGAGAAAAAGAGAATAACCGCAATAATGATGATGCGTACACTAACTGATCGCCGTTTCATAATCAGTCTCAACAAGCACCGGTCGTAACATATCAAGGTCTTCAAGGATAATGCCTGTACCGCGCACCACGGCGGTCAACGGATCTTCAGCAACACGCACCGGAATGCGCGTTTCTCGCTCGATAAGCGTTGCAAGTCCACGCAAAAGCGATCCTCCGCCAACGAGCACGATGCCGCGATGGATGATATCGGCAACTAGTTCGGGTGGCGTCACTTCGATTGTTTCTCGTACTGATTTGATAAGGGTGGCGACAGAACCACGCATTGCTTCGCGAATATCGACATCCGTCACCAACACCTCGCGAGGAAGACCTGTCACTAAATCTCGTCCGCGCATGGTTGCCTCAAGCGCCTTCGGCTGAGGCAATACGGACCCAATAGCAATCTTCAGGTCTTCTGCGGTGCGTTCGCCTAAAAGTAATTTGAACTCATCGCGCGCGTATTGGATGATATCGTTGTTGAGCCGGTCGCCTGCCACATGGAGATTTTTTGCCGCCACGATGCCACCGAGCGAGACTACCGCGATATCGGTGGTGCCTCCGCCAATATCAACGATCATACTACCCATTGGATCTTGCACCTCAAGACGCACGCCTATGGCAGCGGCCATAGGCTCTTCTACTAAATACGCTTCTTTGGTACCCGCGGACAATGCCGCATCACGCACCGCTCTGCGCTCAACCTCTGTAATACCTGATGGAATACCGACTACCACGCGCGGACGGGTAAACATTGATGAACGACCGCCTAAAGCCCGCTTGATAAAATACCGAAGCATCTCTTCGGTTACCTCAAAATCAGAGATGACACCGTTGACGAGAGGCCTTACCGCTACGATATGACTAGGCGTGCGCCCTACCATACGCTTTGCCTCAGCGCCGACAGCGACTACATGGCCCGTCTTTTGATTGATAGCAATCACGGAAGGCTCGTCAATCACAATACCGCGCCCACTCACATATACGAGTGTGTTTGCAGTACCGAGATCAATGCCGATATCACTGCGCGTCATCGGGAAATATTTTTCTAACATACTAACTTTATAAACGATGCGGTATCCATTAATGTTGCATCGGACTCGGTGCGTTTTTTAACCTCGATCTTACCTTCTTTGACTGTCTTATCAGAAATCACCACACGCCACGGAATACCGATAAGATCAGCATCAGAGAATCGCTCGCCCGGTGTCTTGCCTTCACGATCATCAAATAAAACTTCTACACCTTTTTGCTCAAGATCAAACATGACTTTTCGTGCCTCTTCTTGCACTGATGCGGAAAGTGCCAATATATGCACACGAAACGGTGCTACTGACTCCGGCCAGATAATGCCACGATCATCGTGAGAGACTTCTACGATGGTACCTACAAGCCGCCCCGGGCCGATGCCGTACGACCCCATCACCACGGGTTTTTTCTCGCCTTTCTCATCAGTAAATGAGAGACCGAATGCCTCAGAAAACTTGGTACCAAGCTTAAAGATATTACCTACCTCAATACTTTTGCTTGTTGCGAGGGGCTTTTTGCAGTTTGGACATTGGGTAACATCGCCAATAATCTCTTTGTTGCGGGCAAAAGCGCATTCTTTGCAATAAATAATCTCGTCCTCACCTGCTTCTGACACCACCTGAAACTCATGGGAATATTCTTTGGTGAACGCGCCACCTGATGCCTCCACACAATATGCTTTGAGGCCCACGCGTTCAAAAATTTTGTGATACGCACTTTTAGCAATCTCGTAAAACGAATCGAGCTCTTCGCGCGATGCATTAAAACTATACAGATCCTTCATCAAAAACTCGCGGCCACGAATGACACCGGACTTGGCGCGGGGCTCATCACGAAACTTTGTCTGTATCTGATAAACATACTGCGGAAGATCGCGATACGAACTGATGTGCGAAAGAGCAATCTTTGTCACCGCCTCTTCATGTGTCCACCCCAAACAAAAATCGCGCTTGCTTCTGTCTTGCAATTTATATGCCTCTTCTACTTTCCAGCGGTCAGTAGTCTCCCATAAGTCACGGGGCTGCAAGGTCGGCATATGGAGCTCCACTCCGCCAATAGCATTCATCTCCTCGCGGATGATGTTATTGACATTTTCGAGCACGCGCCAACCAAGTGGCAGATAGGTCCAAACACCAGCAACCAATTTATCGACAAATCCACCCCGAATCAAAAGCTCCGCGTTGACACTTACATCGTCTTTTGGCGCTTCTCGTAGCGTTTTTGCAAATAAATGTGACTGCAGCATGGGGGTATAGTAGCACCCACCCCTCCAAATTGAAAATACCTGAATAACTTATATAAGCCGCGCGATATCCTGCCAGCTTACCCAGAGAAGAAACCCGATAAGAACCAAAAAGAAAAACGAGTGGATATAGCCCGCAACCCGAGCTGGAATGGGCCTACGAATTATTTTTTCAACCACAAAAAAGGCAATGCGCCCGCCATCGAGCGCGGGAATTGGCAAGATATTGATAACCGCAAGATGAAGTGATAGCAAAGCAATGAGAAACAAAAATTCACGGATACCGACGCGAAATGTTTCTTGCGCGACGCCTGCGATACCAATCGGTCCTACTACTTCGCCTGGGACTTCGGCGCCCGTAAATAAACTACCAAAAAACGCTACCATGCCTTCTGCGATAAGCTTCAAGAAATTGCCCGTCATCTTCGCACCAGCGATAGGTGCCATAAAAATTGATTTGCGGACGATCTCGGTTTGGATATTGTTGATGCGTACACCCAGCGGACCTTGGCCTTCAGGAGGATTAGTGCGTGGGCCTGCGAACACATGCAACTCGCCACCGTTGCGCAGTATCAAAAATTCTGCCTGACGGCCTCGCTTGCTATCAATATACATATGAACTTCGGCTACATTGATACTCTCAAGACGCTCGCCCTCAAACCCTACAATCCTGTCACCTACTACAAAACCCGCGAGTTGAGCAGGAGAGTTCGGCGCTACCTCCTCAATGGCAACTTCAAAACGCGGGACACCGTGCCACGCGACATACGACAAGATTAAAAAACCAACCAAAACATTGGCGATGACCCCCGCGGCAACCACGAGCGATTTTACGCCGATACCGCGAGATGAAAAACTGCGTGGATCGTCTTTGTCTTCGTCTTCACCAAAAATACGCACAAACCCACCAAACGGTAGCCAATTTATTGAATAGAGTGTCTCACCTCGCTTGATACCAAACATGCGCGGAGGCAACCCTACGCCAAACTCATCGACACGGATACCAAACCATTTGGCCGTCAAAAAATGCCCAAGCTCGTGTGATACGACAAGGAGTAGGACGACAAGAATAAAAATAAAAACCGCCTCTATGATACCCATACTTATCCTGAAATCTCCTGCGCCTTTTTTTCTTCGGCAGCGAGAATCTTTTTATTAAACTCATCGACAAGTTTTTGGACGCCTTCACGCGTGCGGAATTTCATATCTTCGGAGATCATTTTACTCTTTTCCATTTCTTCGGCGGATTTCATGGCGTGATCGCGCACTCTGCGTACGCTGATACGGATATCCTCCACCTTGCGCCCGAGGATTTTGAGTATCTCGCCTCTTCGTTCTTCGGAAAGCTGCGGCAAGGTAAGACGAATAAACTTCTCCTCAACAGTGACCCCAAAACCAAAATTTGATGAGACAAACGCATTTTGAATCTCGGACAACACTGATACATCCCACGGCTGTACGATAATAGTACGCGCATCAGGTACGGACAGTGACGCGAGCTCGCGCAGTGGCATCTTGTTGCCGTAGGCAGGCACCAATATATTTTCTACCAGTGCTGGTGTCGCGCGCGCCGAATGAATCACTGCAATATCAGCATTGAGACGCGCGAGCGTAGATTCGAGTTCTTTTTTTGTATTATTGAGTAGTTCCTGCATAAAGATGTTTTGGTTGATTGGGGTCGATAACAAGTGAAGTAATATCTTTTTTCTCTGATAGTGATGTCTGACGCCAAGTGATGCCGCCGTCGTCAGTACGATATATCTGATTGCCCGATGTTGTCCAGAAGACTTCGGCAAAATGCGGATGAGTAGCAATCGTCATGATAGGAGCACCACCGGAGGGTATGGGCATGCGAATCGTACGCCAAGAGACCCCGAAATCGCTCGACTCGCCCAAACCATAGTTTGTAGCCGCAAAGAGTGCGCGGCGCATCGCATGGAATCCGAGTTGATGTATCTTGGATACTTTAACTCCATCAAATGCGACGCGAGGCAATTCCTTCCATAGTCTTCCACGACTATCGGATTGAAACAAGGATCCTTTGCTATCGAGCGCCCATACCACACCATCGGGCTCGCCGTCATCCCAAAAGCGTGCAATGCCGGTGCCGATGCGCGAAATCGGCTCCCATGTGCGCGACCTACCTCCATCGCGCGCCTCAAATACCGTACCGTCAGCAACCGCTATTGTAATATGAGCGGCGTCTCCCGTATCAACCGTAAGTCCCGTGATATCAAAACGATCAAGTGACGCCCTAAAGATCTCTTCTGCGTTATCTTCAGTAAGCTTTATGACGCGCGCGCGACTATCTTGCGTGGCGCCGATAAAAAGCTGAGTCCCGTCAGTATTTTGCGCAAGTGCTGTGATGCGGGTATTGTCAGCAAGAATGCCTTTGGGATCTCGCACATGTTCGGCGTTCTGCGATTCTCTGCGCACGATAAAAAGGCCGGAGCGCTCGGTACCGATATAGAGCTGACCCGATCCGCCTGATTTAAAAACGAGCACACGGGGTACAGCGTCGCCCAGTCCCGCAATACCTTTCCACGACGCACTGCCATCATCTGAGAAAAAAAGCTTTGAATCAGCGGCCGCAAGCGGATTCTTATCAGTAGCGGGCGCTGCGGGTTGGTTGCGCAACACAATAAAGGTCACGAGCGTCCCCGCCAGAGCGACCCCAATGATAATAAGAAAGACAATAACTATTCGCGGCATATCTCTTCATATTCTACCAAAGATTGCGCGCTTATGCGCGCATTGGTACGGAGTATATCCACACGCCCTTGGCGGCGCAGACGATCTGCCGCGTCACGCGATACCTTACCGGTCTTGCGTATTGTATCTTCAAAGCGCGCAAGTGCGCCTGATACACCTTCTTCCATAAAAGACTGTGCAGTCAGCCGAGACAATAGAGTTACGGGAATATCCGCAGAATCTGACACGAGAAAAAATACGGAACCCGCCGGCGGCTCCTCGAGCGTCTTGAGCATCGCTTGTGTAGCTTCGTGCGTCATAAGATCGGCCTGATGCACCACAAATGCTTGCGTATCACCTCCTACCGAAAGCATCGCTTTGTGCTGGATCTCATGTGCGTCATCGATACCGAGCGGCTTTTCGAGACCGAAAGTAAAACGAAAGCGTGGATTGAGTACATCAAGATGCACAACGAGAGCGGCGTCGCGCGCTGCTGCGTCACTGCCGTAAAGAAAATATGCGTGAGTATGCGCCATGCTAGCGCTTGGTCATGATACTCTTTTTATAAGTTTCCAAATGTTCAAGTGCTTTGCCCGTACCACGCGCGACACACAAAAGTGGATCTTCAGCTATGTGAGCAGGCACGCCAGTTGAGCGATACACGAGCTCATCAACATTGCGTAGGAGCGCGCCACCGCCCGTCATCATGATGCCGGTCGTCGTAATATCCGCGGCGAGCTCGGGAGGCGTATCCTGTAAGACAAGCTTGATCGCCTTCATGATCTCGGCCATCGGCTCTTTGATGGCTTCTACAATTTCGTTTGTTTTGATTTCAGCGCTTCGTGGAAGACCCGTCAGATAGTCACGACCCTTTACTATAGTAGAGAGTTCTTCTTTGAGTGGGACCGCCGAACCAATACTAATCTTGAGATCTTCGGCGGTGCGATCACCGATCGCAAGATTGAATCGTTCTTTTATATAATCAGCAATCGCCTGATCTATTTTGTTCCCCGCTACTTTCGCGGAGGTAGACGCCACGATGCCACCAAGCGATATGACCGCCGCGTCAGTCGTGCCACCACCAATATCTACCACCATATGACCACGCGCTTCTTGGATAGGAATACCCGCGCCAATGGCGGCCAAGATTGGCTCTTTGACCACATACGCAGATTTTGCACCGGCCTTGAGTGCTGCCTCTACGACGGCTCGGCGTTCGGTTGATGTCACACCCGCGGGCGCCGATACCATAACTTCTGGCTTGAAAATACGAGGATTGGGAAGTGCTTTATTGATAAAATAACGAAGCATTGCTTCGGTCACGCGATAATCAGCGATGACACCATCACGAAGCGGACGGTACGCGATGATACTCTCGGGCGTACGGCCAATCATTTGTTTTGCTTCGTCCCCCACCGCCAACACTCGATGATTGAGAACTGAAATGGCGACGACGGATGGCTCATTGAGAATAACGCCTTTGCGCGGCATAAAAACCAGCGTGTTCGCCGTACCAAGATCAATGCCTAGTTGTTTGGTAAAAAAGCCCATTGGTGCCCTAACCCTATGATTTTTTACGCTCGATAGCAACCCCGATGCGACGCAAACGCATCTCTATTTTTTCGTAGCCACGATCAATTTTATAAATACCCTCAAGTACTGACGGCCCTTTGGCAATTGCGGCTGCGATGACAAACGCAAGGCCCGCACGAATATCAGGACTTTCCATGTGTCTTCCTCGAAGTTCGGTGGGGCCATTGACCAAAACGCGATGCGGATCGCATATGGTAATCGCAGCGCCCATACGATTCAGATCGTCGATATAGGCTAGTCGCCCCTCAAAAATTGTTTCAAACACCAAACTTGCGCCGCGCGCGCGCGTAAGCAGTACGGTAAATGGCGCCTGTAAATCGGTTGGGAATCCTGGATACTCGCGTGTCTTTATCATATCAATCGGCTTGAGCTTACCTTTACTCTCAATAAGCATAAAATCCTTACCCGCAGTCACGCGCACACCCATCTCACGCAAAATCTCTATCGGTACCGCCAAATGTTCGGGGTTGCATGAAGTAATTTTTACCTTGCCACCTCGCGCAGCGACAAGAGCCGCAAAACTGCCCGCCTCGATTCTATCAGGCAATGTCGCAAATTGACCGGGACCTTCGAGAAGTTTTCCATCTGTACCTTCAATAGTAATAGTAGGAGTGCCAGCACCATGAATACGCGCACCCAACGAATTGAGAAAATCGGCCAAATGTGGAATCTCAGGTTCGAGTGCCGCATTGCGGAGCACCGTCGTGCCATGCGCAAGGACCGCTGAGAACATCATGGCTTCGGTACCTGTAACGCTTACCTTATAAAAAGTGATATCAGCACCATGCAGGCGTGACGCGGAAAACTCATACTCATCACCTACCAGGCGCATGCGCGCGCCCATGGCACTCCAGCCGTGTACAAAAAGATCTATGGGTCGTTTGCCAAGCACACACCCACCGGGGAACGGAAAACGCACCTTGCCTTGGCGTGCGAGTAAAGGACCTGCGAGCACGATTGATGCGCGAATCTGTTCGGCGATGTCACGGCGCAAGATATGCCCTTTGATATGTGAAGCGTTGAGCGTACATACTCGAGTAGTTCTATCTGTCATCTGTACACCAAGTGACTTGAGAAGCTCGAGCGTGCGCCGCACATCTTCTATATCGGGCATGTTGGTATACGCGATATCACCCCTTGTAAGGAGTACCGCCGCAAGCCCCTTGAGAATGTCGTTTTTTGCACCTCGCACCTCGATAGTACCGCGCAACGGCTTTGTAGACCCCGAAATATGAAAAACAGCTTTTGCCATAGTTGCTTCATGATAGAGGTTCTTGCGCTCTGGGGCAAGAATTCCTATAGTCAGTAGTAATGACTAAACGGCGCAGAAAAGTACTCTTTTGGATGCTGACCACACTCTTTGTATCGCTCGGTGTGCCACTCATCCTCTATTCATTTGGCTATCGCGTTGAGCGAGAACCCGCATGGCGGATCGTGCGCGCAGGTGGACTTCTGGTAGCGCCGACACCCACAACGGGCGTGCGTATTTTTGTCGACAATATTTTGGAGCGCGAGACAAATATTTTTACTCGTGAACTTTTTTTGCAGGGCCTGACACCGCGCAAGTACCGCGTACGACTTGAGAAAGATGGATACTACTCGTGGGAAAAAACGCTACGGGTCTACCCTGCCCAAGTTGTCCGTGCGGAAGCGTTACTGATACCAACAGCGGAACCTCGAAAACTCACGCACGGAGAATACACCGCCATGCAATTTCTTGATAACGACGAACAAGCGCTTATCATGACAAAACCGCGTCGTACGTTTGATCTCTTTTCGCTTGATAACCAAACGACTACCAAGCTTACGACTGCCAGCGCCATAAGCACCGCGACCACAACCCATACAAAAATCGTGCGAGATTTTATTGCGTCAAAAAATCTGGCTACATTTGCGTATGAGCCATCACGCATCGTGTGGTGGGATACCCACAGCATTTGGATCAAATGGCTCGACGGCGAAGCGTATCTGCCTACCTATGCTGGACATGACGAAATAAAGCTCCTCACACTCGCGGGCACCATTCGTAATATTGTTTTTTATCCTGCCCGAGAAGCTGTGATCGTCGCGACTGATACGAGCGTTGAGATTATTGAACTTGATGGCCGTGATCGACACAATAGCTTCACTATCTTTCGTGGTGCAAACCCCAAGATACTCGCCTCAACCCAAAACGAGACGCTCTACATCCTCTCGGAGGGAGTGCTCTGGTCAACTCCCCTTTTGTAAATCGCCGGCGAGCGCTTGGGCTACGCGCCATACATCACCTGCGCCCATCGTAACTACCACACAATCTTGCTTTATCTTTTCGCGGGTGAGCGTGAGTGCATCATCAATATTTGCGGCAAACATCGTATGCGCGTGATGTTTTGCTACTTCTTCAAAAAGATTTTTCCCTGTGACCTCGCCTACCTGTTCGCGCGCTGAGCTATAGATATCGAGAATGACCACCTCATCGCTATCACCAAAAGCAGTAGCAAAATCGCCCAAAAATGTTTTTGTGCGAGAATAGGTGTGTGGCTGGAAAAGCGCGATGATATGGCGATTGCCATAATGATTGCGCAGTGCCGATAGCGTTGCCCGTATCTCGGTCGGATGATGCGCGTAGTCATCGAGAACGACTACCGGCGCTTCAGCAAGCGTATAGAGTTCCATACGACGCTTCGTACCACGAAAACCCGTGAGTGCTTTTATTGAGATCTTTTGTTCAATACCCAATGCGTCTGCAAGCATCAAAGCTCCAGCGGCATTCTCGCGATTGTGCTTGCCCCATAGCGTCAGATTGGTAGATGCATCAAGCTCGCTAAAAAATATTACACGAACTTTTGTACTAGATTCCGCCACCAAACCTCTCAAACTTTCATGCGCCACCACGATGCCATCGGTTGGTACTAGCCCTATAAGTTGTCTAAATACATTTTTATATTCTTCTTCGTTCTTATAAAAGTCAGGGTGATCATACTCAACATTAGTGAGTAACACCGCGTAGGGTTTGAGTGCCAGAATCTTTGCCTGGTACTCATCGCCCTCTACTACCATCCATTCGCCAGAACCCGTGCGCACCGTACGATGCCACTCGACAAGCTCGCCACCGATGACGGCAGTGGGATCAAATCCTGCATCCTCGAGTATGCGTGCGAGCATTGCGCTTGTCGTCGTCTTGCCGTGCGTACCTGTCACGACGATTCCCTTTTTTGCATTAAACAGCTCTGCGAGCGCCTCACTATATGACGCGATAGCTATTCCAAGTTCTCTCGCACGCGCTACTTGCGGATGATCTGCACCATACGCGCTTGAGTACACAAGCTTTGTGATATCAGCGGTAATATGGGAAATATCAAACGACACGACCGAGATGCCAAGTTTTTTTAAAATCTCATCAGTAAAAAACTCTTCTGCGACATCAGAGCCAATAACCTCATGCCCCCATTCTTTATAGAGCGTAGCGATGCCAACAACGCCAACGCCTTTGATGCCAACAAAAAAATACTTCATATGGGCATCATACCTCAGAGCGTAGGTGACATCAAAATGGGTATTTGAAAAAAACCTGATTTTATGGCATAACAATAGTAGAATTGAACCTACAACCCGTTCGCGCA
>SICQ01000014.1 GCA_009691385.1 Candidatus Ryanbacteria bacterium
CTACATGAACGCAAACATGTGGTCGTGGATCGACCACGACACCGGCATGTCGTGGTCGATCTGGCACAACAGCACCAAGACCACGGAGCGGCAT
This sequence comes from Candidatus Ryanbacteria bacterium, assembly GCA_009691385.1. Lineage (GTDB taxonomy): Bacteria > Patescibacteriota > Minisyncoccia > Ryanbacterales > GWA2-47-10b > SICQ01. The sequence continues at coordinate 95 of SICQ01000014.1, forward strand.
GGTGGCCGCCCAGAGACGCAGGAGTACACCAACTCTGGCTACTGCTTTTACATCAACACCTGTCCGCCCGCAGGCGGCCAGTGCATGACCGAAAAGCAGATCTGCGGCGAACTCGGTCCCGACGATTTGCTTGTAGCGGGCGACACGATCCGCTTCATCCGCGATGGGTTCGTGTTCAACTGCTCAATCGATCGGCACGCCAGCTCGTCGTCAAACAGGCGCAACATACAGTTCGATGGCTCGTCCGATGAATCGCATGCGAAGAGTCACTCGACCGAGGGTAGAGGCACGCTCTCGGGTGTCGAGGGATTTTTCGAGGGCTACTGCTACTCGAACGACGGCGTCAATCGCCAAAAAACCGTCAACTGACGGCACGCCGCGCACAAGCGCAGGCATTAGAGCCACAACCCATCGGGGTTGTGGCTCTTTTTCTTTATCCACAGAGCCAGAAAACACTCTATTCTTTCTTGATATAATAGTACAAAGGTCAAAATCTCTTTAGTTTAGTCGAAGGTAGGTTATTTCTATTTAATAAACATATCTATGCAAGACAAGTTAGGACAAGTTGGCGTTGATGCTCTTCGCGATGCATCGAGCGCCCTTCTTACAGGTATCGCAACATTCTTGCCGCGCTTCGTCGTGGCGATCTTCGCGTTTGTCGTTCTCTGGATAGTCGCAGTCATGATCGGCCGATTAGTCGAGCAGGTTGTGCGCGCTCTCAAACTTGATTCTCTGTTGGAGAGTCTTGGTGCAGAAGAGCCAATCAGCCGTGCGGGCTACAAGCTCAACACGGGCGCGTTCTTGGGCGGTCTCGTGCAATGGTTCTTTATGGTCATCGGCTTTTTGGTAGCCGTCGATGTCATGCAGCTCACCGCTGTCAGCGACTTTCTCTCAAGCGTTGTGTTGGGATATATCCCCAATGTCATAGTAGCGGCGATCATTGTGATTGCGGCAGCTCTTTTGGCTGATGTATCACAAAAAGTTGTTCGCGGTTCAGCGCAGGCAGCCAGCATGCCATCAGCATCATTGATCGGTGCTGTTGCCAAGTGGGCTATCTGGGTATTTGCCATTTTGGCAGCACTCTTCCAGCTCGGTATCGCAGGCGCTCTCATCCAAACGGTGATCACAGCGTTTGTAGCCATGCTCGCAATCGCAGGAGGTCTCGCCTTCGGTCTTGGTGGCAAAGAACATGCCTCCGAGTTTATCTCGAAGCTCAAGCGCGATCTCAAATAAGAGCTCATTTTGACCTTCTAAAACCCCCCGCATAGCGGGGGGTTTTGCTTCTCAGGAAGAAGCGCTACAATTGACGCATGGATGCACTAAATCAACCCTCACAAACCTCGCAGAGTTTTTCCGCCAACTCTCCCGAAAATAATATACCAAAGCGAAAACGGATTACTGTTTTTATTTTTATACTTTTTGTTGGTATTTTACTGGGTATTGCGTCTGTATTCCTATGGCGTTTTTTTAATAAAACAGTCTTTTTGCAACCAGAAACAAAGACTAAAAACTTACCCGCAGAAGAAAGCAAAAATGAAGAATCGTCAGAAACGACAGGTGACCAAGCAAGCGCACAGAAAAAAGATACGCAGTTTGATGTATTCACTGATCCAGATGGGTACTTTAGCTTTAAATTTCCCAAAAATTACACTGCTATAAAAGAAAAGAAGTCTTTTCCCTTCGCATACGAAGCATTCCATCTGGTAAATATAGATGCGGGTATAGCGTTTGGTACGGTTTTAGGCCCAGAGAACAGAACACTTTATGATAAGATGGGTGAGTATTTAAACAACGGCGGCGCTTGCGGGAAAAATTTAATTTCAATAGAGGATGTCCGCACCTTTCAAGATACGCAAAAAATTTTAACATCGCGTAGAGAAATGGACTTATCTTTAGAAAATTTTGAAAATGAATTGCGTAAGAGCGGTATATTTGACAGGGGTTATGAGGGTAAAAAAGTAATGATGGATAGTGGCGAAATGGCTTATTATATTAGAAAAAAACAAGCTAGCCACAAGGGGTTGGAAACGATGAAAATTAACTCTACGCAATGTACAGTATATTGTGTTGATGAAACGTTTATAGTCTTCTTTAGGGGCAACAAACTTAAATATATTCTTGGTGATCTTATAGATGAGTGCTATTCAGTAAAATCTTCAACTGAACTTTCGGCGCAAATGAGTGAGATAAATCAAAGACACACAAACAGTACTATTATTGAGCAAATTGCAAAGAGTTTCCAATTTTTGAAATAGGTTATATTATGCCTGTTTTGCGCACAAGAGGAACATGACTTAGGAGAGAAGGTGTTCGGATGAAATAAAAAGCGCCATCAAATAAGGGTTTTGCTTTGTCCACAAAGGCTTATCAGGGTTATTGACACCAATAAATGCTTAGAGTACAATGCCTCTACGAATGAATACGGTTTCTACACGAAACATTTTTGTGAGCGGACGGCCGTAAGGCCGCTACGGTGCTTGATTTATAGCATCCTCCGCTCGGAGGATGTTTTCGTTTCTGAGCGAGTGTAATTTGAAAATTTGGCAAGAATCTAAATTAGTAAGGGTAATATATGCATTTTCTAACGGAGAACCTAAGAGCGTATGGTGGATGCCTAGGCTTCAAAAGGCGATGAAGGACGTGGCTTGGCTGCGATAAGCGTCGGGGAGGTGTCGAGCAACCTTTGATCCGACGATGTCCGAATGGGGAAACCCTCTATGACGAAAATTCATAGAATCTTGCGCATAAGAGCGTAAGGAGCGCACCCAGGGAAGTGAAACATCTCAGTACCTGGAGGAAAAGAAAAGAATGAAATATTTAGAACACTGGCCTAAACAATTGGGGCAAGTGTTTTAAATGTTTCCCATTCCCCTAGTAGCGGCGAGCGAAAAGGGATGAGCCCAAACCTTTCACCGTGTACCTATTGGTTTACCAACAGGTACATAGAAAGGGGTTGTAGGGCGATATATTCTCGTAAGAGAGATAAGTTACAAAAGTTGGTATGTAGCAGAAGGTGGCTGGAAAGCCCCGCCAGAGCAGGTGATAGCCCTGTAAGCGAAACATGTCATCACTTATTTTATATCGTTCCTGAGTACTTCGACACATGTCAGGGTCGGAGGAATCCGGCAGCACTACACTGCCAAGGCTAAATACTTTTGAAGACCGATAGTGAACAAGTACCGTGAGGGAAAGGTGAAAAGCAGCCCGGTAAGGGCGATGAAATAGTATCTGAAACCATATGCTTACAAAGAGTCGGAGCTCCCTTTGCAGCAATGCAAAGTGCGGGTGACGGCGTGCCTATTGAAGAATGAGCCAACGAGTTACCGTGTATTACGTAATCTAAGTTCCCTCAGGGAACGGAGGTGGAGCGAAAGCAAGTCTGAATAGGGCGAATATCAATCTATAAACTTGCCTGATCTTTACGCAAGTAAAGGCAGGTCGGTTTATGGGTTGAACGTAGTATACGATAGACCCGAAGCCAGGTGAGCTTACCATGACCAGGGTGAACATTTGGGAAACCAGATGGGAGGCCCGAACCGGTGAGCAGTGCAAAACTCTCGGATGAGTTGTGGTAAGGAGTGAAAAGCTAATCGAACCTGGTAATAGCTGGTTCTCTCCGAAATAGCTTTTGGGCTAGCGCCTAGTACAAACCAACAGGTAGAGCACTGGAAGGACTTGAAAGGGAGCAATCTCGCGGGTCCTATCAAACTCCGAATGGTTGGTGTTTTGGCTAGGTAGTCAGACTACGGGGGCTAAGCTCCGTCGGTCAAAAGGGGAAGAGCCCGGATCGCCATCTAAGGTCCCTAAATCTATGCTCAGTGCAAGTAAGGAGGTGGAGTTTTTAAAACAGCGAGGAGGTTGGCTTAGAAGCAGCCATCCTTTAAAGAGTGCGTAACAGCTCACTCGTCGAAAGACTCCGCGCCGAAAATAATCGGGGCTTAAGCATAGTACCGAAGTTGCGAATTTATTTCGTTTCGACGAAATATCTGGTAGGAGAGCATTTCATGGGCTGTGAAGCCGGACCCGCGAGGGCCGGTGGAGCGCATGGAAGAGAGAATGTTGGCACAAGTAACCACAAGCAAGGTGAGAGCCCTTGCCGCCGAAAGTACAAGGTTTCCTTGGCAATGATGATCATCCAAGGGTTAGTCGGGCCTAAGCCGATGACGAAAGTCGCAGGCGATGGACATATGGTTAATATTCCATAACTCGGTCGTATATCGATGGAGGGACGGAGTCTAGTATCGAGAGCGTATTATTGGATTTACGTTCGTTTCGTAAAGATGTGTTCCAGGAAAATCCGGAATGCTGAGTTTAATCTCGAATTTAAGCGATGCGAAAATTTCTTCCTTCGGGTTGAGAAATTCTCGAAAGCAGGCTTCCAAGAAAAACTTCTAAGATTATATACGATTGAACCGTACCGCAAACCGACACAGGTGTGCAGGTCGAGTAGACCAAGGCGAACGGGTGAGACCTCCCTAAGGAACTCGGCAAAAAAGCGGCCGTAACTTCGGGATAAGGCCTGCCCTCCGCAAGGAGGGCCGCAGCGAAAGATTCTCTGGCGACTGTTTATCAAAAACACAGCTCCCTGCGAACTCGTAAGAGTATGTATAGGGGGTGACGCCTGACCAATGCGAGAAGGTTAAATATTGTCGGTCCATGTCAGCAATGGTGTGGGCTGCACGGTATAAGCCCTCGTCAATGTCGGCGATAACTATAATCGTCCTAAGGTAGCGCAATTCCTTGTCGGGTAAGTTCCGACGCGCACGAAAGGCGTAACGACTGGAGAACTGTCTCAGGGAGGTGCCCGGTGAAAATGCGATGCCGGTGAAGATGCCGGTTACCCGCAGTTAGACGAAAAGACCCCGGAAGCTTTACTGCAGCTTGGTATTGGGTATAAGTCTTTTATGCGTAGCGTAGTGGGGAGACTTTGAAGTGGTCCTTTTGGGGGCCATGGAGTCGCCAATGAAACACCCATCTTAATTGAGTTATATCCTAACCCGTGCGGCAAAAACGCACAGGAACAGTGCCTGGTGGGCAGTTTTGGTGGGGCGCTATCCTCCTAAAAAGTAACGGAGGAGTTTACAAAGGTCAGCTAGGTGTGGATGGAAATCACACTCGTCGTGCAATAGCATAAGCTGGCTTAACTGCGAGACGGACATGTCGAGCAGATACGAAAGTAGAATATAGTGATCCGATCGTGGGTATTAGACGCCGCGAAAGCTCAACGGATAAAAGTTACTCCGGGGATAACAGGCTGGTACCGCCCAAGAGTCCATATCGACGGCGGTGTTCGGCACCTCGATGTCGGCTCGTCCTATCCTGGGGGTGGAGAAGCTCCCAAGGGTTTGGCTGTTCGCCAATTAAAAGGGTACGTGAGCTGGGTTCAGACCGTCGTGAGACAGGTTGGTCTCCTATCTACTGCGGGCGTAGGTTCTTGAGGGGTGTTCTTCCTAGTACGAGAGGACCGGAAGGAACGAACCTCTGGTGTATCGGTTGTCACGCCAGTGGCACTGCCGAGTAGCTATGTTCGGATTGGATAAGCGCTGAAAGCATCTAAGCGCGAAGCCAACCCCAAGATAAGGAACCGTTTGAGGACCGTGAGAGACTATCACGTTGATAGGCCCTAGGTGTACGCACAGCAATGTGTTGAGCCGAGGGGTACTAATAGTCCGAGTTCTCCGTTAGACAATGCATACATTACCTACGGATTTTTCTTGCCAAATTTTTTTGAAAATTATATTTTTTGAGTCCAAGGTCCTGGTGGCTCGTCACGGTGGTACTACCTCTTCCCATTCCGAACAGAGTCGTAAAACGCCGTTGAGCCGATGATACTCATCAGGGGACAGTAGGTCGCCGCCAGGACTTTTGACTTAAATACTCCAAAAACCCTTATAATGTAAGGGGTTTTATGCTTGACTTTAATTATATTTTATGATATAATACCTCTTATAAGTTCGTAAGAGGAGGTGAAGCAGTGAAGCGGTTTTTGACCAACGCAATTCTTGCCTTGCTCATCGCGGCGGCGCTCTTCGTCATCGTGAGCAGTATGCGCGGATGCGGCGAGCAGGGTCTTTTCGACCTACCAACAACTCACATCTTCAACGATCCGTGAGAAAAGGAGAGAAAATGTCGAGATGCGAAAATTGCGGGCACGCACTCCCACCAGCGGATCACACGGCACCCGAGGCAGCGGATCACTTCGTGGAACTGGCCAAGTTCCTCGGAGCTCCCAAGGAAGCCGAGACGGACGTGGTGTTGCTGCGCCAGTGGTGGGAGGCAGCTGACAGTGACACACAGGCGTGGTGCCACAAGGAGCTCATCCCGGCGGGCTGGTAGTCTCGCGACGAGACGACTCAGCCGCATCGAAAGGAGGTCCGCGAGTGTTATGAGATAGGGGCCACTCACCGACCACACATGAGGCGACGCCCTCGCTAAAAACCGTCATGGCTCGACCCCGCATCAGCGTGGGTCGAGCCTCTACCAAAGTTTTCAAAAATCTTTTGAAGGTTTTGGTAGAAGTTCTTTCTCAAACTAATAATTGTCTACGAACAGGATAAGGGGGGCTGGTCATGTCATGTATCAAGTGTGGAGATAAGATTCATGCCGAGTCGTCACGCGTCATCTACGATAATTTTCGTTACCATGAAGCATGCTTCAACCGTCTCAAGGAGGAGGTCGTCGAGGAGCTCAGAGCCATGAGTCTTTATGCTTTGCGTTTCAATCGCGAGGCGAATGAAGATACGTCCTTTTCTACTGGTCTGATGCATGTGATACATATACTTCATCGATCGTAGACCGCAAGTCCGAAGTGAGATCATCACTTCGGACTTTTTCTTTTTTTTGAAAAGGAGTACGATCTTACTAGGAGGCGCTCCATGAAAATTTTGGTCGCACTTGCTCTCGTACTCACAGGAGTCGCATGGTGGGCATACCGGCAGTTTCAACCCGGCAGGCATCTTTGTCTCCGGTGTCGGAGCCGGCTCACCTTTGTGATTCCAGAAAGTGGCAGCAGTATTGCGCTCAATTGTCTTACTTGCGATTACCATGGCCACATGCGTCGCAAGCCGCAGTCTCACTAAGTAGATCTTGCCCGATGCAGGATCTCTTTTTCTTTTATCCTGCAATACTTTTTGATACAATAAGCATTATGAGACTTTGGACATTCAAGCGGCGATTGGCTGGATTTGGTATCATTTTTCTTTTAATAGGCATTCTTATCGCGGTACTCGCGTGGTCGTTTTGGCCACAGCCGTCATGTACTGATAAAGAGCAAAATGGGGCCGAAGAGGGCGTTGATTGTGGCGGTATATGTCCCAATAAATGCTTGGGCGAGATTGTAAAGCCACCATTGGTGCTTTGGCAGGATTATTTTACGGTGCGCTCAGGCGTGTTTGATGTAGGTGCGCTCATCGAGAACCAAAATATCAAGCTTGGCGCTAGAAAGTTTGAATACACTTTTAAGGTGCATGATAGAGCAGGTCTTTTAGTCGCTCAAAAAGAGGGGCGGACATTTCTTTATCCGGGTGAGCAAGTATTTATCTTTGAAGACAGTCTGGTTACAGGCCCGCTCCATCCTTCCCAGGTTATCTTTGACTATAAGCCCGTGGCATGGGAGCCGATGGATACTGGCGATCCTCTCAAGATTGACTTGGTGAGCTGGAATTATGAGTCAGAACCAAATCCGACTATTCGTGCCACTATCGCCAACAGGTCGCTGTTTGAAGAAAAAAATGTCGAGATGACTTTGCGGCTTGAGAATACCAATGGTAACGCGTACGCGGCGAGCAAGACTTTTATCAAAACATTTTCGCCTCAGTCGACCCAAGATGTGATTTTTACTTGGCCGCCTGCCTCGTTTGAGGCTCCACGTACTATCTCGCCGCTTTACCGTCGAACGTTACGGTGATACGATAATCGCCGTATGCAGATCTTGCGCCGTTTTGATTGGTTGCTCCTTTGCGGTATCGCGCCGTTGTTGATTTTTGGCCTTTTGACCATGAAGTCGCTCTCAGGTGACGATTATTTTTTCTGGCGTCAGCTAATCTGGGTCGGGGTGAGTTCAGCGGTGATGCTGGTATGCGCCTTCGTTGATTGGCGTACACTCAAATCAAGTGCTGCGATTCTCGGACTTTACGCGCTCGGTGTAGGTCTCCTCGTATTATTGGCATTCGTAGGGTTTGCGACGCGCGGCGCGCAGAGCTGGTTTTATATTGGAGGGTTTGCAGTCGAGCCCGTAGAACCTGTAAAGCTTTTTCTTATACTAGTATTCGCCAAATATTTCTCACGCCGCTATGTAGAGATCGCTCTTTTTCGGCATATTGCTATCTCGTTTTTATACCTCATCGTGCCAATGACGCTTGTTTTTTTGCATCCTGATTTTGGTTCGTCTGCCATTCTCTTTTTTATCTGGATTGCCATGCTTTTATTCTCGGGCCTGACATTTAGGCATATTGCGTTGTTTGCAGGACTTGGCATTGTCATCGCCGCTATAGGTTGGTTTTTCGTACTCCAGCCGTATCAGAAGACACGCGTGGTCGCATTTTTTAATCCAGAGAATGATCCTAAAAAATCTGGCTACCATGCGATTCAAGCAATGATCGCAGTAGGTTCAGGTGAGTTGTGGGGTAAGGGGGTGGGGTACGGCACGCAATCACGGCTCAACTTTTTGCCAGAGTCAGAGACTGACTTTATGTTTGCGGCATTTGCCGAAGAATGGGGGTTTGTAGGTATTGTGCTGGTATTCCTTTCGTTTACACTTCTTTTTTGGCGTATTTTGCATATCAGCATGATGTCGCCCGACAATTTTTCAAAGCTCTTTGGGCTCGGCGTCTGTTTTTTACTGGTGGGGCATATTGCGATTCATGTAGGTATGAATATCGGCCTTTTGCCTATCACAGGCATCGGATTACCGTTCATGAGCTATGGCGGGTCGTTCTTGGTAACGCTCATGGCGGCTATCGGAATCATCGAATCTATCGCTATTCGGTCGTCGGATTTGAAGGCGTATGAGGACGGGGACATGGCAGCATTGACCTCTTGATTATTTTATGGTTATATGGTAAAGTAGAAATGTTCAATTATGGCTTCAATTTCACCTACATTTGAGAAACAGATGGCTAAGTTTCTAGGAGAGCTTCCGACTCGCGCGCGAAGTGTACTTAAGCGTCGCTACGGGGTAGGCGAGACCGGCGGTATGACCTTGGAGGCCATCGGCAAGCGCGAGGGTATCACTCGCGAACGCGTACGTCAGATCGAAAATGACGCTATTCGTCGTCTCAAAAAATCACCACTGTTCGCAGAGTTTGTCTCCCAAGAAGCTGCCGTCAAAAGTGTGCTCGCAGGTGTCGGTGGCATTGCCGCGGAAGTCGAGTTTTTGTCGTTGCCCGATTTTCGCCAAGTAAAAGACAAAAATACTTTGGTACTTTTTTGCGATCTTTCGGATTCGATCCGTCGTCGCAAAGCAGATGATCGCTTGCATGCTCGTTGGCATATCGCTGACGCGCCCGTAGCAGGCATTGAGGCGGCTCTTTCGGCATTTGCCCGTTCACTTCGTGAACAGGGGTCTACTTTGTCTGCTGATAGTGCATTTGCAAGTCTCGCGATGCATTTGAAAAAGACCGGTGTTGCGGTATCCGAGAAAAGCCCGATGCTCGCGACCTATATCGGTCTCTCAAAAGAAATCGAAAAAAACACATGGGATGAATACGGTCATGTTTCATCTCCGTTTGTGCGTCCGCGCGGTATGCGTGACAGTGCGTTTGTAGCGCTTGCGCGCGCAAAAGAACCCATGCACTTTCGTGATATCGCGAAGCGCATCGGCGAGTTTTCAAATAAATCAGTGCATGTGCAGACCGTACACAATGAACTCATCAAAGACGCCCGCTTTGTGCTCGTAGGCCGTGGCCTGTACGCGCTCAAAGAGTGGGGCTATGAACCCGGTTTTGTAAAAGATGTGTTGGTGCAGATGCTCTCTGACCGTGCGATGACTCGTGAGGAAATCCTTGACGAGGTTATGCGTCGCCGTCAGGTAAAGGCAAGCACGATTTTCATCAACCTTCAGAACAAAAAACTTTTCAAGACACTTGACGATGGTACTTATACGATAGTTTCGTAATGCATGTCACTTCTCGAATTCTTCGAGCCCACAATTCTCACAATCAAACTTCTCGTACGCTTTTGGTGGCTTTGGTTGGCACCCTCGCTTTTTGTTATTTTTAGGGGGCTTTGGCTCGTGTGGCGCCAGCAGTTGTATATGAGCAGTATCTCATGGGTGTCACTCGAGCTCAAAATGCCGCGCGAGATAGAAAAAAGTCCAAAGGCCATGGAGCAGGTTCTCGCCGCGCTCTATCCTTTGCGCAACAGCCCTGGTGATATCATGGACACATACCAAGCGGGCGAAGTGACGCTCTGGTGGTCACTGGAAATCTTTAGTTTTGGGGGCGATATTCACTTCCTCATGCGGATCCCTGAGAAGCACAAGCGCATCATCGTCTCAAACCTTTATGCAAATTACCCGATGATTGAAGTTGAGGAGGTGCCAGATTATTTGGACCGTCTTCCTCAGACATTCGAAGGTCTCCGCAAAACAGGCCAAGATATTTGGGGCGGCGAGGTAGTGCTAAAAAAAGAAGATGCATATCCCATTCGCACCTATCTTCAGTTTGAAAATTTGGAGGAGTCCATGGCCGTCGATCCTATCGCAGGTCTCATGGAAACCCTTTCACGCTTGGACAGACATGAAAATCTGTTTTTCCAAATAGTTATCCGTCCCGCAGATGATGCATGGAAGAAAAAGGGTGAAATGCTGATCAAGCAACTGAAAATCGAAGGTCAGAAGACTATCGTTGGTCCGTTAGGAGAATTTACCGATCGGCCCATTCGTACACCGGGTGAGACAGAGACGCTCAAGGCGATAGAAGAGAGTCTTTCCAAACCGGGGTACGAGACGCTTATTCGATATGTCTATATGACGCACAAAGATCGTATGAGTGGAGAAGCAAAAGATTTTGCACGCCGTAGTATCATGACTGCACTGAATCAGTACATGTCGCAGGATCTTAACTCGTTCGAGCGCAACCCAAAAGTGACAACCGATGTGAAGTGGACCTATTATCCATGGGTGTTTGTTAGTATGAGACTTGAGGCTCGTAAGGCGCGCATATGGTCAGCTCTTCGGATGCGGCGCATTCCCGAACATCATGTCGGGCATAAACTTCTTAACCTTAGTCCGCTCCATGCGAATGTTGGTCAGCGTACATCGATTTTAAATACAGAAGAGCTCGCTACATTGTTTCATCCACCAACACATATCGTACTAACGGGACCCCTTATCAAGCGTGTCGAGGCAAAGAAGATGGGGCCGTCGGTGGGTCTTGAGATGTTTGAAGACAAAGAATAATTATGGCTGATCCAAAAAAACCACCAGGAGGCAAGCCGCCTGCACGACCACCGGCAGGTGGCGGGGATACCAAAGATTACCGCGATGTCGAGATGTGGGTGCTTATCATCCTGTTGTTTATTTTGGGAGCCCTTTCGTTCGGTGCATTCACCCTCGGCGTCGAGTCATTTTTTGCAAATGCTTTTTGGCACCGCTTTATTCTGTGGATTAAAATTATTGCCGGTACTCTTTCACTAGTGTTTACTGTGGGCATAGTCTATGTTCTTCTAAAGCTTGCCGCTTTTCGCAAAAAAGAACCCGAGGTGCTTGTTTCTACTGAGCCCCAACCTCAGGGTGCTCGCTATAGCTACGAATGGACGCGGGTCAAATCGGGGCTTAAGGATGCTTCCGATGCTAACGCGGCGCTCTTGGTTATCGAGGCAGATTCGCTTGTAGATCGCATTCTCAAAGACATGAAGCTTCCTGGCGAGACGATGGGTGAGCGTCTCACAGCTTTAGGTGAACAGCGTTTTGAATCTATCGATGATTTGTGGGAGGCGCACAAGCTTCGTAACCAAATAGCGCACGAGGGCGCAAAAGGCATCACCTACGGGGATGCCGTGTGGGCTTTGGAAAAATATGAACGGGCACTCAAGAAGCTTGATGTGATATAATAGACGCATGCCCAAAGACGGCAAGATTCATCTTATCAAGTACGCGCCGCCCCCTTCAAAACTTCCCATCTATCAGCGCGTAGACCCGCGCGAAGTTTCTTTTTTTGGCCGTACTAATTATGAAGCGGCGCTCGAAGAAAAAAAGTTTATCTTCGGCATTAACCGTGCTGATCGTACGCGGCATATGTATATCATCGGCAAGCGCGGTGTAGGCAAGACAAAATTGATGGAGACGCTGGTGCGCCAAGATATTGCGTATGGGCATGGCGTATGTGTCATCGATCCGGACGGCGATTTGATAGCAAGTATACTCGATTTTATACCTGAGGAACGCGCCTCCGATGTCATTGTCATAGATCCTTCCGATATACAACATTCCATTGCGTTCAATCCACTCGCTGATGTTGAACCAGAATTGCGCCATCAGGTGGCGCGAGGCCTTGTCGAGATTGTTGAACGACAATTCGGCAACACATGGAATCCACAGATTGAGCATGTCTTTCGGTTCGCGTGTCTCGCGCTCCTTGATTATCCGCGCGCGGCGTTTAAAGATTTTGTCACCATCCTCAAAGAGGTAGATTTTCGTATGGAGGTCGCCGAACACATCCAAGACGATATGGTACGGCGTTTTTGGCAGCATGAATTTCGCGCGTGGGCTGACAAGTATGAGGCAGAGGCAATCACTCCTTTAGTTAATAAGCTTTGGGCGTTTATCGCTAATCCATTTCTTAAAGGTATGTTTACCGAGAAGCATAACAAGATAGATTTTGATGCCATTCTTGCCGGTGAAAAGATTGTGCTTATCAATCTTGCCAAGGGCAAGATAGGCGATGACAACGCGAGTCTCCTCGGATCACTTTGTATCCTAAAGTTACAAGAGGCGGGGATTGCTCGTGCGGTAGACAAAGAAAATACATGGCGTGATTTTTATTTGTATATTCACGAGTTTCAAGGATTGGTGACAAACACCTTTCTCAACTTTCTTGCTGAATCACGCAAATACGGCATTGCTAACACTATTTCGCATCAATACGCTACCCAGCTTGATTCTGACGCATTCGCGAGTGTATTGGGTGCGATAGGTACGATGGTCGTCTTTCGTGTGGGTGGAGATGACGCGGTGCGTCTTGAGCGTGAATTGGCACCAATTTTCAGCGCCAAAGATCTTATTAATCTTGGTATGCGAGAGTTTTATATTAAAATGACTATCGATGGCAACGCATATGATCCTTTTTCCGCAGAGACCTTGGAGCTTCTTGAATCCCCGCATGAGTCTTCTCGTGCCAAGATTCTTGAGCGATCACGCAAACAATATGCAGTTGGCGGCAAAAGTTGATACATACTTATAAGTGTTGGATAATAAAGAGTAATGGATTCTAGTTCCTATACCGTTTATTTTGCTAAGACAAACTTTCGCGGCGCCGAACGCACTTTTGGTATTCGTACCGAAGACCGCAGGCAGCATACCTATGTGATTGGTAAGACTGGCACCGGTAAAACCAATCTTCTCAAAAGTCTTGCGTTCCAAGACATCCAGACGGGCGCAGGGTTGGCTATTGTTGATCCACATGGAAGCTTTGTTGAAGAGGTTCTCGAAAAAATTCCTGACAATCGTCTTGATGATGTTATTTATTTCAATCCGGCTGATTCAGATTTCCCGCTCGGATTCAATGTACTTGAAGTGCCCGATCCCAAATACAAGCATTTGGTCGCCTCTGACCTTATGGGTATCTTCACTAAGATTTGGGCAAATGTGTGGTCAAGCCGTATGGAGTACATCCTCAACAATTGTGTCTTAGCACTTCTCGATACACCGGGCACGACGCTTCTCGGGATCCCACGACTTTTGGTAGACAAGGGATATCGTCGCATCATCATTGATAATCTCAAGGATCCAGTGGTGAGGTCATTTTGGGTGCAGGAGTACGAGAGCTGGCAAGATAGGTTTCGCCAAGAAGCTATCGCTCCGATTCAAAACAAAGTAGGCCAATTTTTGTCATCATCGTTTGTGCGTAATATCGTGGGGCAACCAAAGAGCGCATTCAATGTTCAAGAGGCGATGAACCAGCGCAAGATTTTGCTCATCAATGTCGCCAAGGGGCGCATCGGTGAAGATAATGCCGCGCTGTTGGGTGCGATGCTCATTACTAAAATTCAACTCGCAGCCATGGAGCGTGTGCGCATACCAGAGGAGGAACGCAAAGATTTCTACCTCTATGTCGACGAATTTCAAAACTTTGCCACTGATTCGTTTGCCAATATTTTATCAGAAGCGCGCAAGTATCGGCTCAATTTAGTTATCGCGCACCAGTATATTGGCCAGCTTGTCACTGATACGACTACCAAAGTGCGCGACGCGGTTTTTGGCAACTGCGGTACGCTTATCTCATTTCGCGTGGGGGCAACTGATGCTGAGTTTTTAGAAAAAGAGTTTGAACCCGAGTTTGAGATACAAGATTTAGTCAATCTTCCCAATAGACATATCTACTTAAAGCTTATGGTAAACGGCGTCACCTCAAGGCCGTTTTCAGCTACCACCATTGCTGCTAAAGGTCCCGATGGTGTCAATGACTCAACAAAGACGATCATCGACTTATCACGCAGAAAGTATGCGCGCACGCGCGAGGTTGTAGAGTCGGAGATTATGCGCTGGAGTGAGTCTTTAGGTGAAGAGGCGGCCGAAAGTGCGGCGCATGACCGCATACAACAGGGAGAGCGCACGAGCGATCGCATGAGCTCGACTCATGGTGGTAGCCGCAGCGCGAGCGGTGTTGCCGTGAGCGCAGGCGGTGCTAAAGGCGAGCGCTATACAGCGACCTGCAGTTTGTGTGGTAAGTCCGCGCATCTTAACTTCAAGCCCGATGAATCGCGCCCCATCTACTGCTCTGATTGTTTGAAAAAAGTACAGGCAGGCGAGATTTCTCCCGCTAAACTATCAGTCAAGCCAAAGTATCCAAGTCATTTAAGCTTGCTCGGTATAGAATTTGCGAGCGAGAAAAATGCAAAAATTGAGAAACATACAGACACACCCGTAGTCGTCAAAAAAACCATGCCGTCAGCGGTAAAGAGTGGATCGCTCGTTGCGCGACCCCAAGCAGAAAAAAGTATATCGCTCAAAGAGCTTTCGCGTCCTGCGCGCGAATCTCAGCAGCGCAAGGGCCCTGACTTAGTAGGTCTTAAAGAAGTGCTCAAAAACGCGCTAGGTGGCGCGCCAGATAGAAAACAAACTCCGCCTGGCGTGAGCCGAGGCGGAGGTAAGCCAATTGCACCCGGTGAGTCAATAAAGCTTTAAGCTTTCTCCACCCGTTCGATATATTCACCTGATTCAGTATTGACGCGCACAATGTCGCCTTCGTTGATGAAGAGCGGCACATTGAGTTTGAGGCCGGTCTCAAGCACTACTTCTTTGTTGCCACCGGTAGCACTGTCACCCTTCACACCGGGAGGAGCTTGTTTTACTTTGATATCCATTTTGATGGGGATTTCGATATTGATGATCTCACCCTCAAAGACATCGAGCATGATCGACATATTGGGCAAAAGATAGTTGACGATATCTTCTAACTTTTCTTCGGTGAGCGCGATGCGATTTTTAGGGTCGTCACCTCGGCGAAACCAATATTCACCACGGTTACCATATAAGAAAGTGGCGGTTTCTTTTTCGATATCCGCCGGCTTAAACGATTCGTTTTGATGAAAGGTTCGACTGGTCACTTTGCCTGAGCGGAGGTTTTTTATTTTTGTCTGGGCCACAGGTTTGCGCTGTTGCATGCGTAAAAAGCTATATTCAAGTACACGGTAGGGGTCGCCATCGAGTACGAAGATGATGCCGGGGCGTAATTCAGAGTAACTTAACATGCCACCAAATATACCCAAAAAAGCGTTTTTATGCAACACTCTATGGTATGGAATAT
>SICQ01000015.1 GCA_009691385.1 Candidatus Ryanbacteria bacterium
AACTACGATAAAATGCACGACCGGTATCGCGTCATTTCAGGGGGGCACTATCAAAGTATTTGGTATTGATGTTGTTACTGATTATCGTGAGGCGCGCAAAAAGATTGGTCTCGCACCGCAAGATTTTAATGTTGATATTTTTGCGACCGCGTATGATATTTTGTGGTATGTAGGCGGCTATTATGGTATCCCAAGCGCCTCGCGCAAAAAGAGTGTCAATGATGTACTCGAGCGCTTTGAGCTCGGAGAACATAGCAAGAAAAGTTTTCAGGCACTTTCAGGCGGCCTCAAGCGTCGCGTGATGCTCGCACGTGCCATGGTGCACGATCCCGATCTGCTGATATTAGATGAGCCGACCGCAGGCGTGGATGTAGAAATGCGTCATGATTTATGGCGGTACTTGCAAGATCTCAACAAGGCTGGCAAGACTATTTTACTCACTTCGCATTATTTGGAAGAAGTAGAGTTTTTGTGCAATCGTATCGCGATTATCAATGGCGGTAAGATCGCAGCGATAGGCGACAAGAGCGAATTTACCTCAGGCGGCAGAAAACTCGAGCAGACATATTTAGAAATTACAAAAGAAGGCAAATCGTTATGAATAAACCAAATTGGACAGGACTACAAACATTTGTCGCGCGTGAGACGGGGCGCATGTTTCGCGTATGGATCCAGACGCTCGGCGCACCATGGATTTCCGCGCTTCTCTATATTTTAATCTTCGGGCATGTGGTAGGTCAGCGCATTAGCTCAATCGCAGGCGTTTCCTACATCGATTTTGTGTTGCCCGGTATTGTGATGATGAATATCATGAACTCGGCATTTTCGCACACATCAACATCGCTCTATATCATGAAGTGGTTTCGTTCTATCGATGAGTTGCTGGTAGCGCCACTCTCATATTTTGAGATGATTATTGGATTTTTAGCGGGAGGCGTGGTCAGAGGTGTCATTGTGGGTGCTGGCGTGTACGCTATCGGCGTGTTCTTTACGCAGGCAACCGTCGCACATTTTTTCTTGATGCTGATCTATGCCGCTGCAATCTCAACCATCTTTTCGCTCGCAGGCATGTTGGTGGCTCTGTGGGCGAAAAATTTTGAGCAGCTCTCAGTACCCACGATTTTTATTATCACGCCGCTCACATTTTTGGGCGGGGTATTCAACTCAATTCATATGATGCCGCCTTTCCTTCAATGGATCGTGCGTCTCAATCCGTTTTTCTATTTTGTTGATGGGCTCCGCTACACCATGTTGGGTATTTCCGAATCAAACATGATTGTGGGCATGACGCTCACGATAGGTCTTATCTTCGGCCTCGGCTACTGGGTGTGGTATCTTTTTAAGATTGGTTATAAAATAAGGGAGTGAATAAGAGTCTAAGGTGGCAAATTAAGTCACGAGAAACGCAGAGTCGCTATCTAGTATTGTTTGTTTTGTTGCTCCCAACATTTATATTGTTTCAGATAGAGGACAGTTTTGTTTTCTCAAATTCTTCTTTTTCATGGTACAGTTTTTTTATTATTCTTCTGGCTATTGCGCTTTTTCTCTTCTTGTATCCATGGCCCTCGCGTTCTTATTCCGTATCCGAAGATGGCATAAGTATTGTAAAGCGTAGGAAGAAAGGAACTTTCACTTGGGACATGTTCGAGTATTTTATTGAACATGGCGTTGTGCGTAGGATAGATAAACCATCATGGTGGAATTGGACAAATCCTCAATCAATTGAGGGACAGGCGCACAACAATTTCGTAGATGCGAAGGCAGAGGTTGATTTCGGCACTTTTTGGCTCGCCTTCGAAAAGAAAAGAAATTCTTTCTTTCGTAGGATGTTTTGGAGGCATACATTTTTAGTGCTTTATGTCGCGCCAGAGAAAAAGATGGAACTACGTGCGCTTATCGCACGGCATCTAAAAGAGAAGCCCGAAAACATATTAGATCAAATTGGCAACAAGTATCTTTTCAACTGATTAACGATAATTCTTAACAAATAGGCTGATTATCAGCCAATGGATCGTGCGTCTCAATCCGTTTTTCTATTTTGTTGATGGGCTCCGCTACACCATGTTGGGTATTTCCGAATCAAACATGATTGTGGGCATGATGCTTACCGTAGGCCTTATCCTCGGTCTCGGCTACTGGGTGTGGTATCTCTTTAAAATCGGGTACAAGATCCGCGAATAAAAACAATTCTTGACAAATGGGCTGATTATCGGCCTATTTTTAAACGCTTGGACGAAAGAGTGTGGTTTTTGCTAGTCTAGAGATAATCGGTTTACTGGCTTTCTTAACTTGCTATGAATAAAAAAATCCTCATTGTGCTTGTCGTGCTTTTTGTATCAGTCGGCGGGTATTGGTACATAGGTAGCAATTCGAGCGCGCCCGAAGCAGAGCTCATCACGGATATCATTTCAACCGATACCAAGCTTACGGGCGATCAAGCTATCGCCTCAGGTCACAAGATGGTGCTTCAAAAGGGCGCTTCTGTTGCGGTTGAAGGCGATCTCAAGATTGACGGCGTGCTCGCGTGTGATGGCGGCCCCATCATGGTATCAGTGACAGGTGCGCTCGAGGTAAACCGACGCATCGAGTGTATGCGGCCAAATGATAGCGCTGACGGTGTAGGTATTATATTGGTAGTCGGAGGTCCTGTGACATTTGGTCAAGACGCCCAAGTCGCTTCAAATGGTTCGGTGCAAATCGTCTCAAGTATATCTGCGGTAAAAAAGACGCAGGGCGAGATTGACGCACTCTTTACTGAAGTAGGTGCCAACACGGGTGCTGGTACGCGCGTAGGTCCTTTTATCGAAGGTGCTACACAAAAAGTAAGCATCAACGGCCATCCTGTTTCAATCTCACAATTTTCATTGATCAAAGAGGCGCGCGCACAGGGAGCGCGTGACAAAGATGGCAATCTCTTGCCGCAAGTGATACTGCGTGGCGAGTGGACGGTTGGTAGTGGAGGTGCAGCACCTTCAGGTGTTGCAGTGCCTACGCCACCAAAAGATATAAAAAAGATTTTGCTCAATTTTGATTTTGGTGACAAGGGCAACGTCGAGATCAAGGATTTTCACTTGCTCGGTCCTCGTGGCAGAGACGGCGATGATGACATCGGCAAGTCATGCAACGCGCGCGGTAGCAAGGGCGAGGATGCGTTTCGTATGCGCGTGAATGCAGCCAATATTACTATTGATAGTTTTAGATTAGAACTCGGTGATGGTGGCAAGGGAGGTGATGCTGAGACCACACCAGACTGCGATCCCGGTCAGGCGACCGGTGGGGCCGGTGGCGCTGCGGGCAATTTCAAAATGACAGCGGTAGGCAAAATTGTCATCAATAGTTTTCATATCGTACCCGGCGTGGGTGGTCATGGTGGATCGGCAACCGCGCTCGGCAAACAAGGCGCCGATGGATGTCCCGGCGCAAAGGGTGGCGATGCTACTGCTACCGGCGGTGATGGTGGCAAAAACAAAAAAGAACTTGCGGCACTCGGCGCGGTGGAAGGCATCGGTAATGTGACGGTTGATAAGGTAGATGGTGGCGCAGGAGGTCTTGCTGTCGCAAAACCGGGCAAGGGTGGCAACGGTACCAACTGCAAATGCCCCGGCGGCAAAGGTGGCAACGCTAGTGCTACGGGCGGTAAGGGTGGTGATTCTTCACTAAAAATTCTTGGTGCCAAGGGCGAGGCAGTCGGTGGTGATGGCGGAGACGCAAACGTACGCGGCGCTGATGGCGGTGTCGGCGGTAGCTGTCCACTCAAGCCTACGGGTGGCGTCGGCGGCAAAGGCGGCAACGCTGTCGCAAAACTTGGCAAAGCAGGCAAAGGCACTACCAGTGATGGCGCTGATGGCATCGTACAAGATGAGACGGGTGGTGCTGGCGGTAAGGGAGGCGACGGCTGCGGTCCGGGTGGCGGTGGCAAGGGCGGTGTCGGCAAGCCAAATGGTGCCGATGGCAAACCCGGTGAGCTCAAATGTCCTGAAGACAAAAAATCTCCCCCACCTCCTATGACTGATCCGCGTATAACTCCTCCTCCGCCACCCACGGACAGTACAGGGGGAACAGGCTCAGGCACAACAGATACTCAAAAAAAGAAAGTTAAAGCTATCAGTTACAATGGCAAATATTTACCTGTCGATCAGCTTATCATTGAAGATGAGGCAGGATGCGGTGCTGATCACTGGCATGCGGCAGAGGGCTTGGTAGTTGCTACCGACGGTACGCGCGTACAAGACCCCGGCCCCCAGTGTGGCTACGGTAAAGTCAAAGACAAACCCGCGATGGATATCGAGATATAGTGCATGCGCAAAGTCGCGGTATTTGATGTTGACGGCACTATCTTTCGTTCAAGCTTACTTATTGAGCTTGTCGATACGCTGATCGCGGAGCGCGTGTTTCCCAAAAGTGCTGCGCGTATATATGCCAAAGCAAAAATTGATTGGCTCGATCGTCGCGGCGATTACGAAGCATATATCATGGCGGTAGTTCGCGCGTTTACTTCGCATATACGCGGCATGCCATCAGACAAGTTTTTGCGGGTCTCGCAAACAGTCATTGATATACACAAGCATCGCACCTATCGGTTTACTCGTGAACTTGTCGCAGATCTTAGACGCAAAAACTATTTTTTACTCGCCATCTCAAATTCACCCAAAGATATTTTGGACTTGTTTTGTCGTGAGTATGGTTTTGATAAAGTATACGGCCGCATGTATGAGCTCGATCGTAAAGGCGCGTTTACGGGCAAGGTGCTCAACGCGGAGCTTGTGGCTGATAAGGCAAAGCTGCTTGATCGCGCGATTGCCAAAGAAAATCTTACACTCAAAGGTTCGGTAGGAGTAGGGGATACGGAGGCGGATATTCCGGTGCTTAAAAAAGTAGAGCGCGCGATTTGTTTTAATCCCAATAAAAAGTTATATCAGACCGCACAACGCCGCGGTTGGGAGATAGTCGTCGAGCGTAAAGATATGATCTACAAGCTTTCTGCATAAAAAGTAAAAGCCGCTTACGATCCGATGATCGTAAGCGGCGTGTGGGCGACCTCGCAGAGCGAGGTCAGAAATCGGCGAGGCATCCCTGACACAAGACCCGATTGGGGTATCGGCGCAGGAGGCCGCGCTTGAGCGGTAAGCCGTGCTCGACGCAGTTGCCAAGGTTCGCAGGTCTGGGTGGTTTGGTGTGTGCGTCCGGCTGGATGCAGAGCATGCTACAGTCTTCGGTAGCCTTGCCGTGGTTTGGGCACAACGGCTCCTCGTACTCGCTTTGTTTTGCCAAAGTTCAGTTCTCCTCTCTATTTACTATTATACTCTATTTTTTAGTAAATGTCAACATCCAAAAAGCCTTATTTTTTGGCATGATAGTCATATTCATGACTGAAATCTCCATCAAAGCAGAGGAACTTTTTCATATAGGCTCGTTTCCGGTGACGAACTCTTTTTTGCTTTCCATCATCACGCTCATAGCTTTATTGATTGTGGCAGTTTTGGTGCACAAAAAAATATCAATCATACCCGGCAAGCTACAGAGTATCTTTGAGCTTCTGATGGAGCAATTATTAGGCATAATGGATTCGGTCTTTGGCAACCGTCATACATCTGAGCGTTATTTTCCACTTATTGCGACTGTTT
Organism: Candidatus Ryanbacteria bacterium; assembly: GCA_009691385.1. Taxonomy (GTDB): domain Bacteria; phylum Patescibacteriota; class Minisyncoccia; order Ryanbacterales; family GWA2-47-10b; genus SICQ01. Next base: position 5,625 of record SICQ01000015.1, read on the forward strand.
TTTTGTTTATCATGATTTCAAACTGGTTTGGTCTTTTGCCTATTGTTGGTGCGCTCGGGCTCAATGTCATTCACGATGGTCACCATACATTTGTGCCGCTCCTGCGCGCGCCTGCAGCCGATCTGAACTTTACGATTGCGCTCGCCATCATCGCCGTCTTTGCGGTGCAATTTTTGGGAGTGCTCGCGATTGGTTTCACCAAGCATTTTTCAAAATACTTTACGCTCAAAAATCCTATTCTGACATTCGTCGGGCTCCTTGAATTTATCGCTGAATTTGTTAAGATAATCTCATTCTCGTTTCGGCTCTTCGGCAATGTATTCGCGGGCGAGGTGCTACTCATCATTATCGGATTTTTAGTACCGTACGGTGTGCCGCTCCCGTTCCTTTTCCTTGAAGTTTTTGTAGGGTTTATTCAAGCATTTATTTTCGCTATGCTTACGATGGTTTTCGTAGCAATGGCAGTCAATGAAGAATCATCCCACTAAGCGAGATAAAAGGTCATTACTTATAATTTTTAAAATACTAGTATGGAAGCTATGAGTCCTGAAGTAGTAAAAATGATGTCGATCGCGTTTATCATGGGTGTAGGTACTATCGCGCCCGCAATCGCAATCGGTTGGATGGGTTCTAAGGGCGTTGATGCTATGGGTCGCAATCCCGAGGCCGCGCCAAAAATCCAGACAGCTATGATCTTGGCAATCGCGTTTGCTGAGGCAATCGCAATCTATGCGCTTGTCGTATCGTTGGTCATTAAATTCGTAGAATAAAAAATAAATAACGCACTATATGAGTGAGCTTGCAAGCCAGCTGGGCATCAACTGGAAGCTTCTGGTATCCCAAGGAGTGAACTTTTTTGTTTTGCTCGCGGCACTCACGTTTCTGGTATGGCGTCCACTCTTGCGAGTCATGCGCGAGCGCAAAGAAAAGATAGAAGAAGGCCTCCAAGATGCTACAGATGCCAAGCAACGGTTGGGTGAGATCGATGAGGTGATGCGCGAGCGCACGCTCGAGGCCGACCGTCATGCATTCGCTATCATTCGCGGCGCAGAGCAAAAGGCAGAAGTGCGCGCCACAGATATTGTCCATAAGGCCGATGCACGGGCAGAAGAATTGCGCAGAGCAGCTCTAGAAGTCATCGCGCAGCGTGAACGAGAAGAGTTTGGTAAGTTTGCAGACAGCGCTCGCTCACTCGTACGCGCAGCACTTGCCAAGGCGATAGATGCCGAACCCACAAAGGTAGATGACAAACTTATTGGCGAGGCAGTCGCCTATATACGCAAGCAAAAAGCACTATGAAATATACTCCTCGTATCTACGCTAAAGCACTGACTGAATCTCTCGCGTCAGTGTCCGAGGGCAAAGAGACAGATATCATCAAGCGATTTTTGGCATCAGTGCACAAAAGGGGCGATACTCGCTCATTGCCAGATATCATAGACGCGGTATCTGAGATAGAACGCAGGCGTGTTGGCGGAAGACTCGTCGAGGTTGCGTTTGCTCGGCGCCACAAAAAATCAGTCCTCGATGTGTTTCGTGCGCTTTTTACAAAACATGATGAAGTAGTGTTTCGCACCGAGCCTGAGCTTGTCGCGGGTGTACGCATCACTATCGACGGCGAGCGTGAGTTTGATCAAACAGCTTCCCGTCGTATCAAAAAACTTTTTCGTTAAATAACTATATATGCAATACGACCTTGTTGAAAAACTAAAAAAAGAAATTGCCGGTTTTCGTGACGAACCCGGCCTTGAGTCGGTAGGTACGGTCGTAGAAGCGGGTGATGGTATCACCAAAATTTCAGGTCTTTCAAAAGCACAAGCACAAGAACTCTTGGTCATCGAGACGCCAGATGGTGATGTATTTGCGGTGGCCTTTAATCTTGAGGAGCATTTTATTGGCGCCGTATTGTTGGGTGAGGCGACCGCGGTGCGTGTCGGTGCACGTGTTCGTGGTACGGGCGCTGTGCTCTCGATCCCTGTCGGTAAAGAGATGATTGGTCGTGCGGTCAGTCCATTGGGAGTTGCTGTTGATGGCAAGGGTTCTCTTTTTAAAGATATTGATGATGCAGAAACCGTACCGCTCGAGCGCAAAGCGCCGTCAGTCGTCGCACGCGAATCAGTCAATGTGCCACTTCATACTGGCATCAAAGCTATCGATGCGATGATCCCAATTGGTCGCGGTCAGCGTGAGCTTATTATTGGTGATCGTCAGACTGGCAAGACTGCAATCGCGCTTGATGCTATTTTAAATCAAAAAAATGAATTAAATCGTCCGGTCTGCATCTATGTGGCGATTGGTCAGAAGAGCGCAAAGATCGCACGTATCATACGCGTACTCGAAGAAGCTGATGCTCTCAAATATACTATTGTAGTATCAGCGCCCGCGTCAGCTCCTGCTGCACTTCAGTACCTCGCGCCGTTTGCAGGCTGTGCTATCGGCGAATATTTTATGGATCAAGGCAAAGATGTGTTGGTCGTCTACGACGATCTTTCAAAACATGCAGATAGTTATCGCGAGCTCTCGCTCTTGTTGCGCCGCCCACCAGGACGCGAGGCATATCCGGGTGATATTTTCTTTTTACACTCGCGTCTTTTGGAGCGTGCCGCGCGCCTCTCGCGCGAGTTCGGTGGCGGGTCACTCACGGCGTTGCCTATTATCGAGACCAAACTCGGTGACATTTCGGCGTATGTGCCTACCAATGTCATCTCGATCACTGACGGGCAGATTTATCTTGAGTCTGATTTGTTTACCAAGGGTTTGCGTCCTGCGGTCAATGTAGGGCTTTCAGTATCACGCGTAGGATCTGCCGCGCAGACCAAGGCAATCAAAAAAGTAGCTGGCCGCTTGCGTCTTGAGCTCGCGCAGTTTCGCGAGCTCGAGGCATTCGTGCAGTTTGCATCCGATCTTGATGATGCCACGAAGGCAAAAATTCACCGTGGGCAGATTTTGACCGAAGTACTCAAACAGTCTGACTTGCAGCCACTCGCATTTGAGCGCGAAGCAGTGATTTTATTTGCCGCACTTGGTGGGTACATCGATGAGATCCCGAGACCACGCATCAAAGAATTTGAAGCAGGACTCTTTGGATATATCGAATCAATGCACGGCGATGTGTTTACCAAGATTGCATCAAGTCGTATGATTGATGACGCGACTGAAGCTGAGCTCATTGGTGCGATCAAATCATTTATAGAAATATTTGCGCAATAATATGGAATCGCTCCAAGGTCTCAAAACACGCAAAGCCGCTGTAAAAAACGTAGGTACCATCACCAAGGCGATGGAGGTAGTATCGGCGACCAAAATGCGCAAATCTCAAGAAGTAGCGCTCCGCACGCGCCCATACGCCATCGAGGCATTGCGATTATTACGCAAGGTAGCAAAGCTTGCGGGCGAGACACCATGGACGACTGCGCGCCCCGTCAAAAAAACACTCATCGTAGTGATGGCATCTGATCGAGGTTTGACTGGCGCGTTCAACGCGCAGGTATTGCGTGCCGCAGAGATCCTTATCAATACAGAATCAGCAAAGTCTCCGGTAGCGATTTTGGCTATTGGCAAAAAAGTAGAACGCTACGCACAAATGCGCGGGCTTGAACTCGCTGGCAGTTTTTCAGGCTTTGGCGATATCGTCACTTTTGACGAAGTCGCGCATGTGGCCGATATAATCGTACGCGGATTTGCCACTTGCGAGTGGGATCGCGTGCTCACTATCTCTACGCATTTTCGCACGACACTTAAACAAGAGGTGCTGGTGCGTGAACTCTTGCCCACTAATTTTGAAAAGTTAGAAGAAACAATCCGTGAGATCACGCCCGAGCGTGGCCGGTACGCCCAGATCGCAAAAGATACGGTGCGCGATATCGCTGATATCGCATATATCCTTGAGCCATCACCACAAGTTTTATTTGATACGCTGATGCCGTACTTGCTTCGCATGCAGGTGTATCATTTGGTGCTCGAGGCAAATGCTTCAGAGCATTCAGCGCGTAGAGTTGCTATGAAAACCGCATCTGACAACGCTGATGATCTTGCCAGCGCTCTGACCCTTTCATATAACAAAGCCAGACAGGCAGCTATCACCAAAGAAATCATCGAGATTACTGGCACACAAAACGCATTGGAGAACGCATGATCACACACGGAAAAATCATTCAAGTTATCGGTCCTGTCGTCGACGTAGAGTTTCCTGAGAAGGTAAAACTCCCGCGTCTGTTAGATGCGCTCGTGATCGAATCTGCAGGTGGCGAGATTGTAGCCGAGGTCGCACGTCACCTGGAGCCCGGCCGCGTACGTGCCGTAGCACTTTCGAGTACCGACGGCTTGATCCGTGGTACCAGTGTGCGTGATACCGGCGCGCCGGTAATGGTGCCCGTAGGTAAGGAAGTACTCGGCAATTTGTTTGATGTGTTAGGGCACCCGCTCGATGCCAAGAAAAAAGATATGGTGTTTGAAAAACGTTGGCCTATTCACCGTGCCGCACCCGGACTTGATGAGCAATCAACCAAGACCGAGGTGTTTGAGACTGGTATCAAAGTCATCGATCTGCTCGCACCCTTTATTAAGGGTGGAAAGATTGGCCTTTTTGGTGGTGCTGGCGTAGGCAAGACGGTGCTGCTCATGGAGCTTATCCGCAACGTAGCAGAAGAATCAGGTGGTGCATCAATATTTGCGGGAGTAGGTGAGCGCACGCGCGAGGGTAATGATTTATATAAAGAAATGCAAGAATCGGGTGTCCTTGATAAAACTGCACTTGTCTTTGGCCAGATGAATGAAGTACCGGGCGCGCGTTTGCGCGTAGCTTTGACAGCACTCACCATGGCGGAATATTTCCGTGACGAAGAGCAAAAAGACATGCTCTTGTTTATCGATAATATTTTCCGTTTCAGTCAGGCGGGCTCCGAGGTATCGACATTGTTGGGTCGTCTGCCGTCTGCGGTAGGATATCAACCAACACTCGCATCCGAGATGGGCGCACTCCAAGAGCGCATCACCTCAACTAAAAAAGGTTCGATCACATCAGTGCAGGCAATTTACGTGCCAGCAGACGATATCACTGATCCCGCGCCTGCCGCGTCATTCGCGCATCTTGATTCAACGATTGTGCTTTCACGCGCACTCACCGAGATCGGTATCTATCCTGCTGTCGATCCGCTTGCGTCGTCATCTGGCGCGCTCGATCCCAAGCTCGTAGGTGAGGAACATTACAATACCGCGCGCGGCGTACAGCAAGTACTCCAGCGCTACAAAGAACTCCAAGATATTATCGCTATCTTGGGTCTCGAAGAACTTTCTGACGAAGACCGATTGTTGGTATCACGCGCACGCAAAGTACAGCGCTTTTTGTCGCAACCATTTTTCGTAGGAGAAACGTTCACCGGTATTTCGGGTCAATTTGTACCGCTCGCTAAAACGATCGAGAGCTTTAAAGCCATCATTGACGGCAAATATGATGAAAAACCAGAGGATTTCTTCTACATGAAAGGCGCGCTGGACGAATAAATAGCATAGATCTACAATTAAATTATTATACGCACTTAAACTAATAAAATCATGAGCATGGAAAATCCAATACCAGAAGAAGGAAAAGAAGGTGATCCTATAAAAAATAGAATTCAAAGGGTACAAGAAAAGTTGAGACAGAATGAGGCAGAAGATCGTCGTTCACAGAGTGCGGCTGGTGTAGTTAAAGCGGGAGAGGGAATCACCGCGGCCGCAGAGTTCGATGCTAAACTGGAAACAATGACTCGGTATATAGAAGAACGGGGAGAAGATCCCGATCTAGTAAAAGAGGTTGCCCAGGTTCTTGACGGGATTGATGAGGCGCGTGGAGGAGAAAGTAAGTCCATTGTTGATTACGAAATGTTCTACCGTGCGCGTTTGGCACAAATCGATAGCATAATAGCTCGGATTGAGAAGAAAGAGCTAAAATAAACATAAAGAACAAAAATAAATTATAAAACATGCGTTGCAAAGTTTTATCACTTCATGGGGTTGAGTTTGAGGGTGATACCAAATCACTGGGCGCAAAGAGCGTGTCAGGCGAGATCACCGTGCTTGACCATCATCATCCGATCATGACGGTGCTTGTGCGTGGTACCGTGACAGCGGAAGGTACTTCTGGTATAAGAAAAGAGATAGAGATCGAGTCAGGATTTCTCGAGATGGACGATCAAAATAATCTTACGGTGCTTATCAACTAATTTTTTTAGTATGCAAAGTATTTTGTCATTCGAAAGCTCAAAGGATCACTATACCGCTGATGTGTGTATCGTGTGGTGTTTTGATGCACGGTTTTCGCACTTGCTCGATACCTTTATCAAAGATCGCAACTACACCCAGATAGATTTGGTAAAGATCGCAGGCGGTGCAAAAGAGATAGATTTTGTCATTGATCAGATCGGCAAATCAATAAAGCTCCATCATACGCCCAGAGTTGTGTTGATGGTACACAACGAATGTGGCGCATATGGTGGATCGACTGATCCCGCGTTTTATGAGGCGGAGCTCTCGAAAGCCGCAGATAAAGTGCGCGCGTCATTCCCCAGCGTGGAAGTAGAAGCAATCTTCGCGGATTTCGACGGACTCAAACTGGTATAAATTTGTATAAAAAGAAAATGGCTGGTAACACCTGTGGTGTTACCAGCCTTTCAGTCTCAGGTCGTTCTACGCGGCCAGATACTGTGCGATCACATCTGCGATCTTGGGGTGACGTTTGCCGTCGACTTTTGCCGCGTCGACCGCCACCAGCTGCTTTGTGCTGAAGTGATAGGTGCGGAGTCGCCGCCGCCACCACCAGCCAGGCCGTTTGCCGTAATCGACCTGACACATGCAGATCACCTTGAGCTTCGGCACATTGGCTGCTGCTTCCATGTCGCCGTTAGTGGCGAGCCGTGCTGCTTCCGCCGTTCGCACCTTCTCATACTCGGCGAGAATGCGATCCCGCGCAGTGACGATGTCGTGGAATTGCTCCTCGACGGTGAACTCGTGCTTGGCGAGTTTGCCGCACTTGCAGTGATCGAGGATGACGATCTGATAGATCTGCTTGAGCTCGATTGCCGCCATGATCTCCGCCATGAGATCTTTGTCGGTCGCGCGACCGGGCAGATTGGTGCGCGAGTTCTTCACGAGTCGGTGAGCGCCTGCATGCCAGCTCATCATGTGCAGGCGAGGGTAGATATACAGGAACGCCCAGATGAAGAGCAACGAGGTGCGCTTCATCCAACTTGCGATGCGTGTCGTCCACCGGTGCTTGGTAGCGAATAGTCCCGCGATGGACAGAAGCCCACCCAGAAACCGATCACCGTCCGAACACATGATGACGATCACACCCTTTTCGATCTCGATCTTGTCATGGGCGACATCGTCAAGGACACGGACATTTGGGTGCCTGTAGAATCGTATGGCACGATAGTCCTCATCAGGCAGTCGCGCGCAGCTTTGCGGTGGCGCATACTTGGCGAGTCGCGCTCGGGCGCCGTTCGTAGCAAGGCCCTTTGTTTTCACATCCCCTCCGCCGTTTGGTTAAAAGGTACAAACACAAAAGGAACCTCGCGGTTCCCCCTCTCTGTCAAGTAAACTCCCGCAAGGGGCCCGTTGTCAATGGTGCGTTAGGGGCGCTCGGGTGCCAGATTGGTTTTCAAAATCTCTGGAGATTTACCTATCGTCAGCTGGATATTGGGTGGGGAGAGTGAGATGACAGAAAAAGTAAGAGGGCGCTTGACCATGTT
>SICQ01000016.1 GCA_009691385.1 Candidatus Ryanbacteria bacterium
TGAGTGCCAGCCCACAAGTCCTGCCTAGCGACAAAGTTACCGTATCACCAGTATAATCTATTACGATTATTATGCGAAGAAATATACACAAAAATACAAAACCCCCGCAAGCGGGGGTTTTGTACGGACATATGTTTGAGCTCTAGCTTGCGCCAGAGACAATCACATTGTGCGCTGAGTATAGTGTATGAGCGTCTTTTTGTCAAGTGCCCACACTGTGTAAAAATTTCGTTAGTACAGACAAGGCCTACAATACCAGCTATGATAATGTCAATACTATGACGCTCGGCACCTATCGCACCATACTGCTCGCAATCGGCGATGTCGCCGTCTTTTGGTTTTCTCTCGTCGTCACACTCTTTATCCGTTATGGAGCTGGAAAATTTGTGGATAATTTCATTCTTCACATTCTACCGTTTGGAGTCGTGTTTGCTATATGGATACTAATCTTTTATATCGCCGGCCTCTACGAGGTTCGAGTGATCGGTAAATCAGAACAGCTTTTTAAATATCTCTCCTACGCAATGCTCACCGGTAGTATTATCGCTATCGCTCTTTTTTACTTTGTGCAAGCATTTGCCATCACGCCTCGTATAAATCTGATCCTTGATATTATTATCACTTTTGGCATCATGCTCGGCTGGCGATCGGTGTTTGCCTACGCGGGCCGTTCGACTGACAAGATGCGCGTACTACTCGTAGGGTCGTCGCCTGATATCGATGAGCTTGCTGGCACTATCAAAGATTATCCCCATCTCGGCTATATCATCAGCGCACGCTGTCCCGAAGTCACGCCTCATATTCTCAATCTTATCAGCGAGCATCGCGTCGATATTGTTGTCGCATCAAAAGAAAATCAAACCAATGAGACACTCTTGCAAGCGCTCTACGAAGCGATTCACCGTGGGATTCGATTTGTGGATGTCTCGGTATTTTATGAAATGATCCTTGGGAGAATACCGGTATCCCTCGTCTCTAAAGTATGGTTTTTGGAAAATATCGCCGAGGCAGAAAAACTCTTTTTTGAAACAAGCAAACGCGGTGTTGATATCCTCTTTGCTATCGTTCTCGGTATACCGACTGCTATCCTCATGCCATTTGTAGCTCTTGCCATACGACTCAACTCCAAAGGCCCTATATTTATCCGCCAACAACGGGTAGGATGCATGGGCAAATCATTTACTCTCCTCAAGTACCGTACAATGCTCGCGCTTAATCCTGACGGATCTGCAGAAACTCACGGAGCCGAGTGGTCGCAGGAAGGTGATAGGCGTATCACTGGTATTGGCAAAGTTCTTCGATCAACGCGTATCGATGAGCTCCCACAGGTATGGAATATCTTGCGTGGTGATTTATCATTTGTCGGTCCGCGCCCCGAACGACCTGAATTTGTAGAAAACCTCCGCAAAGATATCCCCTACTATGATATGCGTCATCTCGTACGCCCTGGTCTTTCCGGATGGGCGCAGATCAATCCACCCTACTACTACGCTTCGCACGATGATACGATCCTCAAGCTTCAGTACGACCTGTACTACATAAAAAACCGAGACCTTGGTCTCGATCTCTCCATCGCACTCAAAACCTTGATGGTTCTTCTCTCTCGCCAGGGACGCTAGCGAAGCGTATTAAGAAAGGCTTCAACCTCTGAAGCTAGACGCGCATCGAGCTCGCGCACCTTGAGCGCTGCATCACGTGCCTTTTGATTATCCCCCACCACACGATACAAAGCTGCGAGCTGCTGATACAGCGGCGCCAAATCTTTATTAGATAAACTACTACTTCGAACATCTATCCATTGAAGTTGCGTGCCGATAGCGTCACCGTAGCGCTTATTGCGTATATAAGCATTGCCCAATAAATCATACTGGGGAGTTTTTTGACTATCTAATATTTTATGCAAGGCCTCCTGCTCACGACCCTTGTCAGCAAGATCTACCGCGTGCGAATGAATATTGTATTGAACAACTAAATAATCTGGTGCGGCACGCTCTCCATCCTCAAGGATACTCCACATTCCTGTGATATTGCCCTGTAATTTTCGGGCAAGCGCTATTTCCAAATAATTCTGAGCTCTACCGGGTGACATCTTTTGCGCTTCTGAAAATCGCTTTTCAGCCAGTGCCGCGAAAGCATGATCGGGCGGAGTCGTCACCATAGACCTCATACGATAGAGCTGACCTTGATACATAAGCCACTTCACATCATGCGACCGCGCTACGATATTTTGCTCTATGGCGCTGATCGCATAATCGAGTATACGCGCCTGCGCATCTGCGGGTCGCTTACTACCACAAACCTCCCACGCCTTTGCGCACTCAAAGATATATTCTGCGACCGATCTGCGCACATCGATATCGCCGTATGTTGCGTAAGAAAGAGCTCGATCATATAAATTGATAGCTTCTACATCATGACCGGTAGCAAGTATATCAAAACCCTTGCGACCGATACGATTTTCTTGTGCCGGGCTCCACACAACAAAATAACTCACAATACAAACAACAACACCAGTCAAAACAATGCGTAGGATATGGATACGTGCCTGATCTTTGCCAAGAGATTGCGAGTGTGAGGCGATATAGGCAAGCATCGAGAGCACTAAAACAAACGAAGGGATCGAATCGAAGACAAACAGATGCTCTACCAAATAGGCAGCGAAAGTCGCTATAAAAACTATGACAAACAGCTTATCAGCGCGTAATCGCCAGAGCGTGATACCGATAGCGATAAAAATACCCGCATATGCTAAAAGTCCCGCGAACCCTGTAGTGCTGCCAATATCGAAAATAATATTGTGTGCACGATCAAACCATGGCTCAAAATCAACAAGGCGCGGATCATAATGCTCACTAAAAAGAATATTAAAATTCTCTGGACCCCATCCGAATATTGGGCGGTCTCGCCATCCCTCCCATGCGACTTGCCAGCTCAAAAATCTACTCGATACGGATGGATCAGCAATCGAGGCACGAGCAAGACGGCGCACAAAAACAAAGGGTGCGTCAGCAAGCTGCGCGCGCAAGAGAAAGAAAAAACCTCCACTAACAACGACCAATAAAAAGAATGCGACAGCAAGACGACGCGTCTTTCTTTCATGCGACCACAAGAAAGAAGAGGCGAAAGTAATCGATCCCGCGGCAAGCCCTATCATGGCGGCACGAGCACCTGAGACCATAAGACCGATAATCATTGTGCCGGCAGCATAAAACCAAAGAGTGCGGGTCTTTTTCTCTTTTGCAGATAGACCAAGATAGAGTGTCGGAAAAATTAACAACAACAAATACGACCCAAGAAATGCTGCATTATATAAAGAAGATGTGGGGCGAGAACCTGATGTATCAATTAAAAACTGAATAATCGCAATACTGGCGACTATAGCTCCCACTGCAACGATAGATGAAAGAAATAGTTTGCGATTACGATCATCTCTTAAAACATCGGCGAGCATAAGCAAATACACAAGCCCATGTATGTATGTCACAAAACCAAACATCCGCTCATAATTTGACCAAAAACTCTGCGAGCTCTCTACGCCGACGATTGTTGCAAGACCTACGATAGCTACAAAAAATGCTACCGCAGATACAATAAATGCCGGACGGCGTGGTGTTACGCTACCAAGCCAAAGAATAAACGCGACTTGAGTACCGAAAAGAAAAACGAGAGTCTTAGTGAAAGTAACACCGAAAAAAAACCCGTTCCACGAAACAAGCGGCACAAGACATGAAGTAATGAGGAGCGCCCAGAAGGCCAAAACTGCGTATGTGTTCCGAGCTAGCACTGATCGAGAAAACCCTTAATTTGCTCGCCCAACGCAGGATCGCTCTGAGCGGCCTGCTTTGCATAGTCACATGCTGTACGATGATTGCCGAGCTGAGAGTATGTTTGTGCGATCCCCACAAAAACATATGGATTATCAACTCTTTTATCTAAAAACTCGAGAAACATCTTGCGCCCTTCCATATTTTTTGATCGGGACAACGCGCGCTCTACCAACAACTGCACGTCTTCTCGACTTCCATTTGGATTAAACAGTGACGCAAGATCGTCTTCACTATAGCCGTTGATGAATGCGATAGCCTCAGTATATCGTTCAGCAAGCACGTGGACCGACAACACAGGATAGAAAAGCGCGCCGATCGTACTCTTCTTTGTGGGCTTATGATACGCATTGAGTGCCGCAGCGAGCGCCTTATCGCTTTCTCCTGCTATCGTGTAGAGCTCGGCAAGCCCCAAATCAATTTGTACATAGTCAGGCGCCAGTTCTTGCGCCCGATGGTATTGACGCTCTGCGTCCTCATAACCATTCTTTGTCATACTGTAATGAATGGTATGCAACTTACCAGCAAACAATGGATACCGAGCAACAAGTGGCTGCTCGGCTTCTTCGGCCTCGATCTCACGGATACTTCTTTCAAGGAGTGTGATATATGCCTCATTTTGTCCTTGAACACTGGATGCCGCATCAACGAGTTGATTAGCAAAGTGCTCTCGTCCTTCCATCCTGCCGAATATATTTTGCTCTGTTATCTTATCGAATTGCCCAAGAATATCTTGAACGGTCGTCGCGCGATTAAATGACCCTAAAGTGACGATGATCTGATTTGCCATGGCAATATGAGGCACATTGAGCATCCATACCAAAAAGAAGCTTGCGACAATAGGCAAGACGGCGAGCGCTGGATTCGCATATACAGGTTTCTTTTTTTCGATTGGCGCGGAAAGCGCATGCAAAAAGGCAAGTAGCGAAAAAACAAGGACATAGGTCACTGCATTATCAAAAACAAACATGTCTTGAATAATATATGCGAGCAAGAAACTTGCGATAAGTACCGCCATAAATGGATCGAGCTCCTTTTTATGTATCAGACGGCGCAATACGACACCGACTGCTACAAAAATAGATATATATGCTGCAAACCCGAGAACGCCTGTGGCAACCAACCACTCGAGCAACATATTGTGAGCGCGGTCAAACCATGGCTCATTACTAAAGAGATTAGGGTTGTAATACTTGCTATACGGTACAATAAAGTTTTCAGGCCCCCACCCAAGAATCGGGCGCTCTTTGAACGCTTGCCATGCTATTCCCCAAATCATCATGCGGGGCTCTTGGCTAATCTGATCAAATGATACACTCGAGAGCCTTGATAATACCTCTACCTTCCGAACAAAAACATTTTGAGGAAATATAAAAATAAGCATCGGCAAGCCAACTGCCACCGCCGCGAAAACTGTGCCAGCAATCAATCGATATTGCCATGAGCGTTTCGAAAGTAAGAGGTAAAGCATGGATAGGGCAATGCCTACCGCAAGGCCAACAAATGCTCCTCGGCTCGCGGCGATAAAAAATACATAGAACTCAAAAAAGAAGATGGAACTATATGCCACACGCAACCAATACTGACGAATCGAGTACCAAAACGCACTCGCGATAAACAAATGAAACATGAGGTACACGCCGAAATAGATCGAATTACCAAATGCTCCGTAGGGTCTACTTGCCCCTACGATAGGATTAAATAGAGAAAGCTTTTGAAGTCGCAAAAACAATTCATTGGTATGCAAAATACCGTTTGCCGCTCCACCATCGATGTATTGTAAAAAACCGTGGAGAGCCACAAAACAGCTCACGGCGAGCGAACTGTGGAAAAAATATATCCACTCGCGCTTTGAACGAAACGCGTGGGACATAGCGAGAAAAAACATAAAAAGATGGATATGGGTGATAAGGCCCTCCATGCGCTCATAGTTTGACCAAAAACTATGATACGGATTTACACCAGCGATAGTCGCAAGTGCGAGCATGCCCAAAAACGCGCCGAGCGCGTAAAGGATTGGGCCCTTTTTGGGACGATATTGAGGATACAGTATCGCAAGCGCGCCCCATACCCCAAAAAGAAGCTCGACGATGATACGAAAGAAAAAATTCTTCCCCGTAATAAACGGGAAAAAGAGGCTCCTTGAGACCACGAGCGGCATAAAAAGAAGTAAAACAAGTCCGCCACGCAGTATCCAAAGGAGAGATCGTTCGAGCGATGACATGTAGAAAAGTTTATCACACGAGCGCGCAAAAAACCATATCTCGTAATATGAAGTTTAGCACCCTTGAGTCTTTACATATTATACGCAGCAAAAAAATTAGAGAGGACTTTGACGATATATTCTCGTCGACTCTTATCAATAGCCTGATAACAACCGACCCAGAACGATCCTCGCATAACATGATCAGTATGCAATAGCTTCCCGGACACCCTGTAGTCAATGGCGTAGCTTTGGAAGTAAGGCTGATTAATAACATTGCCGGCCAAAAACATACGCGTCACGATATTATGTCTGTGGAGATACTCAATGAGCTCCTTGCGTGTAAACGGGCAATCATCTTTCAATGTTAAAAGGAATCCAAACCATGACGGATCAGCTTTTGGTGTCGCTTTTGGTAACACAAAAAATCTTTCGAATTTTTTAAGAGATTTTTGATAGTAAGCAAAATTTTCATGCCTGCGTTTCGTAAAAGCAGCTACCTTTCCGAGCTGCACGAGACCTAACGCCGCCTGAATATCAGTTATTTTTAAGTTAAACCCTATCTCGGAAAAAATAAATTTATGGTCATAATCGGCAGGTAATTTTGATTTATCGAGAGCACCGAGCCCTTTATCGCGTCGAGAATCTTCACCTGTTTTAAACCAGTACTCCCTGCCCCAATCCCGAAATGATCTTGTTATCGAAGCTAAGAGTGGATCGTGAGCCATCACCGCACCCCCCTCGCCCATGGTCATATGATGACCGGCATAAAAACTAAAAGTGGAAAGGTCGCCAAAGCTACCTACTTGCTTTCCCTTATATGTTGAGCCCAACGCATCACAACAATCCTCCACAAGCCAAAGCTTATGTTTTTTACATAAACTTTTAACAGCATCAATATTGAATGTGTTGCCAAGATGATGCGGTAAAAAGATGGCTTTTGTTTTTTTAGAAATTGCTTTTTTGAGCTCCTCTATACTGGCATTGCAAGTCTCAATATCAATATCGACAAAAACCGGTACCAATCGGTGCAAGATGAGTGGATTTACTGTTGTTGGAAATCCAGCCGCAAGCGTTATCACCTCGTCTCCTGGTTTAAGGCGCCTATCACCAAGATGATACGATGTCAGCGCTGAAATCGCCAAAAGATTTGCCGAAGACCCTGAGGTAGTAGTAATGCAGTATGGAACGCCGACAAATTTGGCAAATTTTTTCTCAAACTCATCGGCAAAGCGTCCTTCCGTCCACCAACCATCGAGCACCGCTTCGGTCATGGCGACCATCTCCTGCCAATCAAAGTCCTTGCCCGACGCCTGTATAGATGTTTTGCCCGGTATAAAATGCCGTATACCAAAACGCTTTTGATATTCTTTTTGTATTTGTTTTTTAAGTTCTTTATTCATGGTGATTGCGTTCCTCAAGGGCTTTTTTCATACGAGCAAGTCCTTCTTTAATATTTTCTACTGATGTAGCAAATGAAATTCGTATATACCCCTCTCCCATCGAACCAAAGTTCACCCCTGGCAACACGGCGACACGAGCTTTCTCAAGCATAAATCGCGTAAACTCCTCGCTCGACATGCCAGTGCCAGAAATATTTGGAAACGCGTAGAACGCGCCCCCTGGAGAAACGCACGATACGCCCGGCATATCGTTGAGCCCCACCACAATGCTGTCTCGACGCTCACGATACTCTTTGACCATTGTGTCAATACAGGACTGATCGCCCAACAACGCAGCAACACCGCCATGCTGTACAAACGCGGGGACACTCGATATCACTGTCTGGATCATAAGACCGATTTTCTCAATAATTTTCTCTGGAGCGATAGCATATCCCAACCGCCAACCGGTCATAGCATATGTTTTTGAGAAACTATTAAGAATGATAACGCGCTCACGGCACTGATCATAAGCACCTAACGAATGCGCCTTCTCATCGTACACGATCTTGCCATATACTTCATCGCTGATAATAAAAATATTATGTTTTTGGGCGATATCAAATATCTTTTTTGAATCTTCACGAGAGATGACGGCACCCGTTGGATTCTGCGGAGAATTGATGATCATCAAACGCGTCTTTGGGGTAATAAGCTTTTCGATATCTTCTGCCTGTATACGAAACTGATTTTTTTCGTAGGTAGGAACGGCTACGGCCTTTACACCCAGCGCCGAGAAAGCAGAAAAATACGAAGCATAGTCTGGGTCGGCAACAATAACCTCTTCACCGGAATTTACGAGACAATTGACCACGAAATATACAAACGAGATCGCGGGCGCTATCACGACCTGCTCTCGGGCTGGCCTAAACCCCAAATCACGCTCGGTTGCCGCGGCAACCGCATCGCGCAGCTCACTAATGCCCAAAGAATTTACATAATGCGTCTCACCTCTCTTGAGCGACGCAATACCGGCCTCAACAATATGTGGCGGTGTATCAAAATCAGGATCGCCGATCTCAAAGTGAATGATATGTTCACCGGTTTTTTCGAGTGCTTGCACCTGCGCAAGCACTGTAAACATAGGACTCGCCTGAAGCTGCTCTGCGGTGTGGGAAAATGGAATAGGATCTTTTGACATAGATATTAGGATTTTTTCTTGAGAGGCTTTACTATCATGTTTGCTGCGAACTCCTTGCGATTAATCTCGGGCCACAGATCCTCAATCGCGTTGCCAAACTCTAGTTTTGGCATCAATTTCTGATCTTTATCTAACAACACATCGCAAATCACTGGCCCCTTGAAACGGAGTACTTCTTTTATTTTACTCGCAAGCTCTTTGTGCTTTTTGATCGTCACCGTCTTGAGTTTGTACGCTTTTGCGATAGCAATAAAATCTGGCGGTGCATATCCTTTGCCTGGAGACGACGCTTCGTAACGACCGCCAAATACAGAATCTTGAAATTGTTTTATAATTCCATACGAATGGTTGTTGAGAATAAATACTTTCGCCGGAACCTTATACAAAAAGAGTGTCTGTAGCTCCTGAATATTCATCTGAAAACTTCCATCTCCAATAATAGCAATAACGGGCCTTTTGGAGCCGACCGCATAAGCGCTGCCGATACTCGCAGGAAATGAATACCCCATGGGAGAATTGCCAAAGGCTGAGAAAAGTCGCTGACCTTGCTTGATCTCAAATGATTGCATCGTCCATGTCAGGTTACCTCCATCATCTGGGATAATCACCGCGTTACTTGGAGTCAGATCGGAAAGAGTTTTAGCAAATACATATGAATTCACACTGCCCTTCTGCTTGTAATATTGTGGCAAACATGCCGGATATGCTTTTTTCCAAGCTTTTGTACGGCCCACCCATGAAGAAATATCTTGCCCTTTGAAACTTGACAATGATTTGTTTGCTACATCGAGAAATTGCTTGGCATCACTACAAATCTCCACATCTGCCTTATACCCACGGCGCTTCTTGATTTCCGCGCTATCGATATCAACCATCACTCTTTTTGCCTCACGAGCAAATGTGGAAGGTTGTCCGCCCGTCTGGCGTGTATCGAGACGCGACCCAACACTGATGACAAAATCGGCATTTTGAACGGCGAAATTTGCCCCACGATTGCCATAGACACCGAACTGCCCTACATGCAAAGGATGTTTAAATGCTATCGCGTCAAAACCGCTCCACGAAGTTACCACGGGGAACCCTGTCTTCTTGATAAACTCCAATATCTCTGATACAGCGCCCGATAAACGAACGCCTCCGCCAACGATGATGACGGGGCGCTTTGCCTTTCGCATGAGACGCATCGCGGCCTGCATTTTGCTATCAAGTTTTTTGCCAACATCGCGATCGGACGCGAGTTTTTTTGGTGGAGTAAAAAAGTGCAGTGTTTTTGGATTGATCTCAGCGCGCTGAACATCCATTGGGATATCAACCAACACGGGACCGGGTCGCCCCTCGTATGCAAGATATATCGCCTTATCAAGTTCGTAGCGGATATCTTCCGGCTTTGTGACCATAACCGCATATTTTGTGACAGGTTTTACCATTGAGACAATATCTGTCTCCTGAAAACCGACCTGACGCACTTTGGTACTGCCTTTTTGCTCATGATTATTTACTTGACCCGTAATATAGAGCGCTGGGATGGAATCAAACCATGCGCAACACATACCGGTGATGAGATTGGTCGCGCCCGGACCACTCGTCGCCATAGAAACACCTATGGTGCCAGATAGTCGAGAGTACGCCTCCGCCGCCATTGCTGCACCCTGTTCATTCTGATGACAAACATAGTCAATACCCTTAACATTACGGAAAGAATCAACGACATGTGCGATCGCACCACCGGTAATAAGAAAAACCTTTTTTACTTTTCTGTCAGCAAGATATTGGACAATATAATCTGAAAGTTTCATGCGCGATGATTATTAATAACAGTACGAATAATATATTTTGGGCGCGCTTTTACCTCCTCAAAAATCTTTGCCATATATTCTCCTAAAATCGCCAAAATACAAAATTGGACACTACCGATAAAGAGAATAACGACTATCAGCGTCAAAAATCCTCGCGGCGCTGGATAAAAAATGGCAAAAAACGGAAAGGCGAGGATCGCAATCGTAGTCACTATCATGGCAACAAATGCAATATTTGAGATAAAAGTAAGAGGTGCGTATGAAAAAGATATTAAGCCTTTTTTTGCAACTCGAATATACAAGCCAAGATTTGTCGATGAACGGCCTGCGGCTCGCTCGAGACGAGTATACTCTACACCTATATGCTTGAACCCGACCCACGCACGTAAACCGCGCATAAACCTATCGCGCTCAGGCAAGCTATTGAGAGCATTAGCAACTCTGCGATCAATAATGCAAAAATCTCCCGCATTCATCGGCATCTCTATATATGAATATCTACGAAATAGATAATAAAAAGTTTTGTACGCAAAACCCAAGAGTGCGCCGATTTTACGCTTACTTCTCACGCCATACACTATGTCGTATCCTTCGAGCCATTTTTGTACAAACTGTGGTATAACCTCAGGGGGGTCTTGAATATCACCATCTATCCATACGACAGCATCGCCCGAAGCATATTCGGTACCCGCCGCGTACGAGGTATCAGAGCTTCCAAAATTGCGCGACATTAAAATAGCCGAAACGCGCTGATCTTGTTTGCACAAAGACTGATACAGTTCAGCTGAGCGGTCACGACTATCGTTATCAACAAATACGAGCTCATAGTGAGGAGTAATATACGCAAACACATCAGTGAGTCGTTTGTACATCACCGGAATATTATCAGCTTCGTTATAGCATGGTATAACAACAGATATTTTTTTATCAGTGAGATATTCTTTCATATGCCTTTGTAAAAAGGTAGATTTTTCTGAAACCACTTAATAGTTTCATCCAAACCGTTGTTGAAAGATATTTTTGGCTCCCAATTCAATATATTTTTTGCTTTTGAAATATCTGCCTGCCAATGCGATGACTCCCACGCACGCTTAGCACTATCATTTTTCCACGAATGCATTGATAACGATTTCGTTTTCTCAAAAATTTTCTCAACGACAGCGCCCACAGAATATTCCTTGCCACCAGCAATATTAAATATCTCTCCGTTGAATTTTATTTCATTTTTTGCGCATTGTATATAGGCATCAACGACATCATCAATGTACACAAAATCTCTTACCGACTGAGAATTGCCGAGCGTGAGACTCTCACCGCGTAAAGCATGTGCGATGGCATATGATATGAGACGACTTTCGTCATCATATGGTCCGTATGGAGAGAAAGGGCGTAGCGTAACAATAGACTTTGATTCTTTTTGAGCAATGAGCCTCGCATAATGAGTAGCTGCGAGTTTGCTGATGCCGTATACGGTCACTGGTTCACAGATGTCATCTTCATGCATGGGAACTTGCTTCTGTCCGTACTCCGCAGAACTACCGGTATTTATAAAACATCGATAGTCGAGATCACTCAGAGCATCCAAAAGATTAATGAGGCTAAGAATATTGTTCTCGATCATTTCAGAGTCAGAGACATGCGCACCCGCGTACACTCCCGCGGTAGCAAGATGATAAATAACTTCTGGCCGTACTTTGTGTGTGATCGCGTGTACGGCATCATCATCGCGTAAATCGGCTTTGTGCCACACGATCTTATCCGCGATATCTAGAAGTCGCCAACTTGGTTTGTCGGCACGAATTATCACATGTACATACTCACCCTGACCGACAAGTCTCCGTACTAGATTAGCGCCGATAAAACCACCAGCGCCAGTCACAAGCGAGACATGTGGAATATTAGACATTGCCCTTAGTATGTAAAAAATTACGATACCAGTCTATAGTACGGCGCAACCCTTCATCAAAACCGAGTCGTGGACTCCACCCAAGCATTTCACGCGCTTTTTTGGCAGACAAATACTGGTGAGGAATTTCATTATGCGCTTCATTGGCAATAATAGGCTCGAGATTACTACCCATAAGCTTACCGATTCGCTCTACTACTTCGCGTACTGACATCTGAAGTTCGTTGGAAAAATTAAACGCATGGCCATGAATCTTTGAGTCATCCATTTTTTCTGCAAGCGTAATATACGCGTCAGCCGCGTCTTCAATATAAAAATAATCACGGATAAAAGTGCCATCGGAACGGATGATGGGGCGCTGGTTTGAAGCAAACGCGCGAATGGTTTCCGGAACAATACGATTGAAATTCAAATCACCGGGACCAAAAAAATTGCCGCAACGCGTAATCGTCACCGGCACCCCGTAGGTGCTGTGATACATTTGCGAGATAAGATCGGCGGCACTCTTTGAAACATCGTACGGATGTGAACCACGCAGTGGCGCGTCTTCGGTATATGGAAGTTCTTTGTGAATACCATACGCTTTATCAGAAGAAGCGATAACAATTTTTTTTACATTGGGATTACGACGCACAGCCTCGAGTATATTCCAAGTGCCGCGCACATTTGCCTCAAGTGTTGGCAGAGGATTGCGATTTGCAATCTGCACGATGGTTTGGGCCGCCGCATGAAAAACCGTATCAATCTCGTATTCATTGAGCGCGCGTTCAAGAATATGATAGCTCTCGAGACTCCCTCGCACGACATTGACGCGATTTATATATCCAGAAGTTAAAAGATGCGAATCGGGCACCATGTCACGGACAAGTACCGTCACCCGAGCGCCCGCATCAACCAAATATTTCACAAGCCAAGAGCCTAAAAGCCCTGTGGCTCCGGTGATAAATACATTTTTGTGTTGCCAATATCCCTGC
>SICQ01000017.1 GCA_009691385.1 Candidatus Ryanbacteria bacterium
GAACGCTACGCACGGAGACTTTCGGGCCCCATCATTGACCGCATTGATATGTGGTTGGAAATGCCGCAAGTAGAATACGCAAAATTATCTTCTGATGTAGAAGTAGGGGAGACATCAGCTACAGTTCGTGCACGCGTAACATCAGCGCGTGATCGGCAGCGCGCACGATTTGGTGACGCACAATTTGCCGTCAATAGTGAGATGTCTCTGCGCGATATCAAAACGCATTGCGTGCTCGCAGAGCCAGAAAAAAAACTTTTGGAAGATGCGTCAAAACGGTTGGACCTATCGGCGCGCGCGTATCACCGCGTACTCAAAGTTTCTCGCACGATTGCAGACTTGGCTGGCGCAAAAAATATACAAAAAGAACATTTACTCGAAGCACTCGGCTACCGCCCCAAAAAAGATTTGTTTTTGAGCTAGTATTGACAAATAAGTATAGAGATGCTATACTGTGTATACTAACTAGAGAAAATTTCTCGACCTGCATGCGGGTCTGCGAGGCTTTAGAAAAGCCAATAATTTACTCAGACATATCCAGCAAGATTTTTTTCGATTGGCTGTTCAGATCATCTGTTATACAAGTTATTGGTTTCTCTAAAGTTTTTGATATAAAAAAGCTCCGCATCGCGGAGCTTTTTTTGTTGTGCTATTTTTTAAAATGGATTTTTGGCGCCGCGGACTTCGAAGTGCAAGTGATTGCCAGTCGATTTACCTGTTGATCCTACCGCGCCCAAATCTTGCCCCTGCAAGACTGACTGACCTACCGATACATGTACCGAGCTCAAATGCGCGTAGAGCGTCTGTGTACCGTTTGCATGTGCGATAACAATATAGCTACCATATCCGCCATTCCAGCCTGAACCGCGAGCGATGATAACCGTACCGGATGCTGATGCACGCACCGGTGTACCACGATTGGCAGCGATATCAACGCCGTTATAACCATGAATACCGCGCGAGCGCGTACCACCAGAGAGCGGGCGCAAATAGTAACCGACTAGTTCAGGGCCGCTACCGCGTACAATTGCTGGACGCGATGGTGTCGCGGGTGCTGATACTTCGGTGACTTCACCATCAGGCACAAGTACGATGGCGCCGACTTCAAGCGCATCTTTAGGATCAAGATCGTTGAAGTCTACGATGTCGTCAGGATCGCCGCCATATTTTTTTGCTATCAATGCGACGGTCTCACCTTTTTTGACCGTATGCTTTACACCTGACACAGGAAGGATGACGAGTACATCGCCTTCTTTGATCTTGCCACCTTTGGGAATATTGTTTGCCCAGCGAATCGTCTGATCTGATACATCAAATGTTTTTGCGATGAGTACTAGCGTATCGCCGCGGCGAACGGTATAGGTTGAGATTTTATACGAGATACTGCTCTCGGCAGCTTCGGCCACATTGCCTAGTGGGCCTACTGATGACGCGATAGCGGTGTCGTCAACAATCTGCGTATCGATCTGATGTGGATCGGCCGGCGCTTCTGACGATAAAAAGGGAAATGGCTTTTGTGCTGGATCGGGTATCGGCTCAAGTTGTTCGCGAGTCACTTCATTGGCACTGGATACACCGAAAATACTCTTGAAAAAATCGCCGATACTAAACGCGGACGCGGAGAGAGGCACGGCAAGCGTTGCCGCTACCGCAAAAACAAAAAGATGCCGTAGTGTGGGTCTCATAGATATCAGATTAGAGAAAAATGTTGATTTCTGCGCATGCGAGCCAAAATCGTCTCATGGGAAACTCTTCGGATCTTTGAGCAAGACTCGTATTGCTATTTTACCCCATTTTGACGCTTTTAGGAAGTGATTGTGGATAGATGGTGGAGAACATTTATCCTTACATAGCAACGATTTTTTGGCTTTTTAGGCGCGCTTTCTTTATATCTGACTCGCCTCTATACTCGGTTTATGGCAATCACCGATGGGCTCAACGAAGCACAAAAGGAAGCCGTCTCGGCAAAAGACGGTCCCTTGCTCATTATTGCGGGTGCCGGATCGGGCAAAACCAAGACAGTCGCTCACCGCGTCGCTCATATCATCAAATCTGGCACGCCAGCAGACAAGATTTTGGCCGTCACCTTTACCAACAAGGCGGCGGGTGAGATGCGTGAGCGCATCTATACTCTTTTGGAGCGTGAACATATTCGGATCCATGAGGGTCACGAGCCATTTATAGGCACCTTTCATTCGCTGGGCGTCTATATCCTCAAAAACCATGGTCGCGCGCTCGGCATACCGCGCTATTTTACTATTCTCGATGAAGAAGACGCGCGTCAAATACTCAAAGATCTTATTGTTGAATTTGAGCTTGATCCTGATACTTACACCCCACCGCGCATCAAAAATGCCATATCCAGCCTCAAACAAGAGATGATTGACGCCTCCACCTTCGCTCAAACAGATGACAATAGCCCATTTCAAAGAGCTCTGCGCAACCTCTACGCCGCCTATGAGGCGCGACTTATGAAGGTAAAAGGACTTGATTTTGATGATCTTTTGATGAAAACGGTTATGCTTTTGCAGTCGTCAGACGAGGTGCGCGCATACTACGAAGACCGTTGGCACTATATCCATATCGACGAGTATCAAGACACCAACAAAGCCCAATATATCCTGTCGCGTCTGCTTGCGGGCAAACACCGCAATATAGCCGTGGTGGGAGACATTGACCAGGCGATTTACTCGTGGCGGGGGGCTGATTGGCGCAATATCTTGCAGTTTGAGCTCGATTGGCAGGGAACAAAGATTATTACTCTTGAAAACAACTACCGATCGACAAAAGCTATACTGGAGGCCGCAAACGCGGTCATCACCAACAATACCGAACGCAAAGAAAAGACCCTCCGATCCACCAAAACAGAAGGGGAGCAGCTCGGACTCTGTGTGCTCGAAAACGAGAAACAAGAAGGCATGTTTATCGCCGAATATGTTAAAGCTTTGGCCGAGCGAGGGGTAAAACCGAGTGAAATAGCCGTACTTTTTCGCACCAATGCCCAATCGCGAGCTATTGAAGAGGCATTTTTGAAGCGCAATATAGCGTATCGCCTGATAGCGGGGGTCAAGTTTTATGAGCGCAAAGAGATCAAAGATGTGCTCGGATACCTCAAATATGCACTCAATCCTGACGACATGCTCTCAAAAAAGCGTATTTTGAACACTCCGGCGCGTGGCATCGGCAAAGTACTCATGCTCAAACACTTTGCTAATGCCACTCTTACAAAGTCAGAGGAGATAAAAATAAACGCCTTTCTTGCCATCATGGAAGACATTAAAAAAACGGTAGCGACAAAAAATGCGACCGACGCACTCACTATGGTTATCAAACGCGCGGGGTTTGAAGCATACTACAAAGGCAACAAACTCGAGGTAGACAGACAAGAAAATGTAAAAGAGTTACTCAGTGTGGCGAAAAAGTTTGATGCACAGGCACCGCCCGAAGGCATTGAGCGACTATTATCCGAGGCGTCACTTGCCACACAAGATACCGAAGTTGAAGACAAAGATTCGCAAGTCATACTATTGACGGCGCACGCGGCAAAAGGTTTGGAGTTTGATGTAGTGGTGATCGCGGGACTTGAAGAAGGACTGTTCCCGCACAGTCTTTCGCAAACACCAAGCGAGATCGAAGAAGAACGGAGACTTTTTTATGTAGCGGTCACGCGCGCGCGAGAAAAAGTGATGATCACACTCACGCGCCGACGTATGTTGTGGGGCCAGACTCTGTTTAACGATCCGTCAAGATTTTTATCAGAGATTCCCGAGCATCTCATATCAGGCATTGACCTTGCGCACCAAGTACCGCAAGATTCGTCATATGAAGAAGAATCAATCGACATCTTCTGAAGTTGAAGAAAAACCGTTTAGGGCAAATACCCTTATGGGGCAACACTTTTTGCGCTCTCCTGATGTCGCGGGTTTTATCGCCGATGCGGCCGATATCAAACCTACCGATACTGTTTTGGAGATCGGCCCGGGTAAGGGGGTGCTGACTGAAAAGCTCTCAACGCGCGCTGGTCGCATCATCGCGGTTGAAAAAGATCCACGACTTGTAATCCACATGCGCGACAATTTTTCAAAAACAAAATTAGAAGTTATCGAGGGAGATATACTCAAAGTCGATCTTGCGCGCATACTCCCTATGCACTACAAACTGGTCGCAAACATTCCTTACTACATCACCGCGAAGATTTTGCGTACATTTTTAGAACCGCCTGCGGGCGTCGCGCGACCCGAGACTATCGTGCTTATGGTGCAGTATGAAGTAGCAAAACGCATTACCGCCGAACCACCCGACATGAATCTTTTAGGACTCTCCGTACAGGTCTACGGCAAAGCACGAATTGCCAAACGAGTCTCGCGCACCTATTTTAAACCTCAACCTGAGGTTGATTCAGCTGTCATCGCCATCACTGACATATCTGACGCATTTTTTCGCGAGCGCAACATCGATCCAAAGCATTTTTTTGCGCTCGCCAAAAAAGCTTTTGGTAGTAAACGCAAAAAATTGAGCAATACCCTCGGTATTGCGTCAGATAAACGCCCT
This sequence comes from Candidatus Ryanbacteria bacterium, assembly GCA_009691385.1. Lineage (GTDB taxonomy): Bacteria > Patescibacteriota > Minisyncoccia > Ryanbacterales > GWA2-47-10b > SICQ01. The sequence goes on from SICQ01000017.1 coordinate 4,552, forward strand.
CAACACCTCTCTTTGGAGGAGTGGGGTGATATTGCGAAGATTTAGAACAAAAAACACCATCTTATCCACACAAACGCCGAAATGATTGATAAATAAGAGGTGTATACTATATATAGCAAAATACCCTTTGTGTGAGGTGTTTCGCTTGTGTTTTGAATTACCTTCCCTCGAAAAAACTAATCTTTATGCTCCTCGCCATCCTTGCGGCAAGTGGTATGGTCTTTGTTGCCTCTGGCAAGAGTAAACAGCTGGTAGCAAAAGGGTCAATCAAAGCGCAAGTGATCGATCAAGCAAGTCAGCGTGACACCGATACTGATGGCCTCAAAGATTGGGAAGAGGTGATTGCGGGAACTGACCCTCAAAACCCTGATTCTGATGGCAATGGCATCCTTGACGGTACTGACCGCGCCAGCACACTGGCATTTCAAAATGAAATTCTTGATAAAGATGGGGGACTCACCCTGCCATCAACAGAACTCCGACGCACCCTATCTGACTATATTGAGGGGCGCGTCAAAGAAAACGGTACCATCACTACCGATGATTTCAATGATTCATTAAAATCAGTTGTCACGGATAATACTATTGTGGCAACCGAAAAAATCCTCGACCAACGAGACCCCTATACAAAAAACGATCTGCGCATTGATGCATCTGCCGATCCAAAAACTTATTTCAATACCATGGGTCGCATCGGTGAAAAATATTTTCCTCTCGGTACAAGATCTGGAGGGGTTGGAAGCATCCGAGCATTTGCCCTCCTTGCAGAAAGAAAAAATGAAGATGGCACTACTATGAGCGATGGTCAGCGCGAAGAGATATTGCAACGCATCGCCGGGTTTCGATCAAAATATGCAGGATTTGCCTCAGAGCTCAAAGGGGTACCAGTGCCACCCGCGCTCAGCGACTTTCATCTTGAGTTTACTAATTTTATGGCGAATACCGCACTTGCGGTACACCATATATCTCTTCTTGATACCGATCCGATCTTGGGGATAATCGGCATAGAACACTACAAAATCCTTTTGCAAGAAGGGCTGAAAGTACTCGCCACCGCGCGAGAAGAAACACAAAAATACAATATCGTCTTTACCGAGCAGGATTCTCGCTACGCTAGATACTATTTTAGCACGCCAAAATCATGAAGTACGCGAAATACATCATCAGCATAGCGCTTTCCTTGAGTATCTTTTTTGGTGGGGTGCAACCAGCTCGTGCGACCATTGTTGAGGATTTTATGGATATCATCCCTGATATCCTCAATCAAGTAAGTACATTAGCTCAAGAGATCTTAAATGGAATAACCTCTTATGCTACCGACGGGCTTTGGGTAAAAGAATATGCTCTAGATTTACTTGTAAAAGTAGCCGCTAATCAAGTAAAAGATCTGATTATCCAAGACACCCTCTCGTGGATGGCAGGAGGATTTGAGGGTGGGGGGCCCCTTTTTGTACAAAACCCCGGTCAATACTTTGCGGAAGCGGGTGATGAGGCATCGGGCGCTCTGCTCGCGCAGCTGGGCAATCAGATCAATGGTGATCCTGACTTTTTCTGTAGAGATTTTGCGCCTGACATTATCTTTGAGCTTGGCAATTATCGCAGACGGCAACGGATGAATGGCTGCAGCATCAACGATGTAGCGGGCAACCTTGAACGGTTTACTGACAACTTTGAATCAGGTGGGTTTGATAATTGGTTTAAGATGCGCAATAGGAGCAACAATGCTATAGGGTTTCAACTCAATCTTTTTGATGAACAAATATTGCGTGCGGGCGTGCGCAAAGCGGATGTCCAACTTGAGACCGAAACCGGCCAAGGGTACAAGCCCGTGCGCGAATGTATCGAATGGGAAGAAGTTGAAGTGCCAGTGTCAGAAGAAGGAGGGCAAACTTCCTTTGAACGCGCGTGTAAAAAATATAAGAGCAGGACCATCGGTCAAGCAGTCGCTGACGCAGTACGACCATCTATCTCATCAAACATGGAAGGCATTATAGCCGCTGATGAGATTGATGAGCTTCTCGCTGAATTCGTCAATGCAGCCATCCAAGGCGCTATTAAAAAAGGGTTTGATGAAGTACGAAACTAATATCTATGCGATATCTGTATAAAAAAATCTGGCCTTCACTCATCCTACCACTCGCGCTCACGCTTTTACTCTTTTTACTAAGCACATCAACAGCGTTTGCGGAAAGCTTCAAACCTGGAGATATTGGGTTGGATACTTTGAGTTCTTGCGGGGCATGGGAGTCATTCTGGGGGGGGCTCGGCCCCTGCCTAAGCTACTTGGCGGCGCAGATTTTATTTTCAGTCGTCCAACTCGCTTCGTGGTTATTATGGGTGGTTGCAAAAATATTCAATATCGTACTCGTCGTGCAAAACGGCGCCTTCCACAACCAACCGTTGGTAAATACTGGTTGGATCATCGCGCGTGATGTAGCAAATATTTTTTATATTTTCTTTCTGCTCATCATATCGATCGCCACCATCATCCGCTACGATTCGTACGGCATGAAGCAAATCCTGTGGAAACTTATTGTATCGGCACTGCTTGTCAACTTTAGCTTGCCTATCACAGGACTCTTCATTGATTTTTCCAATGCTCTTGGAAATACTTTTTATATCAGCATGTCGACAAGTGAAGATACTGAAGCCACTAGTTTTGTGAAAGACTCTAATGGCGAGATACAAACAACACTCGATATCTCAACGACGCTCATTAGCGGATTTCAACCATCAAAACTCCTCGTGAGGGATCCGAATACTAAAAAGCCTACTGGTCCAGAACTTGCCGATACGCTTCTCAACATTGTCATTGCTGAGCTATTTGCCATCATCATGATCGTTGTCGTCTCGGTTGTACTCATGGCCGCTATGGCTATGCTTATCACGCGCATTGTCGTCTTATGGTTTGTGCTTATTCTCTCACCGTTTGCATTTCTTTTTTGGGTACTACCGAGAACCTCGAGCCTTACAAGCGAATGGTTTGAAACTCTTTTCAAACACGCGTTTTTCTACCCTGCGTTTATGTTCACACTCTATATCAGTATCACTGCCATTAACCATGGTGTCATCGCAAAAATGGTCAATGCTGACCCAGACGGATTAGCAGAAAAAATGTTTGCTTCAAGTGCGTTTGCATCAGGTGGGGCGAGCTTCTTTACCCAAAAAATCCAGCTCATCCTTAATTTTGTCATACTTACTATGTTTATGGCGGGCGGTCTTTTGGTAGCACAAAAAATGAGTATACAGGGAGCGAGCGCGGCGACATCAGCGAGCAAATATCTTTCCGGCAAAGGTAAATCTATCGGCAACCGCGTACAAACAAGAGCTGGTCAAGGACTCAACGCGGTGCCAGCCGCTATTTCCAATAAAGTATTGGAAACCCGTCTAGGTCGTATACCACTTTTGCGTAGTGTTGCTGCCGCCTCCGTACAAAAACGAGCTGCCGACCGAAAAGCAGAAGCCGAGCGCAGCGGAAAGCTCGTGCAAGATCTTACGCCAAGGGGCCAGGCGATGATGCTTAGTAGTAGGAGCGCGCGTGGCAAAGCAAGTGCATATTCAAAGTTGAATGATAAAGAAAAAGCACGAGTTACCCAAGCAATGAATGCTGATGAGCAAGTTCAGTTTGCAAGAACTATTCACGATACTGATCCTGACAAAGACTACGACCGCCAAGTGGCTATCGCATCAGGCAGTGTCGAGCAGGCGATGAAAATCTTGCATGGTAAGAAGAAACCTGAAGTTGGAGCGACCGCAATCGAGGAGAAAGACTACCAAGATAAGGTAGACAAGTATGTAAAGGGACTCAACGAGAAAGATTTAGCGAAGCTCCGCACGGACTCTATTAATGATGTCCACTTCCAGCGCGCCGCTATCAAAAACAACATAGATACAGAAAAATTGGAAGATTCACGCGACATTGTTGATCCAAACGCGCGCGATGCGTTTGCAAAACTTACAAAAGAAATCAATGGGGTGACGGGTGCAATCCGAATCCTCCACGGTGTCGAGAAACCTGCCGACAACGCCCTACAGTCAACAAAGGACGAATACCAAACCTTTATGGATGACTACATGGCAAGCTTGCCCGAAAAAAATATAGCAAAACTCACTCCCGCAGCTGCAGAAAATGACTACTTTGCCAAAGCATTCTTGAAATCGGCAGAGCCCATCGATGCACGCAGACTCGCGAGCACGGCGCAGGGGGCGGCAACACTGCAAACAATCATTGAAAGGGGGGCGGCAACTAATGGGTCGGGCAAATCATACGAGAATCTTAATAATACGGAACGTTCTGCCAATACGAATGCCTTCTTCAACGATCTCCCGAATACCAATAAACACTTGGATGCGTGGCTTAAAACCACCGCTGGCCAAGGTGTTATCCTGGACGGCAGGAGAGTTTCAAAACGAGATATTCCAATGGGTCCGCCGTCAGTTGCAGGAGGTGCCAGCGCGTCTTCTACGCCCCCGCCGCCATCGCCATCGCCATCGCCATAAAATATGAAAACATTTGAAAGACAACAAATTTTAGACGCTTATGACAAAATTCCTGATCCGATCAAGGATGCGATTTTTGCTGAAGCGACATCTGAAAAAATACAGGCGATCGGCAAAAAACACGGACTCTTGCTCGATAAAATGGGTGCGCTCGCGGAAGATATAGGATATGTAATGCTCGGGCTTATTTCTGCGAAAGAATTTCCTGACTATGTTATGCAAACATGTGGGGTATCGGCACAAAAAGCGGGGGAGATTGTCACCGATCTCAATCAGGAAATATTTTTGCCTATCCAAGACCATATTTTCTCAGCGGTAAAAGAACCGAAGCCGGCAGAAAAAGTGGCTCCTTTGCGAGCGTTTGACGCGGATCCATCACCAGCATTTCGACCCTCATCATTTGCTATGCCCATGCAAGGTGGTGCCGAGAAACAATCAAAAGGTCAGCCATCGGTAGCACCTATGATTTTCCCGCAAAAACTACAGGAAGAAGAATCTCGTCCCATAGCCTCTATACCACAAAACCAATCGAGCATCGCGCCCAAAGCCCCTGAATTTCGTGAAGTGGTAGGTGATACAAAAAAATCGTCGGCGCCTGCTGTCCACGCGGCAAGTGATGTGTACCGCGAACCAATACTCTAGATTATGCAACAATTTCAAGTACCACAATATATCGAGATTGAAGATAAAATTATCGGTCCGCTCTCGGCAAAACAGTTTCTCTATGTGCTCGCCGCGGGTGGTGGAGCTCTCTTATTTTTTGGGCTTGGTTTCCCCGGTATTATTTTTTGGCCACTCACACTCGCGTGGGTAAGCCTTTTTCTTTCACTCGCCTTTGCTAAAATCAATGGTCAACCATTTGTAGCGGTACTCAACAACGCTATCAACCATATCACCAGCACGCGCCTCTATATATGGAAGCGTGAAGATAAAAGAATAAAATCAACACAACCCGTCATGAGCCAGACAACTCCTCATGCGCCCCGTCTTACTGAGAGTCGCCTTAAAAATCTCTCATGGTCACTCGATATCAACGAAAAACTTAAGCGAGATAACTAATACTATGCCTCCAGCCGCCCAATCACAACTCGCACGCCACGCCAAAGCGTCACAAGACATCGTACCGATCGAAGAGATACGCGATGGCGTAGTGATCATGCATGACGGATCTCTGCGTGCAGTACTTATGGCCTCAAGTCTCAACTTCGCGCTCAAATCGCCCGACGAACAAGACGCGATCATCTCGCAGTACCAAAACTTTCTCAATTCACTTGATTTCTCCATACAAATCATGATCCAGTCGCGTAAACTCAATATCGAACCATATTTAGAGACATTGCGTGAGCGCAAAAAAGCGGAAACCCAAGAGCTTTTGCGTATCCAAATCACTGAATACATCACCTTTGTCAAAGAATTTGTCGAGACAAGTAATATTGTCTCGAAAGCATTTTATATTGTCATTCCGTTTAACCCGACTTCAGCAGCACTCAAAAACAGAAAAGGGATGTTGGATTCTATCAAAAATATATTCAAGAAAAAAGAAGAGGGGAAGCCATTTATCGCCGAAGAAAACTTTGCCGAATATCGCACACAGCTTTGGCAGCGCGTCGACACAGTCACCCAAGGGCTTGTCCGTTCGGGTGTGCGTGCGGTACCTCTCAATACCGAAGAACTAATCGAATTATATTACGGACTCTATAACCCTGAAGAAACCGAAAAAGGGAAAGCGCCCCAGATAGGTGGGGGGCCGGAGAAAAAATAATATGGCAATCCTTAATATTTTTGGAGGCAAACAAGAGGGGATGGATGTCTTGCCGGTTGTACCACAGGAAATCTATCAATCGGGTATTTTAGGGCTCAAAGATGTCATCGCGCCGTCTGCCTTTGAGGTAAGCTCGAGCTATATTCGCCTTGGCGAGAAATTCGCGCGCACCATCTTTGTCTTTGCCTACCCACGCTATCTTGCTACCAATTGGTTCGCGGGGGTCATCAACCTCGATAAAATCTTTGATATTGCCATGTTTTTCCACCCGGTCGATACTGGTATTATCTTGCGCAAGCTCCGTAAAAAAGTAGCGGAGGTACAATCACAAATATCGGAACGAGAGGAAAAAGGTCTTGTGCGCGACCCTATGCTCGATACCGCGTATCGGGATCTTGAAAACTTGCGCGACAAACTCTCGCAAGCGCAAGAAAAGCTTTTTCTTTTTGGATTGTATCTGACGGTATACGCTGACACTCTTGAAGATCTCAACCGCGAAGAGGCTGAGATCAAGTCATT
>SICQ01000018.1 GCA_009691385.1 Candidatus Ryanbacteria bacterium
ACTGAAAACAACAAACGCAATGCGTACCAATACAGGATCAATATCAAAATATTCCGCGATACCGCCGCAAACACCCGCCAATATGCGGTCGTCGGCTGATCTATGGAGCTTACGATGGGGATGTGTAGCCATACCTAACACTCTACCCTTTTTTGCCTTTTGCGCAAATTGATTTATCAACCCATTGTTCTAGCTCGTGGGGATTATCCATCACCCCTGCGGGTAATTCCCAGTATGACATCGTGATGGATTTTTTGTTTTTATTCTCGTACCGAAACGGCTCCGAGCCAGCATTCTCAAAGTCAGCTCGATTTGAATCGTCTACCTTAAAATACAAACGCCCATCGGCGATCAGGGCAAAAAATACGCCATCTTTGTAGATCCCCCACCCACCAAACATCCCGCGTGACGAAATACCCACAACACCTGAAAAAACCTCGTTCATTACATAATCATGAAATCCCTTGTCACGCGCCATATACTTTCTATACTAACACCATGAACACAAAAACTCTTTTAGCAGTAGTAGGTGGGGTTGTGGTACTCGGTGCTGCGATCTTTCTTTTTAAAGGACCCGTCGGCAACATGCCGGGTGGCGGTGAACGCATGATGAGCCAAAAAACATCGCTCAAAGCGCTCTTGGCGGTAAACTCTCCGCAAAAATGTACCTTTACCAACAAAGTAGAAAACTCAGATTCATCTGGCACTGTATACGTCATGCGTGGTCGTATGCGTGGTGACTTTACATCAGTGGCCGCGGGCAAGACTGAAAACAGCCACATGATCGTCGAGAACGACAAAGCATATGTATGGGGTGAATCAATGCCACAAGGCATGATGATGAACTTTGCTGATTTTGATAAGCCCGAAAATAAACAGCAGGGTACGGCAGATGTAAATAAAGAGACTGACTACTCATGCGGCGCATGGTCGCCTGATGAAAACATATTCCAACGCCCCAGCAATGTTGAGTTTATGGATATACAAGAAATGATGAAAGGGGCAGGTATGATGCAAGGCGGTATGATGGACAAGCAACCAACAGGAGGTATGCCTGCTGGTGGAGCTGACATCAAAGCCATGCAATGCCAAGCATGCGCAAACCTCCAAGAGCCGGAAAAAACTCAGTGCAAAACAGCACTCGGCTGCAAATAAAAATCTCTGCAAACAAAAAGACCCGCTCTTGCGGGTCTTTTTTTAATTTCTAGCGACCTCCGAAACCTCCGCCACCTCCACTATCTCGCCTACGAAAACGGTTTGGGGAGCTTGGGCGACTTCTGTTTGCAAAAGGACTTGGTGAACGCGGTGTGCGGCGACGTACATTGCCGCGCGGCGGAAACGGTTTGCTCTCGTCATAATTTGGCTGATTGTCCGCACGAGGTCTGTCAGGTGGAAGTTCTGGTAGCGGCAAGCGATCTAAGTTTTTGCGGATCAAACGCTCGATATCGCGAATGTCGCGCTGTTCTTCGGGCAACGCAAATGAAATAGCGCGACCTGCAGCACCTGCGCGAGCCGTACGGCCGATGCGGTGCACATAGTCAGCGGCGGTTGATGGGAGATCATAGTTGATCACAAGCTCAATGCCGGTGACATCAATACCACGCGCGGCGATATCAGTCGCTACCAATACTTTATACTTTCCTGATTTGAAACCTTCGAGCGCTTCTCTACGCTGACCAAGTGAACGATTTGAATGAATCTCTGCGGCGCTGTGACCCATGACGCGTACTGAACGCATCACGCGTGATGCGCCATGCTTGGTGCGTGTGAAGACGAGCGTGGAGGTATGATACTCGGTCAAAATTTTCTCGAGCAGACGGTTTTTGGAATCTTTTCTAACGATAAAGAGTTCTTGCATCACGCGCTCAGAAGTCGTGCCTTGTGGCGCGATCTCAATGCGCACGGGCAATTTCATAGTAGATGATGCTATCTTCATAATTTCTGGCGAGAGTGTTGCGGAAAAAAGCATGGTTTGTTTTTCTTGTGGCAACATTTTGAGAATGCGTTGGATCTGCGGCAAGAAACCCATATCGAGCATGCGGTCTGCTTCATCGAGCACGAGCATATGTACGGTCGAGAGTGTAAGTGTTTTTTGTTCCAAATGATCATTGAGACGGCCGGGGGTTGCGACAATCACATGTGGATTGCGTCTGATCGCTTGGATCTGTGGGCGGATTGATGCGCCACCAATGAGCACGGCAGTACGAAGCCCGAGTGATTTGCCAATGGTGTGGAGTACTTCATCTACCTGCAACGCGAGTTCGCGTGTAGGGAGTAATACCAATCCTCTGCCTTTTGATTGCGCAAGACGCTGTACCATCGGAATACCGAATGCGAGCGTTTTGCCGGTACCCGTCTGCGCGATACCGACGACATCCTTACCCTCGACGCCGACAGGAATCGCTTGGCGTTGGATAGGTGTAGGAGTAATAAATTTTAATTTTTCTAAAATCTGCAAAAGTCCCGGCGCAATGCCAAGACCATAGAAACCTTCTGAAGAATTTTGTTGTGTCATTTATATATAGTCTAGCACGCTTATTTCTTGCGCGCGCGAATGCGGTCGGCCTCCGTCAGATACATCTTGCGGATGCGTGTGCTGATAGGTGTGATCTCAAGATATTCATCTTCGGCCATCACTTCCAAACCGCGTTCAATAGTAATCTCTTGCGCTGGCACCAAGTCAATCGCCTCATCAGATGATTTTGATCGCATGTTGGTCAGCTGTTTACCCTTGGTCGGATTGACCATCATCTCTTCACCCTTGGCTGTGTTACCGATCACCATGCCCTCGTATACTTCGGTACTTGGGCCGATATAGAGTGTGCCACGATCTTGCAAGTTCCAAAGCGCAAAGCCGAGCGCCTTGCCAGTGGTCATCGAGATCATAGAACCGACAGCACGTTTTTTTATCTCGCCCGCATGCTCACGAAACTCCACAAAGCGCGAAGCCAAAATACCTTCACCCTTGGTATCGACAACAAACGAGCTACGATAACCCAAAAGACCGCGCGTGGGTCCTTCAAAAATCATACGCACCGTCTCGCCTTCCATACGCAAATCTTTCATGACAAATTTACGAAGCCCGAGCTTTTCGATTACAGAGCCCTGAAACTCTGTAGGCACATCAGCTACTACTTCCTCAAACGGTTCAAATTTTTTGCCACCCTGCTCGCGGATGATAACTTGTGGTTGTGATACTTGAAGCTCATAACCCGCACGACGCATATTTTCAAGTAAAATCGCTACATGCAATTCACCTCGGCCAAACACGCGATAACTATCAGCAGCAGAAAAATCAATACGCAAACCCACATTGACCTCAAGCTCGCGCTCAAGATATTCGCGGATCTGGCGTGAAGTCACAAACTTACCTTCACGACCCGCAAGTGGCGAACTGTTTACCAAAAAGTTAAGCGCGATAGTTGGCTCGTCTACCGCGATCGCGGGCAATGGTTCTGCATCAGCGCTCTCGGCAACCGTCTCACCGATATCAATATCAGCAAATCCGGCGACCAACGCGATATCACCTGCAGAAACACTCTCGGCCTCAACACGGTCAAGTCCTTTGAATGTAAAAAGTTTGGTTACCTTGCCTGCGCGTGTCTCGCCAGTAGGTTTTTTGATAAATACCTGCTTGCCTACTGACACGGTGCCTTCGTAAATACGAGTGACAGCAAGACGCCCCAAAAAATTATCGTACGCGAGGTTAAACGGCTGGAGGCGAAGCGGCAATGCTGCGCGCTCGGCAGATGACGCAACAGCTACATGCGAGAGGATCGTTTCGAGCAGTGGCGTCAAATCTTTTGAATCGTCAGTAAGTTTTTTCTTGGCGATACCTTCACGGCCAATCGCATAAACCACCGGAAAATCTGCCTGCGCGTCTGATGCCCCAAGCTCCAAAAAGAGTTCAAGCACTTGCTCTTCACACCGGGCGGGGTCTGCCGCTGGCTTATCAATCTTGTTGATCACCACAATCGGCTTGATACCAAGCTCAAGTGATTTTTTGAGCACAAAGCGTGTCTGTGGCATAGGGCCTTCTTGCGCGTCGACAACCAGCAATACCGAGTCAATCGAGCGAAGCACGCGCTCTACTTCAGAACCAAAATCTGCGTGACCGGGCGTGTCTACTATATTGATCTTTGTATCATTCCAAAAAATAGCCGTGTTTTTAGCATAGATGGTGATGCCACGCTCAAGTTCCAGCGCGTTTGAATCCATCGAGATGCCTTCAGCGACAACACCTGTTTGACGCATCAAAGCATCGGTCAAGGTAGTCTTGCCGTGGTCCACGTGTGCGATAATTGCAATATTTCGAATATCCATGTTTTGGCCTAAAAATAAAAAGTCCCTTTTGGGGCTTATTAAGACTTCCCTACTATACTATATGTTCAAAAAATAAGCAATGGTAAGCCGTTTTAGATATTGACAAATATACATAAATATAGTATAATTATCAATAGAATCCTCGATAAAAGTAAACCCAGCCGCAAGGCTCTTGCCGCCCAAGGAGGGCTACCAAATGCTGAATACGATCTTGCGAGTCCTTTCGTACATCATCGGTATCGGCATCATCATCGGGATCTGGTACATGGCGCCTGGTGCGCTGGTCTGGATCCTCGACTTCAACCTGTGGGCGATCAAGCTCGCCTGCGGCCTCCTGCCTGCGGACTACGGCACCATGCTTGAGCCGGCACTCCGACTCATGCTCCACGCCGACAAGGCACTCCTCTGGGCCGAAGGTGCATGGCTCGCTGGCGGTATGATGTACCTCATCCGGCGTAGCTTCACCCGCTGACCCACGATCGACTCAGAGCGAGAGTCATAAAACCAATTGCTCAACGCCCACACGGCACACCGTGTGGGCGAACTTATTTTTGAGAGTTTTATTTACTTGCGAGCTCGCAAATACTTGAGCATCGTCTCTGCGTCACTGGTTTCAAATGGATCTGTCGGACAATTATCGGTAAAACCTGCTTCCGCAAAGATTTCTTTGATCTCGCCGTCTTCAACATACATGCTGTACCTCCATGAGCGTTCGCCGAAGCCAAGATCATCTTTTTTGACAAGCATGCCCATCTGACGGGTAAACTCGCCTGAACCATCAGGAATCAACTTTATCTTGCTTGCATTTTGATGCTTGCCCCACTGGTTCATGACAAACGCATCATTGACCGAAAGACAATATACTTCGTCAACGCCGAGTTTTTTAAACTCATCATATGATTTTTCATAGCCCGGCAAATGGGTCGACGAACAAGTAGGCGTGAATGCGCCGGGGAGTGCAAAGACTACAACTTTTTTACCCTTGAAATATTCGTCTGAAGTGACATCTTGCCAGCGGTATGGATTGTCACCGCCTACTGACTCGTCACGTACGCGAGTTTTGAATGTGACCTGCGGTACGCGTGTGGGTGTTTTTGGTGTTATCTCTGCCATATAATTTTTTAGAAATTAATGAATAAGCTATTTTTGTATAACGCAGTATAACGCAAAAAAGATTTTAAAAAAAGAGGTCGTACACAAATTTGACCACCGGGTCGATGTTGGGTCCGTAGGCCAACGCGCCACCGAGACCGCCTACGATCGTCATCAACACAAGACCGATGAGCGCTGCAATCATCATGAGCGCACTATTTACAAAAAGATCGTAGACGCGCCCAGCGAGCGCCATGAACTGTGAGATTACCGGCAGTGCTATGATACGGCCTATCATCGGCGCCTGCACCAAATCGCGCCGCGCCCATGCCGCAAGATACAAGAGTGAAAGGCCACAGAAAAAAGCGATGGTGATATTTGCCCACAGCGCGTGCATCTCCAATAGTTTTGTCTGCGGACCACCACGAAATTGCGCCTCGATCATCTCACCCGTTTGGCGTGCAGCAAATGAGCTTCCCGTGCCAAGGATGAGTAAAAAGGCTTTGATGTAAAACCACGAGGCGTGCTCTGTGAGCCTTTTAAACCCAACAAACTCCATAAGCGTATAGATAGTCAAAAACGCTATGGGAAAATGTACAAAGATAGGGTGAAGATTCATTGACCTTAGTATACCAAACCTCTTTTACTTCTTCATCTTAAATATATCACCCACCTGTTTTTTACTCAAAAACATATATGAAAGGCGCGGGTCACAATAATGCCTACCCCGAGCGACCTTTCCGCCCTTCATCTCAAGCACAAGCACCAGCGGTGTACGAAATACCTTCTTGGTCTTCGAGTCAGGGTAGCTTTCAATAAGTTCTACAAACACAACATTTTTTCCTTCAGCGACATGCTTGATATCATATTTGCGGCCGCGAATTTTATAGGCATTTTTCAACTCTTTTTTTATATCAACATCAGCACGCGGAAAAAGTGTACCGTTTTTTGCCTGATACACCCATGTCATCGAATACCCAGGCGCCATTTTGCGAAGTGCCGCATTAACGTCACCGCGCACCTCGTCGCGCAATATATCACGAACAATTTTGGTTAGATTTCCTTTTTGTGTTGGCATATAAGAAAATTAGCATGAAAAACGCTCGCGGTGAACCCGCGAGCGCGAAGATGAGAGGAAGACGGACCTAGGCAGCCCGCACGGCAATGCTTGTAGGCACAAGCGAACCGTTGGCTTGGCTCATCTACCGAAAGATTGCTGTGCCGCCATTAGATTTAAAATCCAAGATAAGCTCGCCTCGTGAAGTAAACTTATAGTGCGAAGTGTTTTCGAGTAGCTTTGCAAACTCGCCTTCTTGCGAGCCTTCGCAATATCTTTTGGTAGAGATTGCGCCATCAAATACGACAGCATCGTCAGCACCTAGTGTGTAGTTACCGGCCATTTGGTTGCAATCAGTGGTTGCCCCAAAACGCCCGAACTCAAGAAACTCGAGTGTAAAAGCTTGTGGTTGTTTTGGTTTTACTACACGCTCATCATTGTAGAGAGTTTCTATCCATACCCACGTTTTCATGTTGAGCTTCATCACACTGGGGTCAGCCTCACCTTCAAACTCAGGCACGATCTCGCCAAAATCATTTGTAGTAGGGTTATATCTAAGGTGCAAGCTTTCGGCGACTGAAGGCTCGGCGGTCATGGGCTCGCCGCGCTCGCGATCAGCATAGTTTACGATCACATTGCCATTGCGATATTCAGTGGTTTGCGGAGCGATGCGATCACCTATCAACACGCCTGAGGTACCCCGATATCCACTCACCTCCTTGATAGCACCCACGAGGTAATAAAAGGTACCTGATCCGCCGGTATTGTGCGTGACCAAAAATGCCGTATCAGTATCGCCGTCTTTGTCCAAATCCGCCTCGACTGCGTTGCCAAAATATCGCGTGGTGATCATGGTGGCAGATCCGGGAGCTGCGGGTATTTCTGATACGCCATCTTTGAGCGTTATGAGCTGACCGTCGATAAAATAACTACTATTTTTATAATCAAAGTTTACGCCTTCATCACGCTCCTTTTCGCGATAAATATAGGCGTTAAAAATCCAAAAAAGAAGCGCCAAAAACAGAAGAATCCCTATAGCCCCGAGGAGTTTTTTCATACCATTGTTATAGCACGCTGCAACAATTTTGGCTAAAGCTTTCGTGCGTCATACGCCCAATGCAAGAGAGCTTGGCGCTGTACCGGGCGACAGACCATATCACCACGACGGCAGTGTTTTTTTAGCTGAGCTACATGCCGTGCCATGGCACGCCACCTGCTTATCTGCCGCTCATCATCAGCTGAGCGCCTACCCATATAGTAGCGGCAATACCATTGAAACCACCCGCGCGGATCTTGCGGATGTATCCAACCCTTTTTACGCCAAACATCTAGCGACTGACTTGCATCGACCCCAAAGTAATTTAATTTTTTGTCATGCCCTAGCTTTCCTTTCGGGTGCAACTTCGCGCGGACAAACCAATCTTTGGGAAACTCGCGCCGGCAATCACGCATATAACGCCCGCCAAAAACACCCAAAGCCAACATCTCTTTAGGAGTAAGCTGCGGCTTAAAATCAAGATGAAAGCTTTTACCTGCGGGCGCGGTGCGCGTATAGCGATACCGTCTTTGCATCAGGTCGTCGACAATGACCTGCATTCGATCTTGTCTTTCCATCTTATGTTGTCACAAGATACCAAACAAAAATCACCAAAGCTCCCCACCACCCGAGATCAGAAAATATTAAACTAGCTATTATTTTTCTTTGCCACAATATTGGCAGCAGCTCTGCTGCTCTACCATCTTTTTCTTTCTGCAAAAGATAGGGGCTCACACGAAAAGACAAAAAGAGCCCGTTGAGTATAAGCACGACAGTGATAAAGACAAGATACATCGGCACGCCGACAAACGGTTCGTTTCTAAAAAATATGATGCCCCCGACGACGCCTAAAATAATGCCGGCCCAGATCATCGGCTTTGTTATTTTATGCGTCCGAGTTGTCGCTTCGGTCCAATAATGTGATTTGCGCCCTAAAAATCCATGGATATCAATAACCGTTACCGCTCCAAGGCCAATGATAAAACCGGAGATGAGGATAAATAATCCGACAAAATCCAGATCAATCATATTTCCTAGGCAATGGGATAAACATGCTCACCCTGCGCTCATATCCAGCAAAGTCAGGATGTTCAGCCATTTTCTTTTCCAGCATAGGAACTCCTGAAACTTTCAAAATTAAAAAAGTAATGGTGAGCGGCCCAACGATACCAAGCCAGCCTTGTGGAGTTGAGAGTGCGATAAGCCACAAGCCCCACCACTGCGTGACCTCGCCAAAATAATTTGGATGCCTCGTGTAAGCCCACAACCCACTCTGCATCAGCCTACCTTTGTTTGCGGGGTCTTTGATAAACCGCGCTAACTGTGCATCACCAACCACTTCAAAGAAAAATCCCGTGAGCCAAACTAATACACCAAGGATATCCAAAAAGTTGAGCTCTGTTCCGGCATTTTTATTAATAAGCAATACCGGCAAGCTAATAACAAAGAGTAACGCGCCCTGTAAAAGATACACCTGCAAATACGAACGCACGTAAAACCACTCGCCCCATTGTTTGCGCCACGCGAGATACCGATAGTCTTCCGCCTTACCCCTATTACGCATATGAATATGCCACGCCAAACGCAAACCCCAAATACTCACCAAAACACCTGCAAGCAATCCTCGAGAGCCAGAGTCATTGGAAAGAACAAAAGATACCCATGTCACGAGTATAAAGCCCAGACCCCATGCTACATCAGCTACATCATTTCTTTGTTTAATCAAAGAAATCACGAACCACAAGCTCATGTATACAAACAATATACCGATGAGCGTCAGATAATAATGCATCAACTGATATATGTGGCAATAAAATATGTCACCGTAGATACTGATGCTGCCAATACCGCACCCCAAATCAAGTCGACAACAGTCACCAACAGTGGCCAATCTTTTGCAACTGCTAAGTTAGTCAGATCATATGTGGCATAGCACACCAAACCAAACAGCGCACCGAAAAGCGCGGCGTGCATCCAAGAACCTTTTTCCACCGCAGGAACGATAACAAACACTACAAGACCAGTAATAAAGATAAGATAAAAGATGATGGCTGCTGCCCAATTTATATCGGACTTCATGAGTGAACCTATTTGTGCACGATAAAACCCTTTGGCCACCAACCCAAGCCAAATCATGTCGATAGCAAAGAAGACAGGTAATGCGATTGCGTATAATTTAATAAACATATTATGCGTTGAGATAGGTGATGGTTAATTGCAAACAGGTGGCAAAAGTACCCCACAGAAGATATGGAATATTAGCATAGACCACCCAGCGAAGCTCGGGTGCGGCATGCCACACGGCATAGAGCGCCCACATGAGCGTGCCAACCACGAGCAAGATATCAATCGATGCCAGAAAATTATTTTTCAGTCCAAATTGTATCGGCGTAAAGATAAGATTAAAAAAAAGATTGAGTGCAAACGGTAGCGCTACTATCCACGAGACTTTCCCGGTGACCGCCTTATAAAAAACCGTACCGAAAGAAACTGCGATGATCGTATAGAGCACCGTCCACACAGGACCAAAAAGCCATGCGGGTGGAGACCACCAAGGCTTTAACCATTGTGCATATTGCGTTGGTTCGTTCATATGTATAGTTTACCACTTAATACTCGAAAAAATCTTCTTGCGTCTATACCCCCATCGACATGCACTCCATGATCTCGACATATGCGCCCGGCATTTTGAGATGCGGACTGTCAGCCATGATTGCGGCTGCGGCATCTTGTGATTCTGCTTCCAAAAGTGAATATCCACCGATTTCGTTTGAAACTTCAGTTGTGCCACTTGCGGCTACTCGCTTGTTTTTACCAAGTGGTGCACCGAGGTCAACGATCTCTTTGTGTGACTTTGCCCATGTCATCCATACATCCATCTCAACCTTCATGTCTTCATGTGTTCTACCCTTCATCATCTCTGCCATTGCGGCGGCAGGCATGATATACAGTGCTATAAACTTTTTCATAAATAAATAACTTTTATAAGTAATGCGCTCATACTATCTCTTTACGACCACAATGTATACTTCCGCATAGTATTTGTGATTACACCCTTATTTCTATCGAAAAAGTAACCATATCATCCTTTGCTATATCCTCTTTTCTACGAATATCAGCTTTCAATGGTAAAAGATACGCATCTGTTTTCTTATCTGGAAAAATCGATGTTTTCCAAGTCGTACCGCCAATCGTGACTCCGACCGGCAGGCTGCCCCATCCTCGTGCGACTTCACCAAATATTTTTTTGATTGTTGCCGACTGTTTTTTAGGAAGCGTAATAAAATGCCATGCACTAGGCCCATGATAAAGCCATACTCGAGCTCGCATAGTAAATGTATTTTTTTGCATGTGTGTTGCGTTATACCCACATACTCAAGCTTGTTGGTACGTCATAGATTGACTTCTTTAAACTCAAGTTGGGCTTTACCTTCTTTTTTTCCGGGTTGTTGGAAGTTTATAAGTAAACCATGCTTGATTTTGAGACGCCTCATATAGTTTCTGATCTGTGTATCTTCTGCAGCCCCGAGCTCGCCCGATACTGCCTTTAACTCGACAAGTATCCTTTCTGTGCCAACATGCGCGATCAGATCTAAATAACCCTCGCCTACATAATGATCTTTGTATAGCAACTCTACTACTTTTTGTGAGTCATACCTGATCTTTGCTGAACGAAGCCCAACCTGCATGGCTTTGTCATATACTGATTCAGTAACCCCCGACCCAAGCACCTTATACACGTCTTTTGCTATTGCTTTGATTTTTGATATATTTTTGTTCA
>SICQ01000019.1 GCA_009691385.1 Candidatus Ryanbacteria bacterium
TTCTTGGAGTGTCGCTGACAACTAATACTTCTTTAGCTCAGGTATCAATAACGCGCGATGTGATCATAGAAGAAGAAATTGAGGTAGACGATGTAGTAGCGGGGCCATTCGTTTCCGATCTCCAAAAAGGAAGCAGTCAGAATGTTGTAACTCAAGTATTTGAGTTGCAAAAAGTGTTGAAGAACGATCCTTCGGTATATCCGCAGGGGGTTGTGACAGGGTACTATGGTGATCTCACGGTCGAGGCGGTAACACGATTTCAGATGAAACACGGTCTTTTGGGCGACCGGCAGGGAGCTGTCGGGCAAGAAACTCGTGTACTGTTAAATTCTACAAAAGAAAAACGCACAGCAGCAGAGTTTAACGCTGATGTACTTGCAAAAAAAGCAGCGTTCGAAGCAAATTCAGATCAAGTAGTAAAAAATGCATTGCGCCAAGCACTCCAGCGACGCAAGACTGCTATGGCACGCTTGGTCAGGGTTAACAAAGAAAAGGCAGCTGCATTTGCGCTCGCTCCAAATATTCGCGCAACGCTACCCGAAGACCTTCAGAAACTTGTTGAAGAGCGAAAGATTATTCTAGGTTCTTCACGGGCGGAGCATATTGATAATTTTGAATCAAATATTACGGTGAGCAGAACGGTCATCGAGGCGGGGGAGGAGGTATATGAGGTGACAGGTTATATCCAGCAGGCAGGCACGATAGGAACGATGAGGGTAGAAGGTGTGGCACTTGATGGCATTATCGCTCCTCTAGCTAGTCCACAAATATCTGCGTTGCAGGTTGAAGTCGTCGATACTACTCTCCCCGAAGCAAAGGTTGCTGTCATTATGTTTTTAGCAAAAGATGATCGTGGATCTTTTGATCAAGCATACATGCGCGGGCAAATGGCCACGATCACGAGTTATTTCAATGAAATCTCTTATGGTCGTAAAAAAGTTTCTTTCGATATCTACGGACCGTATACATCTCCAACACTCAAGCGAAGTGATTTAGGTGGCTGCAATACCGCAAAGCAGCAAGACGAAGCTTTGCGTCTAGGTGATAGAGATATCGATTATCGAGAGTATACTCATTTTGGTATTTACACGGTTGGATGCTCTGGTGCGGGATATGCCGCAGCATCCGTATTTAAATCTAATGATCAAGAAGCGGTCGTAAGATTAAAAGGATTTCTGGTCTCAAGTTTTTCTGCGGGCCATGTCTCCCATGAGATCGGTCATACTTTTGGCCCGGGGCATGCTTCGACCTTAACCTGCGCAGGCAAAACACTCCTTTCTAATGTGAACGCATGTACGCATGGTGAATACGGCGATCCGTATGATGTTATGGGTATATCAGGGAGCATGGGACATATGAATGCGCGACACAAACTCATGTGGGGCGCACTCAAAGAAGACGAGGCTGTCGATGTTCTTAGTAATGGGTTTTTTACCATTACACCTCTGGAGCGAGCGGGGGGCAAAAAGGTGCTCGTTATCACACCGGGCAAGGGGGCGACAGGAGATCGAGATCCATTTAGAAGATTCTATATCGAGTTTCGCCAGCCGATAGGTCTTGATGCCAAGTTTGGGTCTGCTGCGATGCAGGGAGCATTTTTGCGGGGAGCAGGATTTAACTTCTCTCCGTTTAATGGTGGTACCACTCATCTTCTTGATGGCACGCCAGGCGGCGGAGGATATTTTATTCCTGTTGGTCAGAGCTTCACCGATCCAGATCCGGTATTCGGTGGTTGGACCATAAAAGTTTTGAGTGCAGGCGGCACCGCTCCCGATGAGAAACTTGTCGTCGAGTTGAGCGATTTACCGCCACCTCCAAAGCCATTGCCATTTACGTTTGATCTTTCTCTCGGTGCGCTGCCGGCGTCAGTAAAACCGGGTGGAAGTGTCACTATACCGTTTACAGCGAACTTGATTCCGGGTTCTGCAAATCCTATCGATGTGAATTTGAATGCGTCAATTCCAAACATTCAGGTGCTCGATGGCACATACGAGTGGTTCAAGGGAACGTATTCTCTCAATAAGGATAAGTGTAAGCCAACCTGTTCCGGACAGGTTCAAATAACACTTTCTCCAAATGAGTCTGTCGGTACGCTTCGAACAAGAATAAGTGTGTACTATTCGGTACAAGATGTGCCGGGGTATGAAGATGTGGGTGATTTATATTCTAAATATATCGATGTACAAATTCCTATTACACAAACAGGAACGCCCCCACCGCCTCCCGTAAGTCCTCCACCTCCCACACCTCTCCCACCCCCACCGCCTCCAACACCAATCCCTCCTCCACCTCCAGTAAACCCGCCCCCACCGACTCCTGTACCGCCGCCAACACCATCCTTACTTTCTATGGGAGATCGTATGGAGGTTGCGGATACAAATATTCTTATTGCTCGCAAAAATCCTATGCTCACGGGGCCCATTGCTTCTCGTCAGGCGGATGGTGATCAAGGTGTCATTACTGCGGGACCTCAAGTTGCTGATGGACATGTCTGGTGGTATATAAAATATGATTCGGGTGCGCCAGGTTGGTCGTCGGAGACATATCTCAAAAAAGCAATATTAGCGCAGCTTTCACTCAACGAAGCTACGATGTCGATTCCACGGCTTGTCGTTGGAGGCCAATCACGCATTGTGCGTGCATTGTTTACCAATAGTACGCAGTCAAAGTTTTCAAACATCATAATACGGACATCGATCCAGCAAGGATTACTCAAGATATCAAGTTATTCTAAATTGGTACCGTGTGGTAAGGGTGCGGGTATCGCACAGCCTGGTGCTTGTGATGTACAGATCTCAGTTAGCGCTGAGAGGGGAGATTCTCTACAAAATGGACCTGCATCGGTCATAGTAGAGCTCGTTCAAGATGTGCGCGTGCTCGATATAGTTACTATTCCTGTCACTATCGAGGGCGGCACCACTTTTAACTCTGAAACATTGCAGATGAGTAGTCGCGAAAGAGAAGATCTTACAGCAATGCTTGCTGATTTACTTATCCGCATCAACGAGCTCGAACAACTTCTAAAATAGTAAATGAACTCAACCTTCCACACGCATCGCCACGATGCTTGGGTACTCTCATTGGCACTCTTTGACGCAGTGTTTGTAGCTGTGTTGTTTGCGGGGGGGATTGTGAGTACGGGTGTCTCGACGAGTTTGGCGCAGGTAACACCGCCCGCAGGTACGCGTAACGCCGAGTGCGTCAGTATCACGGGCGTTCCTGCGACAATTATCGCAGGAGAATCATTTCCGGTCACGATGAAATTTAAAAATACCGGAACACTCACATGGAATCCCGCGCCTACGCGCGATAGCGGTACCGGTTATAAGTTCGGTCCGTACGAGGGGAGTATCGGTCAGCCGATTGTCTGGCAGCCATCGCGAGGCGTATTACCGGTAGGATCAGTCGCCTCTGGCGCGGAGGTCACTATTTCATTTACCGCACAAGCGCCGCTCAAACCCGGCGTGTATCGCAGTCCTACTAGCGCGGGGACCAATCCTATTTTTGGTTTTGTTATGATGGAGGAGGGACAGCAGTGGTTTGGTGCTGCATGCGGGGCAAATGTTTCTGTTACACCTACGGTGAGTGGATTTATCGACAACGTGAGTACTGACGGCGTTGTGACTGGTTGGGCATTTGATCCACAATCAGGCTCAAAAAGTATCGATGTACACTACTATATAGATCGTGCGGCAAATGATACGGGCGGCACTTTCGCTGGTAGTAGTAAGACGAATGCTTTTCGGGGAGATGTAAATACTAACGCCGGCATCACAGGCAATCATGGGTTTGATACATTTAAAATCCCTGACGCGTATCGCGATGGCAACACCCATACGCTATGGGTGCGCGCTGTTGATGTTGAGGGCAAGGGCGCGGTGACCGTTGCTGGTCCAATCAATTTTAATCTCACAGGCGGTTTTGTAGGTACGCCGCTACCGAGATCGGCAAGTCTTAAATACTACGGTTACTACACAGACGGTCGTCTCGAAGATGGCGTATTGGGTGCCAATGCGTATACCAATGTTGTTTTTGCGCACCCCGACCGTATCACGCAGGCAATTGCCGCAGGTCTTTCGCCGATCGTATATCTCAATCAACACCCACTCACTGACGCATCATGGGATTCATTTTTGACTAGCTATCGCACAGTTATCAATACAAATAAAAATAGTATCACAGCTCTTTATTTTTCTGATGAACCCATATGGACCAACCATACCAACGCAGAGATTCAGGCAGCAGCCGATCGTATCGAGCGTGATTTCCCAACTATCAAGTCATTGATCGTAGAGGCAGTCCCAGGGCTTGGTGTGGGTACTGGATGTGTGCGCCCGCTCGATGCCGCGACGACCACTCCACCAACATGTATCGAATCACTTAAGGTTCCGACATCTATCGATTACATCGGATTCGATGCGTACGGCGTGCGTGATCCGCGCAAGAGCGATGCGTGGATGGAATCGTATGAACGACTCAAATCAAAGCGCTCACGCGATGATCAAAAGATTTTTATCGTAGGGGATGCATGGTGGCATGGACCAAATCATGCGGTACAAGGTATCCCGCGAGAGGATCTTGCAGAGTTTGCAACTAATTATTATGAACTCGCAAAATCTGATCCTGATGTGGTGGGTATCGCAAATTGGGTGTGGGACAATTTTGAAGATCGTCTTTGTAAGGATGATAACGCAAACGGTAGTATCGAGGTAAAAACTGAGTGTTCGTACCGGTATCAAACATTGCTTGCGACGAATACTTGCCGTGATACAAACGGAGATGGCAAAGTGAGTCTTGCGCCCGAGTGTGCGCCGTATGTCGATGTGTATACATACTGCCCTGATTTTAACCATGACGGCATTAGAGATTTAAAAACCGAGTGTACAGTATCGACGCGTGAATTGCCACAAAATGTGCGCGATACGCACCGCGCGATCGGTCAGGAGATTATGGGTATCGGGCTTCCGCAAGATTATTATTTGGTGACAAATTTTAATAACAATGGCGTAGGTAGTTTGCGCGACGCGGTTTCGCAAAGTAACCGGCATGTATATTTCAACGCTGAAGGCACGATCAATTTATCGAGTGACATCGATGTCAAAGGGTCAAATATTACTATCGATGCTAGCGCACCCGGCAATGGCGTCACGCTCAACAATTTTGGTCTTCGGATACGAGGTGATAGGGACAGCAATGGCAGCATCGAAGTACATGATGTCACGGTAAAAAAACTTCGCGTACGCAATGCAGCAGCAGATGGTATTCAGGTCGCCATTGGTGCGTACAATGTATTGATCGATCGTGTATCAGTGCATGGGTCTGCTGATGGCAATCTTGATATCACGGGTATTGGTACCCGCAATGTAACGGTGCAAAACAGTATTATCGCCAACCCACGAGCGGGGACAAGCGGCGATGATGTGGGCGATCAGCGCAATATGCTCTTGGGCAATGGTGCTACTGAGATTCACCTGTATAACAACCTGATTGGATTTTCAAACCAGCGTAATCCAGAGATTTCATTTGATGCGTCTGCACCCTTCACCGTTGATACCGGCACGACGGTTGATATGCGCAATAATATTCTTTGGGATTGGTCTGGCACAAAAGGAAAGCGCGCGACTCGTATCGAATTTGGTTCACGGGTCAATGTCGTAAATAATCTTTATGGCGGCGTCGGGGCGGATATCTTGGGTAATGCGCTTACCGTATGTAGAGGTGGTACGCAAGATCAATGTGATAGCTCATCATCAAGTACGGGGCATGCGTTTACCGCGGGCAACGTGACATTACCAGGCAACACGCTCAATCTCAATACGCGCGGTAATCTTACCTCTGCATTACCAGTTACCTATGATAACAACATTGCGGTTCCACATGTACTCAAGACGGCATGCATCAGTGCGGAAAACATAAAGAGTAATTCAGGTACGCGCCCACTCGACGCGATTGATAGCGCACTCATGTCGTCGGTTTCGAGCTGTCCGCAGTTCAACGAGCTTTTTATTAGAAAGGCATATTGGGATTATCGCGTGACTAATTCGCGTCTTTCATTTAAAGCGTGGGTATCAAATCATGGGAATGTCGCAACCCCTGCGACAACTGGCAGTATCAAGATAGATGGTACGGTAGTCGCCACCGTCGATGTCTCCGCTATTGATTACGGCAGTACGCGTTCGGTAAAGTGGCTAGGTCCCGTTATATTGACTCCGGGCTCGCATGTGCTTCGTTTTTGCGTTGATATGGGTATGTCAGTTCCCGAGCCCGATGAAGATAATAATTGCATTAAAGGTACGGTCAATGTTGGTGTCTCTGAGGCGGCGCGTCCTACGGCGGCTGATTTGATCATTAATCGCTTTATTATTACTAACTCCTTGTATGCAGGGCAGGCGCAGGTCACAGGGCAGGCATATATATACAACCAAGGGCTCACCTCAACTAACATACCCGTGCCGTATGAATTCAAAGTAAAAGACACATTGCCAACGACAGTTAAGTATGGTTCTCGCACGATATTACCAGGCGCTCGAGTATCATATAAGGTGAGATGGAAGATGCCATCGACGGCTGGCAAACATGACTATGCATTTCGTGTTGACCCCGCTGATATTGTTTTAGAACCAAACAATGATAACAACAATGTCACAGGCAATATATGGCTCGTAGAAACTTCGACGGATATTTTTCCAGTGGTCACCGCGTTTAGTAAAAGTCTCAAAAAAGGTACCAATAGCGCTGATGTAAAAAATATGCAGCAGTTTTTGGCCGATCAACTGACGCTTGAGGCCGAATCGACTGGTTTTTACGGGACTTTGACCGAAGGCGCAGTGCGTGAGTTTCAAGCTGATAACAATTTATCCGCGACAGGCGAGTGGAACGATGCTACGCGCGCGCTCGCAAACGAAATAGAAGGATTTGCTGATCTTCCAGTAGCGCCTGTACTATTGCCCCCACCACCAAAAATTATCGCACCTCCTCCGCCAACGACTATCATGCTGCCCCCACCGCCCGCAGCAATATTGCCGCCAGACATAGTCTTACCGCCTCCCGCACCCGTCGTATTGCCACCTCCACCTACGAGTAAAGCGCCCTCGCAAGTCGCGTGTCCTAGTATCGCGATCACACTTGATATTCGCCGCGGGCCGCACACTTTCCATGACAAAAATAGCGGCGGTCAGGTAAGCTCGCTCCAAGAATTTTTATGGCAGTATCGCGAAGCATATATTTGGAACCTGAAGGCGATTGAGAAAAAACAAACATTTGTTTCGGGTGTATACGGCCCACAGACAGAAAATACTATCGAGTTTTTCCAACAGCAATTTGGTATCGCCAAAAAGGGCGATGAAGAGTTCGGCAAGGTGTACCAAAAAACACGCGATGAAATCTTGCGTCAATGCGGTGCGCTCGCATCACTCCCTGATACTTCGGTACCAGATAGTCAGCAAGTAGCGTTGCTCGATCCAGTCCAAGGTCTTCAAAGGATTATTCAGAGCCTCAGTGTTTCGTGGGGCGAGGTATTTTCAAGCACAGGATCTTTATTGAGCGCCCAACTTATTGGTACATCAAATACTAGTAGCAGCGACACCACGCCTCCCACGATTGTGTTCGCGACTCCTCGTCCGGGGACCACGGTTACTCAGGGTTCTCATGTATTTTCAGCATCCATTCAGGATGCTCATGGGTCAGGTATTGCTACTTCAAGCGCGACATGGTTGCTGCTGCCAGGCGGTCAATCGGGCACTAGCATACTCACGGGATATGGTTGGATTGCATATGCGGCGGACGGTGGGGCAAATATCAAGCTTGCTGTAGGGGAGAATAGTATGCGATATAGTGTGCAAGACCGAGCAGGTAATAGCGCTACCGCAGAAGTTAAAATTACTTATCAATCAGCATCAACGGAGGTTGGGGTGCCAGAAGGTACACAGGGGGAGGATTCGCATCAGAGTTTGCCGGGAAGTATTCGTATCCGAAGAGTCGGTGCTGATTTAACACGCGCTACAGCTCCAGTGACAGATGCGTGGGTTGAAGGAGTTCCACAGTCATCAGTGGTGCCGGCGAGAAACCCTGTACAATTTAATGGCCTGAGTTCTCAGTCTGCACACCGCGCTTCTGTTAGCAATCTCGCTGGATATCGAGTTACGGTAGCCACATGCACATACCCGATAGGGCACGTGGGGGGCGAAGGATGTTTTCTAGAGGTCGATCAATTCACCGCAGAAGGAGTGATATGCGACGAAAGTCATTGTTATACAGATGTTAGTATTGCATCAGCTCAGATTTCCAAAGTTGTATTTAAGTTTGATTCGGTACACGCGCAAAAGAAGTATAATATCGTTTTAATACTTACCGATGACCAGCGTGCTGATACGCTCGGGGTAATGCCAAAGGTCCAAGAGCATTTGATTGATAAAGGGGTAGAGTTTACGCGTGCATTTTCGACGACTCCGCTATGCTGTCCTGATCGTGCGAGCCTTCTGTCTGGTGGATATTTTGCTAAAAATACAGGCGTTCTTTCTAATGCTCCTCCCCAAGGAGGGTTTTCTGCGTTCAAAGATCGGCATTCGATGGGTGTATACTTGCAGCGAGCTGGATACCGCACGGCGCTCATTGGAAAATATCTCAATGGATACAACCCGTATACAAGTGGATACATTCCGTATGGATGGAATCTTTTTGTATCGCCAGGCGTTGGAAATTGGAAAAAATTTGAAGTTATCAAGGGATCGAGTAGTGACACGGTTTCAGGAGTTGGCGTTATACATCCTGACATAAAAAAGTATCGCACAGATTACTATACTGATGAGGCGTTGGCATTCTTGCGTACCGGCACCGAACAACCCTTTTTTTTACTTGTGAGCACCAACGCTCCGCATGCGCCAGCGACGCCAGCAGAAGAGGATAGGGGTAGGCTTTTTTCTATCAATCGCGCACCAAGTTATATGGAGACTGATATCTCTGACAAGCCAGCAGAAGTGCGTTTAACAGCTCAAGACTACGGCGAGCAGTCATCAGCATCAGATGTATTGTACTCAAATCAACTCCGATCCCTTCAGGCAGTCGATCGAGCGGTTGATGCGATTGTCAAAGAAGTGGATCGACAGGGAAAGCTCGAAGACACTATTTTTATATATACATCTGACAATGGATATTTGTGGGGAGAACATGGTTTGAGCGGGAAGATGAGGCCGTATGAAGAGTCTATCAAAGTACCTTTTGTTGTGCGCATGCATGGTATCTCGGCTCGCAAAGACGATCACATCGTTTCTCCAAATCTTGACATAGGGTCTACGCTGTATGAAGTGGCTGGTATTTCAAGGCGTACGGACGGTTCAACGCTCATCCCACTACTGCGTGATTCTAATGCGCCATGGCGACAAGAGTTGTATCTTGAGAGTTATTTGGATGCGATAACGCCCATCCGTTCTTGGACAGCTATTCGTTCACGCGCATGGAAGTATATTGAATATGTGAATGGCGAGAAAGAGTTATATGATCTTGCAGCTGATCCTTATGAAATGAACAGCATGCATGCTAGTGCACAAGCCGTCCCTGTGCTCGAAGAATATGCGCGAAAACTTCAGAGTCAAAAGGGTGTAATGATGGCTACCATGCAAGTCGCCCAAGGTGTTGTAGGGCGCTCATACTATTTTCGTATGCAAGCAACAGGTGGAGCGGGTGTGTATACCTGGAGCGTAGCAAATGGTTCTCTACCCAGAGGTTTGCGGCTCGACGCTGCTACTGGCGCCATCTCAGGTAAGCCCGAACAGGATGGTTCGCGGGAGGTGACGATTCGTGTTCGTGATACTTCAATTGCTCGGTATACAGGCATGCCCCGTGAACACATGATGAGTATGCCCTTTGATATATATCCTGCGGGCACTGAAGTACCCTCGACTCCTCGTCAAATTACTATCGCGGGCGGGCTGACGAGCGTGAATAATAGTACATGTTCGGGTGAAGGTTGGGCGGTTAATATCTATAAGCAAAAGCGTACATTAAAGTTTGAAGTATATGTCGATGGGATTCGGGGCGTTGGGAGTTCGGTCGCTGTGGGAGATGCTAACGGCCCCACTCCAGAAATAGAATCTGACGAGGAGTATATGGGCGACCACGGTTTTATATTTACCGTGCCAGTTAGTTATAAAGACGCCCTACCTCATCAAATATATGTGTATGGTGTCGATGTGGTAAAAAATGAAGCAATATTGCTGCCGGGTGGTATACGTACCATTTTGTGTGCTTTATAAATAAAAAGTAGATACTCAAATTATTTTATGTATAACAGTATGAAGTATTCTTTCCCGCAGCGGTTGGTTGTTGTTGGTGCAGTTTTATTCGCTCTCTCACCCGGATCGGTGGCGAGTGCACAGCAAACTGACGCATCACGTCTTAATGCTTCTGTTCAAAAAAACGGTGGAGTCTCCTCGAAAATGTTCATTGGCTCAGACGGCAAAAAGATTCTCATGGAAGTCATGCCGACTACTGATGTCAGAAGCAGTCATGGGTTAC
This sequence comes from Candidatus Ryanbacteria bacterium, assembly GCA_009691385.1. Lineage (GTDB taxonomy): Bacteria > Patescibacteriota > Minisyncoccia > Ryanbacterales > GWA2-47-10b > SICQ01. The sequence goes on from SICQ01000019.1 coordinate 10,513, forward strand.
ATGCGAATATCTCTAAAAATTATTTGGAGGTAGCATTTAGTGGCTCGTGGCTCTGTTGAATCATTAACGGCAAAGCCTTTCAAAAGCCCCGTTGACTCTTGCGGGGCTTTTTGGTAGAGTATTCGCACAGCCGTAGACGATAGGCGTCATAGTTATAAGACCTATTGAGGTGTGAGACATGCGGCTTTTGGTCGTATTTTTTATTTATCACAAGAACAGGTATGCCAATTACACGAGTTAAAAAAGAATCAATCGTAGGTGATTTGCAGGATAAGATCGGCAAATCAAAAGCAGTGCTTTTTGCGCGCTTTCATGGCCTTTCAGTCGCCAAGGTGACGGGACTCCGCCGTGCATTTCGCAAAGAGGACGCTGACTATACGGTCGCCAAAAAGACTCTGATCCGCGTCGCATTTCGCGAGTCAGGCAAGGATCTCTCTATCGATTTGCCAGGTGAGGTCGCGGTTGTCTCAGGATACGGAGATGAGCTCTCAATCTTTCGGACAGCTTCTACTTTTGCAAAAAAGGAAAAAGATGCCTTTGAGATCGTTGGCGGATATTTTGAAGGTCAGTTTGTTGACGCAAAAACCGCAAAAGCTCTCGGCGCAATCCCAGGACGCGAGGCGCTCTATTCACAACTCATGAGCGTCATTCTTGGCAACACGAGAAAATTGGTTTTCGTGCTTGACCAGTTAGCAAAGAAAAAGTCGTAATACTAACTTAA
>SICQ01000020.1 GCA_009691385.1 Candidatus Ryanbacteria bacterium
CTCGCATCTCAAACTGCTCGCGGGCATTTTTATGCACGAAGGTTGAGCGGTTTACCGTGTACTTACGGATTTCCGTAGGTAGCGGCACCGGCCCTACAATCTCACCTCCGTACCTGCGCGCGGTCTCTACAATCTGCTTGACCGACGCGTCGATGACCTTATTGTCATACGCGCGGATGCGAATGCGGAGCTTGGTCGCGGTTGGAGTTTTTTCTGCTGCTCGTGCCATTTGATGTATTAGTAAAGGATTATATTACTTGGTGATTTTGGTTACAACACCAGCACCGACAGTCTTACCACCCTCGCGGATAGCAAAGCGCTGCTTTTCTTCGAGTGCTACTGGCTGTACGAGTTTTACTTGGAACTTCATCGTATCACCCGGCATAACCATCTCGGTGCCCTGTGGCAGGGTCACCTCGCCGGTCACATCAGTGGTGCGAATGTAAAACTGTGGCTTGTAGCCAGCGAAAAATGGCGTGTGGCGTCCACCTTCCTCTTTGGTGAGGATATATACCTCTGCCTCAAACTCGGTGTGAGGGGTGACCGATCCTGGCTTTGCCAAAACCTGACCGCGCTCAACATCTTCTTTTTTGAGACCGCGAAGGAGGAGACCTGCGTTATCACCTGCCTGACCTTCGTCAAGAGATTTGTTGAACATCTCAATACCGGTCACAACAGTCTTCTGCGTGTCGCGGATACCGATGATTTCAATTTCTTCACCTACTTTGACCTGACCGCGCTCGATCTTACCGGTGACCACGGTGCCGCGTCCTTCAATCGAAAAGACGTCTTCTACTGGCATCAAGAATGGCTTTTGGAGATCGCGAATTGGCTCAGGGATGTAGGTATCAAGCTGATGGGCAAGCTCGAGTACCGCCTTGACCGCTGGGTCATCGACAGTCTTGCCCTCGAGCGCCTTGAGTGCTGATCCTCGAATAATCGGCGTCTTATCACCTGGGTAATCATACTTGGTGAGAAGATCACGAATTTCTTGTTCGACGAGGTCGATAAGCTCTGCATCGTCTACTGCATCGCACTTGTTGAGAAATACGATGATCGTAGGTACACCTACCTGCTTTGCGAGCAAGATATGCTCACGCGTCTGTGGCATAGGGCCATCGGTCGCTGCTACCACGAGCACTGCGCCGTCCATCTGGGCGGCACCAGTGATCATGTTTTTGATATAGTCTGCATGACCAGGCGCATCAATGTGCGCGTAGTGACGCACCTTTGACTCATATTCTGAGTGGTGGAGCGCAATAGTAATACCACGCGCGCGTTCTTCGGGCGCGTTGTCGATCTGGCTCACATCCTCAACACGCACCTTGTTTCCGGCGAGTGCCAAGCAATGGAGGATTGCCGCCGTCAGCGTGGTCTTTCCGTGGTCAACATGACCAATGGTTCCCACATTGAGGTGCGGCTTTGAACGGTCAAATTTTTCCGTTGCCATAGTGAAAAAGCATTTAAAACTAGTAATTATTAGATAACGCCCATGATAGTGAAAATACTCCGCTCTGTCAAATATGGGCCTGAGGGGAGCTCCTTATAATGGAAGGTCGTCTGCGGTAACCTCCCCCCTCTCGAGATCCTCGGCGGAAACCTCTTCGGCAAAGAAGAAGTCACCGTCTACCTCGCGCTCCCCAGCATCTTCAGGTTCGTATACCATATATCAAGTATATACCTCAAAATCAAATAAAAAAGAAATCGACGGAGTCCATGGGGACTCCGTCGGGAGGTGTGGGGGGGGGTGAGTCTAGGTCGGACCGGCTCTCGGCAAGCAGTTGATGAGCTTCTGTTTCATCCTCATCCCTCCTATGTCGGGGAAACTCCTATGAGTCTCCGTGTCCGAGGAACTTCTCTTACTCTACAGCCATACAAACATTTTGACAAGATCCCTGTGCACATCAAAAAGCGCCCGATGGGGGCGCTTTTTGATAAAAATTCAGATTTATTTTTTACCAGCGATGATGTCTGCGGCCACATTCTTGGGCACTTCTTCGTATGAAGAAAACTCCATGGTGTACGATCCGCGTCCTTCCGTGCGTGAGCGAAGATTGGTCACATACCCAAACATTTCAGAGAGCGGTACCTTGGCATCGATGACTTTGAGATTGAGACGATCTTCCATGCGCTCAATGCGTCCACGCTTTGAGTTGATATCACCGGTCACCTCACCCATAAAGTCTGCGGGTACGATAACCTCTACCTTCATGATTGGCTCGAGGAGCACCGGATCGGCGCGCTTGGCAGCTTCTTGGAAGCCCATGGAGCCTGCGATCTTAAACGCCGCTTCGTTTGAGTCTACATCATGGTATGAACCGTCGTAGAGCGCCACTTTGACATCCACAATTGGGAAGCCGGCGACCACACCACGGTCGAGTGATTCGCGAATACCTTTTTGTACGGCAGGGATAAACTCTTGAGGGATGGCGCCACCTTTGATCTCGTTGATAAATTCAAAACCTTTGCCAGGTTCATTTGGCTCAACGCGAAGACGCACATGGCCGTACTGACCGCGACCGCCTGACTGCTTGATGTATTTACCCTCTGCCTCCGCTTTTTTGCGGATTGTTTCTTTGTACGCTACCTGTGGCTTGCCGACATTGGCCTCAACTTTGAACTCGCGGCGCATGCGATCTACTAAAATTTCGAGGTGCAATTCACCCATACCGGAAATAATCGTCTCGCCGGTCTCGCCGTTGCTGGTGATACGGAATGTTGGATCTTCTTCAGAAAGGCGTTTGAGTGCGAAGCCCATGCGCTCTTGGTCTACTTTGGTTTTTGGTTCGATCTTAAGATCTACAACAGGTTCAGGGAATACGATCCGTTCCAAGATGATTGGATGCTCGGGATCGGTGAGCGTATCACCGGTAGTAGTTGATTTGAGACCTACGATAGCGCCAATCTCACCTGCGTGCATTTCTTTTACTTCTTCACGGTGGTTTGCATGCATGCGTAAGATACGGCCCACACGCTCTTTTTGATCTTTGGTCGCGTTGTAAATATATGAGCCCGCCTCGACAACACCTGAATAAATACGAAAATAGGTCAGCTGACCTACAAAAGGATCAGTCTGCAATTTGAATGCAAGCGCGGAAAACGGCGCTTCGTCAGATGTCTCACGGGTAATGTCAGCATCAGTATTGGGGTCTTTGCCCACTACCGGTGGCCGATCGAGTGGGCTTGGCAAGTAATCTACCACGCCGTCGAGCATGAGCTGTACGCCTTTGTTTTTGAGCGCGGATCCACAAAATACCGGCACGATTTTGTACCCGATGGTAGCGGTGCGCAAAGCTTTTTGTAAAATATCAAAAGAAATTTCTTTGCCTTCTAAATATTGTTCAGTGAGCGCATCATCAGTCTCTACAATCTTTTCGAGAAGAATATGACGATACTTGTCAGCATCAGCTTTGAGATTTGCGGGGATTTCTTCTACTTCAATATTTTCGCCATGGTCTCCATTGAAACGAAATGCCTTCATGCGCAAAAGATCGATGACGCCTGCGAAGTCCCCTTCCAAACCGATGGGAAGCTGGACTGCGACTGCGTTTGGCGTAAGTCGTTCGATGATCGAGTTAAAACTGCGCTCAAATGACGCGCCGGTGCGATCAAGCTTGTTGATAAAACACATGCGCGGCACTTTGTACTTGTCTGCCTGACGCCATACCGTTTCTGACTGTGGCTCTACGCCGGCAACACCATCAAAGACAACGACACCGCCATCGAGCACACGGAGCGAGCGCTCAACCTCAACCGTAAAATCCACATGACCAGGGGTATCGATGATATTGATGCGATATTCATGATCTTTATTTTTATGTGCTTCGGGAAGATACGTCGGGCGCCAAAAACAGGTGGTCGCAGCCGAGGTAATCGTGATACCACGCTCTCGTTCTTGCTCCATCCAGTCCATGACTGCCTCACCTTCATGTACCTCACCAATCTTGTGCGATACACCCGTGTAAAACAACACACGCTCGGAGACGGTAGTCTTGCCGGCATCAATATGAGCAATAATGCCAATATCACGGATACGATTGAGAGGATAGTCGCGGGCCATACAATCAGTAGCTTACCACGCGAAGTGCGCGAAGGCCTTGTTGGCTTCCGCCATACGGTGAGTGTCGATTTTTTTCTTGATAGCAGTGCCTTCGTTTTTTGATGCGAGCATAAATTCATCAGCAAGACGCTTTGAGATCGGCTTGCCTTTTTTGGCGCGTGACGCGGCAATGATCCAACGCATCGCGAGTGTCATACGACGGTCACCACGAACTTCGCGCGGTACCTGATAGTTTGCGCCGCCAACGCGGCGAGATTTTACTTCAACCTGCGGGCCCACATTGGTAAGTGCGGCGGTAAATACCGCCATAGGATCTTCGGTCTTTTGGATTTTTGCGATCTCGTCGAGCGCATCGTATACGCATGCGCGCGCGGTTGATTTTTTGCCACCGATCATGAGGTGGTTGATAAACTTTGCCAAAGTCTCATCGCCAAATTTTGGATCTGGCGTGATATCTCGTTTGTAATTTCGTTTTCTACGCATAGGAAATATTCAGTAATAATTATGCCTTTGTCTTTGCTTTCGGACGCTTTGAGCCGTACTTTGAGCGCGCCTGACGACGGGTTTCTACACCTGACGCGTCGAGCACGCCGCGAACGATGTGATAGCGCACACCTGGCAAGTCCTTTACGCGACCGCCACGCACCATGACCACCGAGTGCTCCTGTAAGTTGTGGCCGATACCGGGGATATACGCGGTTACTTCCATACCATTTGAAAGACGAACGCGCGCTACTTTACGGATAGCAGAGTTTGGCTTCTTTGGAGTCTGGGTGGTTACCTTCACACACACACCGCGCTTAAAAGGTGAACTGTGCCATACGCGCTTGTTGTGGATGGTATTAAAGCTAAAACGCAAAGCAGGCGCCTTTGCCTTTTTGGCGATGCGCTTGCGCCCGTGACGGATCAATTGCTGAATAGTTGGCATATAAAAATGTACCCTCGAGAATAACAAAAAGATGAGACAGTGTCAAGAAAAAAGCCCCCTACCCGATGATTCGGGAGGGGGCTCGGCCTTAATTCTCGTCTCGCAGAGGGTCAGGTCAGGATGGGATCAGCCGCAGGCGCAGGGCACGCCGGCGGTACTTGGCTTGCAGGAGAGCCCGGTGGTGCAGTCACCACCGCACTGGTTGCTACCAGGGATGAGCCCGCACGCCTGCGAGATCTGCGGCACGCAGCGGCAGATGTCTGCTGCGTCGGGCCGACAAATATCGGTCGTGGCGGGGCAAAGGCCACCGCACTGGTGAGGCGCCGTCGGTCCGCAATCGGGATCGGGAGGCGTGGTGGTCTTATACGCCGGCACGAGAAGCTCGCGCGTGGTCGTCTTGCGATCGACCTGCGCGATCATCCGCACGAACTGGTCGCTCACACCTTGGGCGAAGTTCGGCTGCGACGGGCAGCGCATCTTGTAGACGAGGTAGTCGGACTTGAGGTCGACACCGACGGGCGCCTGCCGTGGGATCTTGTCGACGGGAATGCAGAGCTTTGCGGGGCGCGGCGCCTTGAGCGGCAGGAGCCGGCAGCCGTCCTCGAGGGCGAATGGGGGCACCTGGTAGGGGCGTAGGACGAGCGGGTCGAAGGCATGCGGCGAGACCTGGATCTCGCCCTTCTTTACCCCGATCTTGTAGCACTTGAGGTGGTCGAAGAGACCACCGGCCTGCGCGAACGCGCTGGCGGGCACGATGATGGCCAACGCGGCCATGACGACGGCGGTTGCCATCGCGGTCAGAAGTCGCTTCATTCTCATGTACTCCTCTTTCTTTTCGCTTGCCCTTGTTGGGCGGGTTGGGAAACGCCGTACCAAATAAAAAAGGCCTTTCTGCGAGACGAGTTTGGAAGGTACGGTACAGTTGAAAATACTACATTAGTATAGAGAAAATGTCAACCCCAACCGCTCTACCCAAATGTGAAGGTAAACGCCTCAAGGCCTGCGTCTTCTATATATATCTCCAGCAGATGCTCGCCAAATGAGCTGTTTTCGATCAGATGATAGCGCTTTGCGTCGCGTATTTGGAGCTTGCCGTCTTTGACATCCCCTCCCGAGACTGGCTTACCGTCTTGCAGTATGCGGACGGTAGCGCCGTTTGGCGCGCCCGCTACCATATGGACATCTTTGGCGCTAAAGCGAAAGACAAGGCGCGCGTCTCGCTGGGTAGTTTTCGCATACTCTTGGGTGACCTGCCACGCGCCATCCAAATAAAACTTCTCGCGTTCGATATTTTTACTGTCGGGTAACGTAAATATTTTCTCGAGCTCTGTGCGCGGAGTGCCGTTGCCAAAATTGGTATTGCGCCACGCGCCAAAATATGTCTCGCGTGATAAGGGTTTGCCAAAGCTTGGTGTCTCGGCGTCGGGTTTTACCATACCGTCCGCAATACTCCCCCGTTCTTTCAAAACTGACATGCGCTCACGAAGGGCCTGTTGTATTTTTTGTTCGGTCTCGTCGTACCCACCTTCACCGATGTGATCGTACACAATATATCCATCGATATCGATCAAATACTTGCGCGGCCAAAATCTATTTTTGTACGCGTTCCATGTAGCATAATCGTTGTCGAGTACTACGGGGTATTTGATCTGCGCATCACGCGTTGCCTGTTCTACATTTGCCAATATTTTTTCAAATCCAAACTCAGGCGTGTGCACACCTACGATCTCCAAACCTTGATCGTGATACTTGTCATACCACGCGTTGAGATACGGTTGGGTGCGTTGGCAGTTGATACACGAGTAGGTCCAGAAATCTACTAAAATAACTTTTTTGCCCACCAGATCTTGGATTTTCAACGGCTTGGTATTTACAAAACCGCTTGGCGAGACGATTTCTTTGGCGAGCGCATACATCTCGGATTTTTTTATGGCAGTAGGCGTAGGGACGGGCTTGCCTTCGCCGGGTTCAGGTGGTGGCGTATTGACGTCTTCGACGCGCGGTGCGATATCTGCCTCGGTAGTTTCTGCCAACTCCCTATTTGGTTTTACTTTTTGTGATTCAAAATAATAAATACTCCCGCCGATAAGTACGAGTACAACGACGAGGATACTGGTACGCCAAGTATTATCCATGAGTTTCGTTTTCTTTTGCCGCGGTTGATGCCAAGTAAGTCAAAAATCCGGGGATGATCGGCAATATGCACGGACTCAAAAATGATGCGAACCCCGCAAAAAGCGCTATACCGAAGGTGAAAGGGTTGAGCGCCATGATACCATCACCCGCACTCGTACCCACGCCGAGCTTGAGCAAGATAGTAGTCAAAATCTCAAGGTTAGCGACTCGGCTCAAATCGCCCACAAACATCAACACGCCGATAGCGATGAGTACCGCGCCAAAAAAATACTGGAAATACAAGAGTTTTTTACCAGCGCGACCTATAAGATCTTGGGCTTGCGAGGTGAAAAGGCCTACCAACAAAAATGGAATACCGATGCCAAGTGTATAGGCAAAGAGCAATACAAATGCCGATGACGGGTTAGTGCTGGCAAGCGCTAAAATAGCACCGAGTGCTGCCGAGACACACGGCGTCCAGCCAGCAGCAAACGCCGCACCAAACAAAAAGGATGTGACAAAATGTGAACGAAAATGCCCCCTCACTTTAAGTTTGTACTCGCGCTCCAAAAATGAGATACGGATGAGCCCTGTCAGATACAGACCAAAAAGAATGACAACGGCACCGCCAATCCGCTGTGCCCATATCTGCGCATCATACGCGAGATTCGAGAGAACTGTTTGCAAGAGCACGCCCAACAGCGAGAAGACAATCGAGAACCCAAGGACAAAAAACACCGCCGAGAAAAAGATATTCCAATCGCGTTTTTGCTTTTTGATTTCCATGGTTATTGAATAGCTTTGCTTATCTCACTTATATATCGTGCTTTGTCCCATGAGTCAGGCGCTTTGAGTACTTGCTTGCCACCTTTCAAAAGTACCTTCGTGTGCTGATAGCCGACGCCGAACTGGCGAGCAAGCGCGGTTTCGTCTGCATCGGTAAAATTATCTTTATAATTCACGCGGAAGCCCACAACCTTGTCAGTCGAGAGTTCGCCAAATGCTTGCTGCATTTTTGGAAACTCCGCGCGACAAAGGGGACACCAGTCGGCATAGAAATACAGCACTACCAATTTGTCTGATGCGATCGCTTTGTCATAGTCAGCCTTGTTGTAATCGATAAGCGGAGATTTTGATCCTGCCAGCACTGTGCCCTCAAACACAATAGGCTTGTTTTTCCCCATTGCAGCTTCGTGCTCTAAAAACTCCTCGACATCACTAACAACAATACCCTCTCCTTCGGGACATGCCGCGAATTCACAGTTTGGTCCGCTGCGCCCGAGAGAGCTGCCATCAGGACAGAGCTTTGCCTCGGCAGAGCATGCCATCTCACCCTTTGGTGACTGGACTAAATAATAATATCCACCGCCAACCAATATAAGGGCGACGATGACTGCAATAACAGCAGGTAATGCTGCGCCGCGTGAAGCGTGATTTGAGTAGATCATAGTATATATACTAAATGACTTATTTTGATATGTAAAGCAAACTTTACATATCACTGTTAATAACGACGACGACCGTAGAGCAAACTCACTATTTTTGCTATCACCATAATGCCAAGCGCTGCAGGCAACCATGCATCAAGCGCGTGACGAAAACTCTCGATCACAATGCCTACCCCCAGCACGCCCGCGCCTGCCAAAAATGCGTTGCGGTCAGCAAGCATTCGGTGAAACACATCACGCTCGTCTCCCCCGCGCTCAGAAAGCACAAAGACGGCAAAAAGTGCTACGGCTGCAGCGAGAACCGCTACGAGCAACATCGCAAACATATCAGGCATCCAAATCTCAAACGGGTTGGTGACTGCCACTAGCAACACTACAACCGTAACACCTACAATGATCTCTTTCATAGTTTAAAAATATCTTCCACTGATTTTTTAAAAAACCGCGCGATCTTGATCGCGAGCATAACCGAGGGCGTATAATTTCCCCGCTCGATGGCGATGATGGTCTGTCGCGTCACACCAACCGCGTCACCCAACTCTTCTTGAGTAACCTCGGCAGTAGTGCGCAGATCATACACTCGATTTTTTAATATCTCTTTCGACATGTTAAGTACACTTTACACTATAAAAAGAATGATGTCTAGCCCAAAAACAAATAGTCTGCTACGCTCCAAACGAAAGGAGAAGCACCTTATGCGCATGAATATCATCACCGCGCGCGGCAAAAGTGAGGACGGGCTCAGGGTGTTGCTGCGCGCGTCAGCTACGCACGCAGGCGCCTACGGTGGGCACTATCTGCGTGAAGAGCCGGACGAAGATGAGGCGCTGACCTTCGTCCGAATCGGAGGGAGTCCCACCACTTCGTTCACACTTCGCGTCAAAGGCAACACCATCTGGGCGAGCGACCATGGCTTCATGTTCGCCTGCAGTGTCTTGCTCAGGGATCGTATCCACTTTGACTGGGAGGAACGAAACTTCGCCGACAAAGATGAAATGTGTGCCGCCTTCCATACTACCGCGTGACCACCACCCGCTTTGCTGACGATCAGCAAAGCGGGATTTTTTATATAAAAAAATCGCCTAGAGGATGAACCTCTAGGCGGGTTGAGTGGCTTGTGGGTCGGTGGCGACGAGCGCTTCGATGCCGAGTACCGCGATGAGCTTGTTGATGGCGGCGACATAGGCCAATGCTGCGGCCTTGGCGACATCCGTGTGTGTGGCTTCGCCTCTCTCGAGACCGCCTCCGGAAGAGTATGCAAAAGCACGACATAGCCAGCCGTCGAGTGTTGAGAGAATGCTGCCGTTTGGCACAGCATTCACGCGCCCTACATCAAACCAGCGTTCGAGCGCACGGTTGATGGCGGCGATCACAGCAGATACCAAATCGTCTTGCTCGGCTGATGCTGGGGCTGCACACCCATCACGGACGAGTGTAAGTGTCACGCGTACGCGCTTGCCATCAGGCGTCGTCGCGTAGTTGATGTGCTCAGGTTTGAGCTCAAATGGTTTTGATCTTATGCTCACAACTCTCCTCCTTTTCCGTAAACACTATGCCTCACTATCTGTTTTTATGCAAACAAAAATTATTTTGAAACCACGAGTCCCAGTGCGTTGAGTACTACCATGAGAATTATTGTAAACACAGTGAATACAGCTACTAAGATTACTGATTTAAAAAGCACCACGCGCGCGGGCATGCGCCGGCCTGCCCAACGCCACTCGGGACGCTCGCCAAATGCTGACGCTGTCCAGATAAGAATCGCGGTCAAAATAATTGATTGCGGTATAAAATTGATCAGTGTATCACTCGCTGAATGGGAATCAGTATCGATGCGCCAAAAAATAAAAAACATGCCCATGATATACGCAACGATAATCAGCCAACCTTCCCATGAAGACGGCTGCCAGCCCCACCCATAATCTTTTGCCCGAAACCAAAGTTTCTTTTTCATGGTCGGAGTGCCGGGAATTGAACCCGGTCTACATGCACCCCATGCATGCGTACTGCCAGTATACTACACTCCGGAAAGTGGTATTAGGCGGTTTTGCGTTTGCGAATGCAGGTCGTGCACGCCAACACGCGCGGAGTCTTGCCTATGCGAAGCCACTGGAGATTTGGGTGTTTGCGCTCCCATTTGACGGGATTGTAGTGACCGCGAAGAAGCTTGCGCTTGCCGCCCATCATTGATCCTTTGCCACAGATTGTACAAGTTTTAGTTGCCATAATTCATTGGAAAACATATTATGTATATCATATTCTCCTTATGGACGCAATAGATATTCTCTTTCAAATAGCTATTCTCGTGATGTCGGTAGTCATCCATGAGGTTTCTCATGGCGT
>SICQ01000002.1 GCA_009691385.1 Candidatus Ryanbacteria bacterium
GCGACCGCCTTCACGATGAAGGCCTCGCCCGATGCTGGTCCGTAGCGCCGGCCGTTCCATTTGAGCATCCCCTTGGCGTTGGGGATCACCACACCCGAGTTGCAAGCACGCTCGATGAGCTCGCCAACCTTCTCGCGGGCACTTACACCTTCGATGGCGCATGCCGGCAATTGATCGAGAATAGCAACCGCCGCCGCGCACATGCGGTAGTAGTTGCTGAGCACGGGGTTCTGACGCAGAAAACGCGTCATATCTCCCGATACAAACTCGGCGACACGCCTGACGAGTGCGAGATCGTCAGTGTTGATGCCGGCACCACCCGAGAGCTCTGTGGCACGAGTGCGCACCACCTCCTCGAGGATCAGCCGCTGACTCTCGCGCACGACATCCGTGGCGAGCGTGCCCAACACATCTTCGCGTCCTTGTGTTGCGGGCATGATACCCTCCTTTCTTTGTCTTGGCGCTTTCGCGCGTTTTTCTGGTGCTGAAGTTCGAAAAAAGTATATCATTTTATTCTATTTTGTCAAGTTATCCATTGACGAAGCTGAATCTCTTCGCATACTCTCAAAACTATGGAGCCTTCTATATATAGCATTACGCACACGCACCAAGGATGGCCTGCGCTCCTGCGCGAACTACCCCCAAAGGCAGTTCCTGCCGCGCTCCATATAAAAGGTGCTCTCCCCTCACCTGACACGCTCATTGTAGGTATCGTGGGTAGCCGTAACCCCACTCGCTACGGCAAAGATATGACCGAGGAGATAGCGCGAGCACTCGCTCGTCGTGGCATCGTCATCGCGTCTGGTATGGCGCGAGGTGTCGACACCATTGCGCATCGTGCCGCACTTGATGTGGGTACGCCAACGATCGCAGTACTCGGCTCGGGACTTTCTGAAAAAGTAATATACCCTAAAGACAACATTGGCCTTTCGCGTGAGATCGCCACCAAAAATGGCGCAGTGATATCCGAATACGGCGCTGACCAAAAACCCGAGCTCTGGACATTTCCCCAAAGAAACCGTATTATTGCGGGCATCGCGAAAGCAGTCATTGTGACCGAAGCTGGCGAGAAGTCGGGCGCGCTTATCACCGCGCGCTACGCTCTCGAATACGGGCGTGATGTGCTCGCCTTGCCGGGACAGATGACAAGCCCCCTCTCGCGCGGCACCAACGCTCTTATCAAAGAAGGCGCGATACCAATTGTGAGCATCGATAGCATCTTTGAAGCGCTTGGCATTGAAATATCATCGGAGATAAAAAATACTATGGCTTATTCGCCCGATGAGCAAACTATTTTAGAACATTTGACCGAAGAACTTTCGACCGACGAGATTATCAAACGAACGCGTCTCGCCCCTCAAGTGGTGCTCGCCAGTACCGCGTCACTCGAGATTGAGGGTATGATTAAACAGACAGGAGGAGTATGGCGTAAACTCATCTAACTATGGCAACAAAATCAAAACCGAGAGCGAAAAAACTCAAAACACTCGTCATCGTCGAGTCACCTACCAAAGCGAGAACCATCTCGCGCTTTTTGAGCTCCGCCTACATCGTTGAATCAAGCTTTGGTCATATCCGCGATCTACCAAGCTCCAGTCTCGGCATCAATGTCGAGGGAGATTTTGCGCCCAAGTACATCATCCCCCGCAAAAAAAGTCCCGCGGTCAAAGTACTCAAAGCGGCGGCAAAGAAAGCAAACCGTATCATTCTTGCGACTGACGAGGATCGCGAAGGTGAGGCAATCGCGTGGCATTTGGCTGCCGCGCTCAATATCGAAGTACCCGAACGCATCGTATTTCATGAGATCACCAAAACTGCGATTGAAGAAGCGCTCTTGCATCCGCGCCCGCTCGATCTGCATCTTGTCGATGCCCAGCAAGCACGCCGCGTTCTTGACAGGCTTGTAGGATACAAACTCTCGCCCTTTTTGTGGAAAAAAGTTATGCGCGGACTTTCTGCCGGCCGCGTACAGTCAGTAGCATTGCGCTTGATTGCTGAGCGCGAACGCGAACGCGAAGCATTTATCAAACAAGAATATTGGACCATCGGTGGATCATTTTTTACGCCATCGCGCGCGCAATTTACCGCAGAGCTCGTATCTATCAGCGGTAAGTCTCTCGAGAAGTTTGATATACCATCAGAAGAAGCTGCAAAAAATCTTGAGAAAAAACTTGCGGGCAGAGAATGGCTCATCGAATCAGTCGAAAAAAAGCGATCATCGCGCGCGCCTGCCGCACCCTTTACTACGAGTACCCTTCAACAAGAAGCCTCGCGCCGCCTGCGCTTTAGTGCAAAGCAAACCATGATGCTCGCCCAACAGCTCTATGAAGGTATCGAGGTGACTGAGGGCTCGGTGGGTCTGATCACCTACATGCGTACCGACTCGACCAATCTCTCGGTATCGTCGCAGACAGCGGCGCGTGAGTATCTGACAAAAGAACTTGGTACCGAGTACGCTATGGAAACCGCGCGCGTATACAAGACAAAATCAAAAGGCGCGCAAGAAGCTCACGAAGCTATCCGCCCGTCTGATGTATGGCGTACACCCGAGTCAGTAGCGCCCCATCTCGATCCCAAGCAGGCAAAACTCTACGAGCTTATCTGGCGCCGCTTTGTCGCCTCACAAATGCCCAACGCCATCTTTGATGTCTCGACTATTGTCGTCGCGGACAAAAAAGAAGTGGGCACCAAATTTCGCACATCGGGTCAGATAATCTCCTTTGATGGTTTTTTAAAAGTATGGAAAACAAAATCCGAAGAGCTCGAACTGCCTGATGTAAAAGAACAACAAATCGTATCACTCGAATCGATTGATCCCACGCAACACTTTACCGAACCGCCCGCGCGCTTTTCTGACGCGACACTGGTCAAGATACTTGAAAAAAATGGCATCGGACGGCCATCAACCTACGCACCGACCATCTCGACAATCATCGAGCGCGGCTATGTAGTACGCGATCCACAGCGGCGCTTTCAACCATCAGAGGTTGGCCTCATCGTAAACGATCTTATCGTAGAACACTTCCCCGAGGTTGTTGACCTTGCCTTTACCGCCGAGATGGAAGAAAAATTTGACCAGATTGCAGAGGGAGAGAAAGAATGGATGCCGATTATTAAAGATTTTTACGAACCGTTTGCCAAGCACCTCGAAGAAAAATATGAAACGGTAGAAAAGCGTGAGATGACCGAACCTGCGGGTGAAGATTGCCCAAACTGTGGCAAGCCCATGATCATCCGTCATGGCCGCTTTGGTAGATTTATCGCCTGCTCCGGATTTCCTGACTGTAAAACGACCAAAACCCTTCCGCCAAAATCAATCGGCATCAAATGCCCCGAATGCAACGAGGGTGATTTAGTTGAACGCAAAACACGCCAACGCCGACTTTTTTACGGATGCTCACGCTACCCTACCTGCAAATATGCTACCTGGAAACGCCCCGGTAACCCTGATGCTGAAGGTGAAGAGGCAAAAAAAGATGACGACAAAGAACAGGAGCAAGAACCAGACGACGAATAATATATGCACAAAACATGGGATCAATTTGCCAGCACCCTCACCCGCTTCTCAGATGCGGAACGAGCTCTTATTAAAAAAGCATTTGATCTCTCGGTAAGTTCGCATGCAGGACAAATGCGCGCGTCGGGTGACCCGTACATCACGCACCCAGTCGCGGTTGCCGAAAAACTTATCACACTCAAGCTTGACGCACCCGCCATCGCAGCCGCGCTCTTGCATGATGTTTTAGAAGATACCGAATTAACCAAAGAAGAAGTTGAGCGCGAGCTTGGATCAGAAGTAGCATTTTTAGTAGAGAGTCTGACAAAATTTGACCGTGTACGCTACCGCGGATTTGAGCGAGCCGCCGAATCGATGCGTAAAATGTTTTTGGCAGTCGCCCAAGATATTCGCGTAGTCATCATCAAGCTCGCTGATCGTCTGCACAATATGCACACTATTGGCGCACTCGCGCCCGAAAAACAAAAACGCATCTCCGCCGAAACACTCGAGATCTACGCGCCGCTCGCCTACCGCCTCGGCATGGGTGAGATGAAGGGTGAACTTGAAGATTTGGCATTTCCTATTATCTATCCCGCGGAGGCAAAAAAACTTGCGAATGATGTCAAAAAAATATTGCCCCAGCGTACCGAATATGTCTCGCGGGTAGCGCCTATCGTGGAGCGTGAACTGGGTGCGGGTGGCGTAGCACACTTTACCGTAAACTTTCGCGAGAAACATTACTATAGTCTTTGGAAAAAACTTCAGCGCTATGACAATGATCTTTCGCGCATTGCGGACTTAGTGGCGCTGCGTATCATTGTCGATACCGTTGAACAGTGCTATCAAGCGCTCGGTATCATCCATGCGACCTGGCGCCCCGTACCCGGCCGTATCAAAGACTATATCTCGATGCCAAAACCAAACGGCTATCAATCACTCCATACAACCGTCTTTTGTGAAGATGACATTGTAGCCGAATTTCAAATACGCACGCGCGCCATGCATGAAGCAGCTGAAGTCGGCGTTACCGCCCACTGGGCGTATGTCGAGGGAGGCAAAAATAAAGCCGGTGTTAAAGTAGCCGAAGAAAAAATCGCGTGGATACGCAAACTGCAAGAGTGGCAACAAGACTTTGCGGAAGGCGCATCAAATGAAGACTTTGTCGAAGCGCTCAAAATAGACTTTTTCAAAGATCGTATTTTTGTACTTACCCCGCGCGGCGAAGTCATCGATCTACCCGAGGGCGCGACCCCCATCGACTTTGCCTACCATGTACACTCCGAGATCGGTGATCGGATGACGGGCGCCAAAGTAAACGGTAAGATGGTGCCCTTTACCTACGCACTCGCATCAGGCGATACCGCCGAGGTCATCACCGCAAAAAATGCAAAACCCAAACCTGACTGGCTCACCATTGCGCGATCAACCGTAGCACGCGGACATATACGCGTGGCACTCCGCCGCATGGGCATTGAGCCGGTGACGGTACGCAAATCAAACGCGCGGGCGCCAAAACACTCAACCCTCAAAATAACGCGCGTAAGCCGCGTGGGACTTCTCAAAGAGATTGTCACCCTTTTGACCAAAGAGAAAATCAATATGCAAAAAACTGACGCGGACGCCCAAAATCCCGTCATGACTATCGAATGCATCATACCCAAGGCGTGTGACACCAAAAAACTCACGACGCGCCTCCGTCGCATCAAAGGCGTGAAGTTAGTGGAGCTTACACCGTAAACTGCTCTTCGGTTGCTTGCGTCAACCGTTCGTTCTCGATTCGTTCTTCGCGCTCACGCATAAGTTTTGCCGCGATACCATAGAGCTCTTCGTCTGAGAAAAATTCGATAGAGATTTTGCCCTTACCACCTGCCTCTTTGTGAATCTCAACGCGCGTACCAAGTACATTGCCAAGCCGTTCTTCTACCGCGCGAGTCTCGGCACTCGGCAGATCTTCTACTTTGCGTGCGCGCTCACGAGCAATGCGGCGCGAGATACGCTCCGCCTCACGCACCGAGATATGGTGATCAAGAATATCAAGAAATAATTCTTTTTGTTCTTCGGGTCGCGTAGATAACATGAGGAGAGGCCGCGTGTGACCTTCGGTTATTTTCCCACCGCGTACCGCTTCCTGCATGTCTTGGGGCAACATCAAGATACGAATAGTATTGGCAATCGATTCGCGTGACTTGCCTACGCGTCCTGCGATCTCGGGCTGCTTCATCCCAAACTCATCGATCAACCGTTTGTAGGCGATTGCGCGCTCAATAGCGTTGAGATCTTGGCGTTGCACATTTTCTACCAAGGCAAGCTCAAGACGAACCTTTGCCGGCTCTTCGCGACGAATAGTAACAGGAACTTCACGAAGACCAATCATTTGCGAAGCGCGAAAACGCCTTTCACCTGCTACGAGCTCATAGGTCACCTCAGTACCGGTCTCACTCTCACGCTCGATGCGGGTTACGACCAGCGCCTGCAAAATACCATATTGGCGGATTGATTCGGCAAGGCCCTTGAGTGCCGCCTCGTCAAACTCGGTACGAGGCTGGTAGGGATTGGGCTTGATCTTTTCTATGGGTATCCAGAAGACACTCTCTTTTTCTTTCAATTCGTCAGGCATGCATCCAGAATAGAGAAATATTGGAAAAATGACAACGGAATGCTAGTATGGTGGAGAATCATATTTGCCGCGGTGGCGGAATTGGCATACGCGCACGACTCAAAATCGTGTGTCCTCACGGGCGTGTGGGTTCGACTCCCACCCGCGGCACAGTATAATAAAATAATGCATTTTCTCTTTCCACTTGTAGGAAGCGTCTCTCAAGGCACTTCGTTTGTCATTGATAAGACAATCCTTTCGATGCGGCGCGTGAGTTTCCGTACTCATATGGGTGTTGGGTTTCCTATCTTTTGGCTGATGATGCTGGGCGCTTTTTTTATCTATCGCCCACCACTTTTCCCATCTACCGACATCTACCACTTGGGACTTATGGCTATCGGCATCGTGTTATCGCTCGTCACCAATATTTTTTACTATCGCGCGCTCGATGCTGATGAACTCTCTGACCTTGAAATCGTCGATTTGTTTCGCAACATCCCCATCATCATCGTCACAAGTATCTTGTTCGCTGATGAACGCAATCCTATATTGTTTGGAGCGGGCCTTGCCGCGTCTCTCGCCATCATCTGGTCGCATTGGCAACGCGGGCATTTCTCCATGCAAAAACGCACCGTGCCGTTTCTCTTGTGGGGCATGCTGGCGGCACCCGTATCTGCAGCTATCGCAAAAGTACTCCTCGCAGTCTGGCATCCGGTAGCGCTCTTTTTAATACAAGACGCTGTGGTAACGCTCGCCGCCATATATCTGTACCATCACGAATTTAAAAAAATCACCCCAAAACTTTTGGGGCTCTTGATACTATCGAGCGCGCTTAGTGTTGGCGGATGGATCTTGTTTGGTTTGAGCTACCAACAGCTGGGCGTCGTACATACCACGCTTCTGTTCTCACTCCAGCCACTTATTGTTTATTTTGCTTCACTCGTCATACTCAAAGAGCCGCATCATTGGAAAAAAACAATAGCGTTTTTTGTGGTGCTTGTGGCAATCCTTGTCGCAGAATTTTATCGCTAGGTCTTGCATAAATCATCAGAGTTTCGTACGCTAGCGGCAGATTGTTCGTCATCAAAAGAAAGAGAGGTGCTCTGGTGACAGAAGTTGAAGCGCTCGCTATCCTCAAACGCACAGACGCGATCCGGATGGGCGGCCACTATGTCTACGCGTCATGGGATCATGGCGACACCTATGTCGACAAAGATCGCATCCTCCAAGACCCCCACGCGGTCTTTGCGGTGACCATGGGCATCGCGGAGCTCTTGGCGCCGCACGATCCCGAAGTCATTGTGGGCCCAGAGCTTGGTGGTATCGGCATCGCGATGTTTGTCGCACACCACCTAACCGAGATCCTCGGTAAAACAGTCAAAGCGGCGTTTGCTGAGAAGATTGGCGATGAGCCACCATTTCGGTACCGGCTTCGCAAAGGACACTATGCTATCGTTGCCGGCAAACGCGTAGCGATCGTCGAAGATGTGATCAACACAGGTCACACCATCGAACGCGTCGTGGGCGCAGTCATGCCTCACGCAGGCAGTATGGTCGCTATCGGTGCTATCTGCGATCGCGGTGCCATCGAGCGCCGACATGTAGCTGGTGTCAGCCCCGTATGTGCGCTTACCAGCATCAAGCTCCGTACGCATGATTGGCACAATTGCCCTCTGTGCCGCCGTGGAGACGCCATCAATATCGATCTCGGTCACGGAGTCGCTTTCCTCGCTCGCCAAGCGCGTGCGAATTCGCACCGACTCTAGTCATCCCGCATCTGCGGGATTTTTTATTTCTCCAAGAAAGTTACAAGATTTTGAAACACCAGCGCTACGGTAAGCGGCCCTACCCCACCCTTGAGTGGCGTCATGTGCGATGCTTTTTTTGATACCGATTCTTGATCGACATCACCTACCAATACACCGCCATCTTCCGATGTACCTACATCAACGACGACAACGCCGTCCTTGACCATCTCGCCTGTAATGACGCGCGGCTTGCCAAGACCTGAAATAACAATATCGGCATCTTTGAGCATCTCATGATTTACCTGATCGGCGCCGTGAAGCACGGTGACGACGGCGCCCGCCCGCATCGCCCACATCGCTACCGGTTGACCTACGAGGCGCCCGGCACCCACCACAACTATTTTTTTACCTGATACTTCAACGCCATAATGCTCGAGTAATAATTTTACCGCCCCTGCTACCGGTGGCATGATGTGTGACTTGCCAACGGACACATTGCCTACCGCGCGCGCCGAGAGTAC
This sequence comes from Candidatus Ryanbacteria bacterium, assembly GCA_009691385.1. Lineage (GTDB taxonomy): Bacteria > Patescibacteriota > Minisyncoccia > Ryanbacterales > GWA2-47-10b > SICQ01. Next base: position 8,365 of record SICQ01000002.1, read on the forward strand.
ATCAACATCTTTTTCAGGAATAATCGCGTTGAGTATCGCTTGCGCATCAATCTGCCCTGGTAGTGGAAGCTGTACGATCACGCCACTATTGCGTGGCTCGTGCACAATATCACGCATGCGCTCGCGTAAATTATTTGTTGAAATATCTACCGGCATCTCATATCGCTGTGTCTCAATGCCAACACTTTTTGCAAATACCTCTTTGAGCTCAACAAATTTTTTAGACGGCGCTGACTCGCCCACCATCACGATAGCAAGACGCGGCTTTGGTGATATACCCGATACGCGAGATGCGATATCATTTTTTATTTTTTCAAGTATTGGCTTTGCCTCTAAAAAAATCATTTCTGTTGGGGAAACTGCTTGGCAAGGCGCGCGACACTTTTTTTGACAACATCACCGTGGATACCGCGCAATACTTCGTCGATAAAACCCGCGATCATACGCATTTGCGGCTCACGCATACCGCGTGTGGTGACATCTGCCGTACCGAGCCGAATACCTGATGGATCGCGGGGCGAACGAGTATCATACGGAATAGTATTTTTGTTCACAATAATACCAACTTCTTCGAGTGCGTCGCTCGCACGAGCACCCGAGATATCCTGCACTTGCGTATCGAGAAGTATCAAATGCGTATCGGTGCCACCTGATACAATACGCCAGCCATAGTGCGAGAGTTCACCTGAAAGCGCTCGGGCGTTTTTTATAATCTGCTTTGCATATTTTTTAAATGCTGGAGACTGCGCTTCTTGCAATGCTACCGCAACTGCGGCAATCTGGTTGGCATGTGGCCCGCCCTGCAGACCCGGAAATACTACTTTATCAATCTTTTCTGAAAATTCTTTTTTGGAAAAAATAAGCGCTGAGCGAGGACCACGAAGTGTTTTGTGTGTCGTCGTCATCACAATATCTGCATACGGAAATGGTGATGGATACGCCTTACCGGCTACGAGTCCTGCAAAATGTGACATATCAACGAGCACCAACGCGCCAACATTATCTGCAATAGCGCGAAACTTTTTAAAATCAATAATGCGCGAGTATGCGGTAAAACCCGCCACAATAAGTGCGGGTTTTTCTTTTTGTGCGATACGACCTATCTCATCGTAATCGAGCATCTCGGTTTTTTTATCGACACCGTAGGCGACCTGCTGCCAGACCTTACCCGTCATACTTACCTTGTGCCCGTGTGAGAGATGCCCACCCATAGTTAGCTCAAGCCCCATGATCTTGGCACCAACCGACACAAGCGCGAAATATATCGCAAGATTCGCGGGAGACCCTGAATACGGCTGCACATTGACTCCCCAAGTTTTTGACGAAAGACCAAAGAGCTTGAGTGCGCGAGCCTTTGCCAACTCTTCGAGCTCATCTATATACTCATTGCCACCGTAATAGCGAGCTTTTGGATATCCTTCGGCATATTTGTTGACGAATATGCTACCGAGCGCCTCGCGCACATCAGCCGATGTATCATTCTCTGATGCGATCAAATTGATCACGCTCGTCTGGCGCTTTGATTCGTTCTTTATCAACTTGTCTATGTGTTTGTCTTTCATTGAAATGTTGTCTTAAAAATTTCTTGCAGGCGCTCGCGCGATACAGGCCCCATGCGCAAAATCTTTGGTGGCATGATGGTAAAATCAACCACAGTCGATGCCATACTATCGGGGATATCGCCTCCGTCAACCATCAGCATATCTGAATCCGTCGCATCTTGAAAGTCTCGCGCGACTGCCGCGACATGGGTTTGAGCAAGCTGGCCCGACTTGTTTGCTGATGTCATCCACAACGGCTTACCATACGCATCAATGACAGCGCGTACAAATACATGATTGGGCACGCGCATGCCTTCCTTACCCTCACCTGATATTTTTTGAAAAACTCCGGTGAACGGCCCTGGCCATACTTCCATAAGGCCTGCTTTTATTTTTGGCAAAATAATTGCGTACTCTGCAGCCATTGCAAGACTTCCTGCCAAAAGAGCAATGGGCTTTTGCTCATCACGCCCTTTCAGAGCAATGATACGCTCGAGTGCTGTGGGTTTATCGTATGCGCAACCAATACCGTACACCGTATCGGTTGGCATGATGACTACGCCACCCTCGCGCAGAATGGCAACAGTTTTTTCTACTGCATCTGCGTCGTCAATAAGAATCTTTTTCATCGCCTGCGCCACCAATAGCGTTTTTCTATATAGATAATCTTCCACCACACAACGCCGAGCATATAGCCACCGGCGATACCAATAAACACAAGGACGATGGAAAGTGCATGATGAATCTGCCAAAGTTGATCCCACGAAAAACCAAAATTCCAGCGATCAAAATCGGCAAGCAACAGATTGATATACCACATCTCGATGAGTGCGTGCGCAATCAATTGCAATAAAAATCCGAGAATGGTAGCGGCAAAAAGATATACCGTACGCTTTATCTGCATGAGCTTATTGTACCAAATTAATCAATTTCTTTGGTACAAAGATTGTTTTCTTAGGTTCACTACCTGCGAGTGCCATTTTAATCTTTTCCCGTGCAAGCGCTAGCGTACGCGCGTCTGCCTCGGTGATATCCGTCGCTACGCTGACGATATCACGCACTTTGCCGTTGATCTGGATAACCAGCTGGAATGTATCATCGATGGTTTTTGCCGGATCATATTGCGGCCATGGGCCTTTGTGAATAGTCTCGCGCGATCCTCGCTGGGCAAAAATCTCTTCGGTGATAAATGGAGCAAAAGGTGCGAGCATCAACAAAAACACGGAATCAGCAAACGCATCGGGTTCGCGCTCCATCTGTGTCAATAAAACCATAAGCGCTGATATAGCTGTATTGTTTTGCAATTCTTCCATATCTCGAGTTACTTTTTTAATCGTCTTGTGAGCCAACCGCCCGGTCACTTCATTCGATATGCTCGCGTCACGCTTTTCATTTACATAATAATCCCATGTGCGAAACAAAAAGCGCGTGATGCCCTTGATGCCGTCATCGCGGAAATCGCCCCCTTGGTCAAATGGCCCTAGAAACATGAGATACATGCGCAAGACATCCGCACCATATACTGCTAGATACTCGTCTGGATTGACCACATTGCCCCGTGATTTTGACATCTTGGCACCATCTTTAATAATCAATCCATGCGCACGAAAGCGTGGCATTGGCTCACCACCAGTGTTCTTAGCAAAATCGGCAAGCTTTAAATCATGCAGTGCTATTGAGATGAACCGCACATAGAGTAAGTGAAGTACGGAATGCTCGGCACCACCAATATACGAAGCGACGGGCAACCACCTACGCGCGCGGTCTTGTGAGAATGGCTCTTTATTATTTTTTGGATCGAGATAACGCAAGTAGTACCAACTTGAATCCAAGAAAGTATCACACACATCCGTCTCGCGGCGTGCGGCGCCCCCGCACTCGGGGCAGGTGGTCTGGTAAAACTCAGGAAAGTTTGCAAGCGGCGATTTATCGGTACCGGTAGGGCGGAACTCTTTGACATCAGGTAACAGTACGGGTAAGTTTTCTTCGCGTTCTGGCATCCACTTGGTACATGAGTCACACCAAATCATGGGAATAGGCGCGCCCCAATAGCGCTGGCGTGATACCAGCCAATCACGCAGACGATAATTTGTCGTGCGCTTGCCGCCAGCTTTTTTGATAGCCTCATCAAACTCTATGAGAGGCGCGTCACTGACCGGAAGATTGAATTTTTGAGCAAACTCACGATCACGCTCATCATGCGCAGGCACTGCCATGATCGCGCCCGTGCCATAACCGGCAAGTACATAATCAGAAACCCACACGGGTATTTCTTTATCAGTTGCTGGATTTACTGCGTTGATGCCTGAAAATATACCTGTCTTTTCTTTTTCCTCGGCGCGCCTGTCCGCGCCCGCGCGGCACCTGAGTGCATCTTTGATATATGCGCGCACATCATCAGATGTCTGCCAACCCACATCGAGCCAACTTTGTGCTAGCTCTGGCGAGATGACGCAAAAAGTCGCGCCAAAAATAGTATCGGGCCGCGTAGTAAATATCTTGAGTGCGTGCTTGCCATTTTCTTGCCCTCTGATGCCTGTGAGCACAAAATCAATCTCGGCCCCTTCTGATTTACCAATCCAATTGCGTTGCGCGATTTTTATTTTTTCTGTCCAATCAATCGTATCGAGACCTGCGAGCAACTTATCTGCATAGTCAGTAATCTTAAAAAACCACTGTTCAAGCTGTTTTTTGGCAACAATCGTACGGCATCGCTCGCACTCGCCCGCAATAACCTGCTCATTGGCAAGCACTGTCAAACAGTGCGGACACCAGTTGACCTCAGCTTTTTTGCGATATGCAAGACCCGCTTTAAAAAGTTGGATAAAAAGCCATTGCGTCCAACGGTAGTATTCGGGGTCGTATGTCTCAAGTTTTTGTTCCCACGCAAAACCGTTGCCAACAGACGCGAGCTGACGGTAAAAGTTTTTTTCAGAATCAGCAGCGTGTTGTTTTGGGTGTTTACCTATTTTGATCGCATAATTTTCGGAATGAATCCCAAATCCATCAAGCCCTATGGGTTCGAAAACATCAAACCCTTCCATGCGCTTTTTGCGCCCACAAATATCGGCGCCCACAAACGCGTACATATTGCCCACATGCAAGCCTTCCGCAGATGGGTAGGGAAACATCATGAGGTTGTAAAATGGTTTTTTGGCATTATCCAAATTAGGCTCGTAGATACGATCTTTGAGCCACAGGGACTGCCATTTTTTCTCGAGCGCCTGCGGATTATATTTCTTCATTGGTTTTCTTATCGTACGCCAAAAAGTGTTTCTCTGCAAAGAAAAAGCGCCTCACCCGTGTGGGGAGGCGCGCGAGGCATGGCGAGCGAGCATGCGCTCGATCTGGGCACGCGTCTCGGTCATGAGTGATAGGACCGTGTCCCATTCGTGGACGATGATGGGCTTGCCAAATTCAACCGTGACATGTACGCCGGGCGTGACGCGCATGATTGAATTGGGTGGCAATACGCGGAACGCGCCTGAGATTGCCATAGGTATGATCGGCAACTTGGTATCGAGCGCAATATGAAACGCACCCTTTTTGAAGGGGCCCATCTCGCCAGTTCGTGTACGTGTTCCCTCCACGAAGATGACGAGACGCGCGTTGGGCCATACCTTGATGCCCGCATGAATAGCGGCAACGGCCTGCGCGTTGTTGGCACGATCGACAATGATCTGACCGCCGTGAAGCGCGGCCTTGCCGAACACGGGAAGGCGGGAAATCTCGCGCTTCACAATGAATCGCCCACCCTCAACGATGCCGACTGCAAGTGGGATATCGAACGCGCTTTCATGATTTGCGGCGACGATGTAGGCACGCGCGTCATCAAGATGTTCGCGACCAATCACCTCAACTCGCGCGCGGGTTAGGTTGATGATGGGCTGCGCCCAAAATCGGCGCGCGACCCGCCAGATATAGCGGCCTCGCACCTTATCACTCGCCCTCGACTGATAACGCGCAAGATTGCGTACGGCACCGCATCCACGCCGATGAAACCACGAGATGTAGGTTGTCAGAAGTACCGCGCGCACGAGTATAGACAGGCGCCAGAAAAAAAGTTGGAACCCCTTCATGAGCTATCTCCTTTTGTAAAGGACTTCGCACTATTGGTAGCATGATTGACGACTTACCTGCAATACCGTACAGTATTTGCGGAAGGAGACATGCCTTGAAACATCCGTGTGCCGCATGTGACCATCTGAACGGTCCACTCGAATATTCTGACGGCCACCGCGTGTGCGCTGCCTGTAAGGAGGAATGGGAAAAAATCCGCAATGGATCCCATGAGGTACGATCTCGGCCCGTGCTCCAGCTCTATATCGATACTCAAGTGCGAGCGTTCGCACCCAGCATACCAAGAAGGAGACTTCGTTTTGTCGGCTCTCTGACAACGCCGCAGATGCTCAAAATGGCCCGCCTGTTAACCGAGATTCGCTCGGCTGCCATGAACGCAGCATAGCCCCACACCCTGGGGCTCTTTTTATTTTAAATGAAAAATACGAGACGCGTTGCTGACGGTCGCCTTTGCTACTTCATCAAAACTGATACCGCGGAGCTCGGCTACTTTTTTTGCGATCTCTTCTACATATAAAGGCTCATTGCGCCGGCCTCGGTACGGTACGGGGGCTACATAAGGTGCGTCGGTCTCTACCATGATGCGATCAAGTGGCATATTTTTTACCGTTTCATCATAATCGCGCGCAAAAGTGATAACGCCCGTAAATGAAAGTCCGAACCCCAAATCTAAAAACTTTTGCGCGTCACTCCATGTGCCCGCAAAAAAGTGAATCGTGCCACCAACCTCACCCGCGTGCTCTTCGATAAGAATCTTGTGCAAATCATCGTACGCGTTTCTACAATGAATGATAAGGGGTTTTTGTACTTCGCGCGCAAGCTTGATATGCCCGCGCAACACTTCAAATTGTTTTTCTCGCTCCACCTGCGTGCCACCTGACCGAAAATAATCAAGCCCACACTCGCCGATAGCTACCGTTTTTGGATGCATAGCGAGCGTTTTGTATTTTTTATAATCAAACTCTTCAGGTCGCGAACTAAATCCCGGCACGCCTGATGTCGATATTTCTTCGGCATCGACATGAATCTCACCGCCCACATGGATAGGGTGGAGACCTATTGCCGCCCATGCAGCCTCGGGATATCGCTCGGCATACTCAATAGCACGCGCTGAAGTATCATATTGCGAACCGACTAAAATCATACCGACACCACCGGCAAGCGTGCGGCGCATCACTTCGTCGCCATCATCACGAAAAGCGTTGAAGTTTACATGCGTATGAATATCAATCAGTTTTAGGTCCATCTGCTTTTGAGGGAAAGAGTGCCTCGCTCAATGTTATATGAATCGAAGTCGGATCTTCTTTTTGCTTGAGCTCGGTACCAAATACTTTTACTATTTTTTCTGCGGTACTTGGCATAAAGGATTCCAAAAGCTTGGCAGCGCGGATAATATGCAGAGCTACATTCCACAACACCGCTTTGGTTTTGTCTGGATCAGTTTTAACGAGACGATACGGCTCATAGTCTTGGATATATCCATCTAGTAGCGAGAAAAAACTGGAGAGTATAGTGATCGCATCAGTGAGACGATATTCAAACATCGCGCGCGAAAACTCTTCGGCGATATCGCGCTCAAAATATGTATTGAGAGCTGAACCATCAAGCGATACGCGCGAAGAAAGCACTTCGTGTTTGAGCACGCGACGGGTAGGCACGCCCGCGAGCGCTTCTGCAGACGGCGCTTCAATATGTCCTTCAAAATATTTATTGATCATGGCGGCCGTACGCGAGACAAGGTTGCCCATACCGTGCGCAAGATTGCCCTCGTAGACATCGCGAAATCGTTCACGGGTAAAATCACCATCTTCGCCGAGTGGAATTTCACGCAAAAGAAAATAACGAAACGCATCCTTGCCGTATTGATCAATAAATTCTGTAGGATCAATCACATTGCCAAGCGTTTTTGACATCTTCTGCCCGCCCGAACGGATCATGCCCGTCACCAAAAGCATTTTAGGTAAGGGCAAACCAGCCGAAAGCAACATGCCCGGCCAAATAGCCGCATGAAAACGCAAAATATCTTTGCCTATGATGTGCGCGTCAGCCGGCCAAAAAGTTTTGAAGTTTGTATCGTCACCCCTCCCATATCCGAGCGCACTAATATAGTTTGTCAGTGCATCAGCCCACACATACATGGTATGCTCGCGATCGCCAGGCACCGGAATGCCCCACGAAATATCTTTTGAGGGTCGAGAAAAGCTGATGTCTACAGCTCCCTCCTCCAAAAACGCCAAGATTTCTTTCTTACGACTCTCGGGCATGATCCGCATCTCGTCAGATGCGATGGCACTTTTGATACGATCTTTATATTTAGAAAGCCTAAAAAAATAATTTTCTTCCGCGATCTTTTCAGGCGTTTGATTATGGTCAGCGCATTTGCCATCAACCAAATCTTTCTCGGTCACAAACGCTTCGTGGCCCACGCAATAAAGCCCCTCGTATGTTGCTTTATACAAATCATCCGCATCTACAAGTTTTTTCCAAAACGCCTCGGCGCCGGGCCAGTGCCGCTCGCTATCCGAAGTATAGATAAAATCATCTTGCTGGGCGCCAAGAGAAGCGAGTAATTTTTTGAATTCATCGCGATGCTTTTCTACAAATTCTTTAGTGGAAACATTGGCTTTTTCTGCTGCGCGCACAATTTTTGCCCCGTGTTCATCGGTACCTGAAAGGAAAAAAGTTGCCTCGCCCCTTGCTCGATGCCAGCGCGCAAGCGTGTCTGCAACCACATCAGCATATGCGTGCCCCAAGTGAGGTGCGGCATTTACATAAAAAATAGGCGTGGTGACATAAAACTTTTTATCCATACAATCCGTCAGAATTAAATCGTCCGCTTGTGCAGGGCGACATCGTTAAAATACTCGACAAAAATCACCGCGAGAGGAATCGCAATAATAATACCCACCGCGCCAGCGACCGTACCACCAACCAAAAGCGCGATGATCGCCAAAAGTGGGTGGACGCCCACCGTCTTACGCACTACCTGCGGATAGATAAGATGATTTTCCATTTGCTGTACCAAAAAATAAATACCCGCGACAAGCAGACCTAAGAGCGGGTCTTTGATGGCGGTCACCGCAATGGCAGGGATAGCGGCCATGACAGGACCGAAATACGGAATGATTTCAAAAATTGCTGATAACACCGCAAACAAAAACGCATGCTCGACACGCAATACCGTAAGCATAATAAATACGAGCACGCCCACCAAAAGACCGAGTAAGAGCTGACCTTGGAGCCACCTGCCTATCTTGCGTTGCGAGCGCGCCCAGAGATCAAGCGCGTACTCTTCGTATTCTTTGGGCGTGACGATACGAAGTACATCGGCAATCCCATCTTCTTGCGCTGTCAGATAAAATGAAATGATGACGATAAAGCCAAACGAGAGAACACTAGAGAAAAAGGTAGATGAAAAGCTAAAAAAGCCGCTCACTGCCCCTTGTATATATTGATCAGCGGTGAGTGCGGAATGACGGATCGCCTCAATGACAAAATCAAACGAAAGGAATGGTACCTTTTGCTGAAAGCCGACAAGTGCTGTCTCAATAAGCGTAGGAAGCCGCGAGAAAAATATTTGGAAATCACCCGCGAGTGGTGGTACCAAAAGATAGAAAATGCCAACTACAAAGACCATTCCTGAAAGATAGATCAGCAATGTAGCAAGTACGCGTGGGAAACGCCACCTGATAAACCATTGCACGAGGGGCTCTACCGCTGACGCGATAACAATCGAGACCAAGATGATCATCAAGATGTCGCGAACAACCCACAGAAAAGCAATCCCGAGTACTACCAAAGCGAGGCGAACCAGAGTGCTTGTTGAAATATCAATCGATGCGCGAGGAGGACGGCTCACAGTGCTTTTTTAAGTATTTGCTCGTATGGACCTTTCTCGAGTTTGGGGCCAATCATGGAGAGATACAATCTGTCGCGACGGAAAAGAGTTTTGGCGACCCGCGCAATATCTTCGCGCGTAACAGCATCAACTTTTTTGATAAGTTCGTCGGGCTTTTTTATTTTGCCGAGCATAATTTCTTGCGTACCTAAAAATGACGCGACTTCATCAGTTGATTCGAGTGAAATCGCAAGGTGCCCCTTGATATTGTCTTTCGCGCGTTTGAGTTCTTCTGCGGTAGCACCGCCCTTCTTGATCTTATCAAGATGGCTGACAATTCGCTCGACGACTTCAACGCTGCGCTCATGTGGCACGCCTGCATATGCGCCGAAATAACCCGTTTTGAGATACGCGTCGTGCCCTGCGCGAATAGCATACGCAAGCCCGTGCTTGCCACGAATATCAGCCCAGAGACGCGAGCTCATATAACCACCCAAAATGGTGGAGAGTACATCAGCTACTACGCGATCTTTGCTCTCGAGCGGATAACCAAGAGCACCGACCACAATATGCGACTGATCGGTATTTTTCTCAAAAAGGCGCATCCGTGGGCCCGCCTTGGGCTCTTTGAATGCTGCTGCTTTTACGGGTGTGCCAACACGCAATTTTCCAAACGCTTTCTCAATCTTGCGAAGTGTCTCTGTCTCTTTGATATTGCCTGCCACGGTCACCACAGTATTGCGCGCAACATATTGGCTCTTCCAATACTTGAGAAAATCAGATCGTTTGATCGTGCGAATATTCTCAGCGGTACCAATCACATCCCATCCATACGCATTATCACCGTACACAAGCTCTTCGAAAAGCGACCATACATAGCGCCGCGGATCATCCCAATACATTTTCATTTCTTCTAAAATAACGCCTCGCTCGCGGTTGATCTCTTCTTCCTTCAAAAGCGCGTTTTGCAAAATATCAGAAACAAAAAGAAGCGCTAGATCGAACTGCTTTGCATCTACTTTGATCCAATAGCCCGTCTCTTCTCTGGTGGTAAACGCGTTGTGAATAGCGCCTACCGAGTCGAGCAACCGATCAAGCTCACCGGGCTTGGGATATTTGGTAGTACCCTTGAAAAACATGTGTTCAAGAAAATGTGAAAGGCCGCTGATGTCTCTAGCCTCGTAGTTTGAGCCGGTGCCTACCAATACCAGAATAGTAATCGTCTGGGTTGATTCCATAGGGGCGACGATTGCGCGCAGACCATTTTTGAACTTCTTTTCAGTAAATTTCATAGCATCATCATATCACAAAAACCCCGAAAAGAAAGCGGGCGCATATCGGCAAAAAAATGCCTAGATGAGCTTTTCTCGAAACAATGCCGCGACCTCCGAGATCGCCACACGCTCTTGTTTGGCGGTATCACGATCGCGAACAGTTACCGTGCCGTCTTCGAGTGTTTGGTAATCAATCGTCACACACCATGGCGTGCCAATCTCATCTTGCCTACGGTACCGCTTGCCGATGTTGCCGATATCATCCCAGCGCACCATAAACTCGCGGCTGAGCACATCAAATACTTCTTTTGCCTTTTCGGTAATATGCTCTTTGTTGGATACGAGTGGAAAGACTGCGACAGTTATGGGTGCGAGCCGTGGATGCAGACGCAAGACTACCCGTTTGTCCCCCGCGAGCTCGTCTTCATCATACGCATCAATCATAAACGCCAGAAACGCGCGATCAACGCCAACTGACGGCTCAATGACATTGGGTACAAACCCTGCGTCAGATTTGATAAAGTCATCCCCCGTCCAGTGATATTCGGGGAAATGATTTTTGAGATCAAAATCGGTACGATTAGCCACGCCTTCGAGCTCCGAGAAACCATCTTGTGAAAGGCCAAAACGATATTCGATATCGGTCGTCGCCTTTGAATAGTGTGCAAGCTCGTCGCCTGCGTAATCACGAAAGCGTAAATTTTCTTTTTTAATGCCGAGATTTAAAAACCACTGCATGCGCATAGCGCGAATCTCGCCAAAATATTGGTCGGCATCTTTGGGATCGCAAAAATATTCGAGCTCCATCTGCTCGAACTCGCGCGAGCGAAACACAAAATTGCGTGGGGTAATCTCGTTGCGAAACGCTTTGCCGATCTGAGCGATACCAAACGCAAGCTTGGGATGAAACGCGTCAACGACATTTTTAAAATTGATAAAAATACCCTGCGCGGTCTCAGGGCGCAAATACGCCACCGCTGATTCATCCTCAATCGCGCCCGCATGCGTCTTGAACATCATATTGAATTGGCGTGATTCGCCGAGCGCTCCTCCACATTCAGGGCATTTGGTGTCTTCTATATGATCAGTGCGAAAACGGCGTTTGCATTTTTTGCATTCAACAAGCGGATCGGTAAAGTGATCAGTATGTCCTGACGACTGCCAAACCTTAGCGCTCGAAATAATCGCTGAATCGAGAGGGAAAATATGCGGTTTGCGCATAGACTTCCACCATTCGCGTTTGATATTTTCTTTGAGAAGAACTCCTAACGGACCATAGTCCCAAGTACCCGCAAGACCGCCGTAGATGTCGGATCCGGGAAAGACAAAACCTTTGCGTTTTGCGAGCGATACGATTGTTTCGAGTGAAGTCATAGAAAAAACTTAGCACGAGGAAGCCGTTATGCCAACGCTACTCTTCTACTTCCCCTCCTTCGCGGAATGCCCGCGGATCATCACGGAGAGCGGTAGTGGCGCGGGCTGTTGTCTGGGTAATCGTAATATTGGCAAACGAATCACGCCCTTCAAATCGTGCTGCGGACACGAGTTCTGCGGGCTGTCCTACTTGCGGGAGCGAGGGGGTAAACGCTATCTGAAAAGCCACTTCGCGCGCCCGATCACTACTACCGGTACCGGCTGGGATACTGCCCGGGAGCCACGATATCTCGCGCGTTGCTTCATCAAAAGTAATCGGCGCGCCACTTGGCGGATCGACCACACCCCTCCAGCGTATATATGATGGCAATGTGGCACGCACCACGCCATCTGTCAGATCGTTGGTCGCGTTGGTCACCGACCATACGATAAGATAGGTCGATTCCTGCCCTACACGCGGAGGAAAGGGCCCCGAATTTTGTACGCGCGAATCATAAAAATATCCTTTTTGAGAAAACGAGGCGCGGGTCGCAAGTTTGTAGGTCACTCGTTCTTCGCCTGAAATATCTACCCCTTCATATCCTGACGGCAATTCGCGTGTCTGCATGGTAGAACGAAACACGAGCGTAGGATTGCGTACGCTAATAGTTTTTTTGGTTGTGATGCTAAATCTAAATGCACCACTCTCGCCCGGATCCACCACTAAGAGTTCGGGTATGCGCCCTGGCACCCAGCGTAAAGAATTGCGATCTTGGTCAAACTCGCCACGGTCACTAATAAGTGTCTTGATATCAAACGCTTCGCCTTCAAACGTGACTTCGACCGTAGCATTGGAAACGGCAACGGGAAGATTATTTTGCCATTCAAGAACGGCTTTGATCGAAGTGCCAGCAAGCAACACTCCCGTATCAAGATCATCTTCGGCATTAATCGTAAGCTTGGTCACCAACAGCGGCGGTGTAATAGCAAATGTTTTTTCAGACGAGGTGAATATATCAAATTCGTTCTTTGTGCGATCATACACGCCGACCTTTGCTTTCATAGATTGTGGTGCTATCGAATCTTTGATGCGTCCCTTGACGGAAAGTTTGAAGGTATCGCCCTTGCCAAGGTCTCCTATGGTCCAGATGGTATTGCCTTTGGTCGGCTTTATATTTGATGAAATAAATTCAAATGCGTCAGGGTACATCATTTCAACCGATATACCACGAAATGGCGTCTCGGCACTCGATACGAGCGAGAGCTGCGCTTCAATCTGCTGACCTGCCTTAAGCTCTTTTGGCAATAGCAACTCAACGCCCAAGAGCGACCCTTTGACGGGAGACTCGTAGGCAGTTTCTTTGGCGAGCAACACCGACGAATCGCGTGGACGATATTCGATCTTTACCTGTCCTTTTAAAATTTCATCTTGCGCGCCAAACACAATAGCTGAAAACAGTTCTTCTTTTTTATCACCTGGATTGATGGTGCCAAGCTCTCGCCGTTCAGGTCGTAAACCACCTTTCATATAATCACCTGAGAGCGGCTGCGACATAGGTGGATAGGCAAAAACAAGTACTGCTTTATCAAGCGCGATATCGTTTTTGTTTTCGTACACCACACGCCATACGAGTTTTTTGCCCGCGATAGCGTCATCAGCGCTCTCAACCGTGAGGTTAATATTTTTACGGGTATCAACGCCGAGAACAGACCATTTCCCTGAAATCAGTAAATAGCCCACCATCACAATAGCGATAGTCCCCAATCCTCCACCAATACCCCACCACAAAAGTTTACGAAGAAATTTTTGCATAGAATCTTCCTCGACTACGGCGTCCTCCTTCCATGACACTGGAGCTTGCGTATTGTTTCTGCGAAGACGCCACGAATGTTCGCGGTCTTCAAACCCCTCGCCCTTTTTAAAAAGCCGCCGCCTTAGATCATCAAGCGCCATAGTGCTAGTATAGCATGTGATTAGCGCGCAGTATCCCCTCGATACCTTCTTCAAATGCTTCGCGCTCATTGGAGTCAGCAAAAAGACTATCATCTGACCTCTCTGTGATAAACGCGCGCGCCTTTGGAGTAAAAAATTTTCCCTGCTCTGGAGTGTCTGGCAAAAAACCACTAACCTCTAGTACTCGGAGTTTAAAGCGCATCTCGTCAGAAAAATTGCGCACGGCGCGTATATCCAATACCGCATCCCATAAATCAAGATCGGGCTCTTCGTCTCCCGTCATGCGCAACATAAAATCGGCGCATCGTTTATGATATGGCGTAGCCCCGCTCTCTAAAGCCCCTTCTGATTCTGCATCAATCACACGCCACACGGTACTGCCTCGCGTCAACATCAGACGCAGTGGCGTAAAAAGAGTCAGATGCCCACGCAATTTTGATTTGGCAAGACGCACACCGGTAGCAACCGCACTCACCCGACCCAAGTCTTTGGTAAAAAAAGTAAGATACACATCAGCCTCCCCCCGCTCGCGAGATGCGAGCACAATGGCATCCGTACCGTAATACCCATTCATATTTAGACCTTTTCGACAGAGACGATGCTGGGGCCTTTGTTGGTATCGGCGACTTCTAAGCGCTTGGCACGCGTGCCTTTTTTGATAGCCGCGAGCGCTGTGGGCGAGAAAGTACCTGTAATAATGAGTGATACGGTATCGAGTGGCTGAAGACCCGCCTTTTTACGAGCATCTTGCGCGAAACGGATAAGCTCGCGCACCTCGCCTTCTTCTTTGAGTTCAGGGGAAATGACCATGTCGAGTGCCGCGTCTTCTGTTAGTTTTTTATTTACTACAATGCCTTTGACATTGAGCTCTTCTTTTAAAATATCAAGGAGTGACGCGTCGCGCACAGTGATACCCTTTACCATCAAAGATGCGAGCGGCTGGCGTACTTTGATACCGGCGCGCGCACGAAGCTCAAGCCCACGCGCGGCAAGCGCGCGCACTTCGTCCATGCCGCTCACAAGTGCTTTGTTATATGCCTGCTTTTTATGCCAATCTTCCAGATGCACGCTCTCGCGTTTACCACCTGCCGCGCGATATATGATCTCTGCGGTAAATGGCACAAAGGGCGCTGCGAGTACTGCGGTCTGCAAAAGCGTTTTGCGTAAAATCTCAACACCCTCGCCTGAGCGCATCCGTTCGCGCGACCGGCGCACATACCAGCGCGAGATATCATTGCCCACGAAATCTTCGATAAGGCGCGCCGCACCCACCACATCATACGCATCCATGCGACGCGCGACCTCGGCGCTCACCTGAGCAGATTTCGCCTCCATCCACAAATCAAGGGTATTTTTGCGTGATGTTTTTTTGGCGACTGGTTTATACATCTCATAGAAATTGAGTGTATTGAGAAAAAGATCGATAAATGTTCGTTTTGATTTTTCAAGATCAGAAGTATCAAAGAGCTTGGAATCACCTGGCTGATTGATAGTAAAGAAATACCAACGCACCGCATCGGCGCCATATTTTTCAAAAAGATCCATGGGTTCTACCACATTGCCTTTTGATTTCGACATTTTCTTTCCTTCTGCATCCAACAAGTGCCCGAGTGAAATAACATTTTTATACGGCGCTTTTTTGCCCAAAAGCGTCGAGACTGCGAGCAGCGTATAAAACCACCCTCGTGTCTGATCGATCGCCTCAGAGATAAAGTCAGCGGGGTAGGCCGTGCCCTTGTCGATACGGGCTTTATTTTCAAACGGATAGTGTTGTGCAGCAAATGGCATCGCGCCCGAATCAAACCATACATCAGCGACCTCGGGCGTGCGATCCATCTTTGTAAGACACCCCGAACACATCACGGGAAAATTATCGATAAACGGTTTATGAAGATCCGTCTCGCCAAACTCATTGCGCGGCACCGCCACGGGTACGATGCGATGCACATCAGCATTTTTGAGATATTTGGCCTGTGAAAACTCATCTGGCTGTTGTGTGCCACGCATGATCGCCTCTAAAAACCAGAGCGGATCTCCATGACCTACGATCAAAATCTTTTTCTTTTTGTGCAATGTCTCGAGTCTTTGAAAAAATCGATAACTGCGCTTTTTGACATCAGCCCACGACTCGCCACCCGGAAACGGGTGTTTGAGGATTTCTTCGGCGGTATGCTTTTTCCAAATGTCTTCGACAGCATCGCCCTCATAATCTCCTGGATTGTGCTCGCGCAAGTCAGCATCGTACAAGACCGGCACGCGAAGTTCGCGCGCTAAAATCGCCGCCGTCTCGCGCGTACGGGTGAGGTCTGATGAAATAATCAATTGAATACCTGATTTTTTGAGAACCGCTGCTGCTTTTTTTACCTCCGTCTTACCGCGTGGCAAAAGCCCATACGAATTATTGAGTTTGGCGGTTGCGATACCGAGTAAATTATTTTTCGCAAACCCGTGACGCATCAAGAAATAAGTGTTGGTAGATTTTGGTGCGCGCTCTGATATCTCGGCGATTGAGCCAAAAACATCCCTGCGATTACATTCTTTGCATGACCATACCGGTAGCGGCGTGCCCCAATAGCGCTCTCGAGAAAATGCCCAGTCTTTGTCCTCGCGAAGCCATTGGCCAAAGCGACCATCACGCAAATGCGCCGGATGCCAGTTGATCGATTTGTTTGCTTCTACCATCTTGGGACGCACCGCACTGACCTTCACCCACCATGACTTGCGTACACGATAGATAAGCGGCGTATCGCATCGCCAGCAAAATGGATAATCATGCTCGTAGAGCGCCTCGCGAAATAACAGCCCTTTTTGTATCAAATCTTTTACTACAAACGGATCAGCTTCTTTGACAAACATCCCTTCCCACTGCGGTACTGCTTTGGTAAATTTACCTGCGTCATCAACCGTAACAAAAGTCGGCAATCCTTCGCGCTTGCCTACCTTTAAGTCATCGTCGCCGAACGCGGGCGCGATATGCACGATACCGGTACCCTCTTGGTCAGTGATAAAAGTGCCTGCAACCACACGATACGGAATATCAGGCGCGGGATAGGGCGGATCATACTCAAGACCCAAAAGCTTTGAGCCCGGCTCGCGCCAGAGAGGTTCGAGCCCGGGGAAGAGTTTTGCCGCAAGCGACCCGAGTACGATAAGCTGCTCGCCCCGGTCATCAATAGTCACATATTCAAGCTCGGGGTGTACGGCTGCTGCCACATTGGCCGGTAGTGTCCACGGCGTTGTAGTCCATACCAAAAGTGATGCTCTGCGTGTTTTGAGACGAAAGCGCACAAATACTGATTGATCTTTTACTTTTTTATATCCTTGCGCGAGCTCGTGAGACGACAATGCGGTACCGCACCGCGCGCACCACGGCACCACCTTGTCATCCTGATACAGCAATTTGCGCGCATTAAACTCTTTGACGATATGCCAAAGTGATTCAATGTATGAATTTTTATAGGTGACATAGGGATTTTTGGTATCAATCCAATACCCCATGCGCTCGGTGACTTTCTCCCACTGGCTTGTATACAGCCAGACGGATTCTTTACATTTGCGATTAAACGGTTCGATACCGTACGCCTCGATATCTTGTTTCAATTTAAAACCGAGTGCTTTCTCAACAGCGATCTCGACAGGCAAACCATGGGTGTCCCAACCCGCACGGCGCTCAACCAAAAAACCTTGCATAGTCTTATAGCGCGCGATGACATCTTTGAACGCACGGGCTTCTACATGATGCAACCCCGGCATGCCGTTTGCCGTAGGTGGCCCCTCAAAAAAAACAAAGCGCTTTGCCTGAGCGCGTTGCTTAATGCTTTTTTCAAAAATATTTTTCTGGGTCCAGAATCCAAGGACGCCACGCTCATCTCGCATTTTTTAACTCTAATCGAAAAACGGTCTTTTTTCAAATGCGCACTTGCGAAAACGGTCACCGTTCTCTAGGATAGACGCTAGACAACGACCCTCGACAAGGAGGTAATAATGTACTGGAGAAAGAACTGTGGAATCGTAGGATCTCTAACCTTCACACTCGCGTGCTTCGCCGCGACAGCCGCGGCGAAGCAACCGACCAAACAGGAAATCGTCGAGCACTATGCGAAAGCGGTCGTGCTCGTCGAGCGCTTGACCGTCGGCGAAAGCGTGAAAGTCCAAGGGTCGGGCGTATTCTACAGCCCCACCCGCATCGTCACCAACGCCCATGTGATCGGCGACATCCCCGAAAACCGCGAGACAGTCGAACGCGTGTACATGGATACGGATCTCTCACGCGCCGTGTTCTGGGTGACCTTTCTAGGCAAGAAGTACAAGGCACGCCTTGTAGGACGCGACCCCGATCTTGACCTTGCAATCCTCGAGATCGACCACGCTGTAGACGGCGTGCGCCCTGCGCGGTTCGGTGACTCCGGCAAGTGCGCGGCCGGACACGAAGTCTATGTGTTCGGCAACCCGCTCGGCATGGAAAACTCTGTGACTTCGGGTATCGTCTCGGGCAAGGAGCGGCGCATTGGCATGCTCAGCTACGAAGAGCTCATCCAGACAGACGCGCCTATCAATCCTGGTAATTCAGGTGGTGCACTCGTCTCGATGGAGACCGGCGAGCTGCTTGGTATCCCCAACTCCAAGATTCCCTTCGCTGACAATATGGGCTTTGCCGTACCGATCAATCTGTTTCGCGACATCGAGCCACAGCTCCAAGGCACCATCAAACATAGCTGGCTCGGCATCTCATTCCCCGGACCCAAGTTCACCGATTCTGAAGGTTTTCAGGGATTGAAAGCAATCCACGAGCTCACGGGTGCCAATCACCTTGAGGTACTCGACGGTATCAGACGCGAGGTGTTTGATAAAGACAAAGGCGGGGTACTCGTCACCAATGTGATGCGGGCGCATGTCGATAAGCTCTACGCGATACTCGCCTCCGATGGCGAGAACGCCGCCGCTGAAGCGACTGCCCGTACGCCACCCGCGCTCAAAGCAGGATTCGAGCTCGGTGATGTCATCACCAAATTCGGAGAGTTTGAGATCAAGCGCGATCTCGACCTCATCCGCGCCATCTTCCGCAGTAAACCTCGCGAAACACTACCCGTGCGCATAGTACGTTTCGACAGTACAGACAAGCGTACCGAAGTCGTACTCATGGTCACCCCCATCGTCCGCAATCCAGACGGCGTGGCGGGTGGCTTCTACTAACATGTGCGCAAAAAGCACAAGAGCGAGCCCCACGGCTCGCTCTTTTTCTTTGTTCTATAATTTCTAAAATATTATTCAGTGATCACTACCTCGGTCATCGCATCACCTTGTGCAACCTTCAGGAGAACATCCATGCCCTTGGTCACGCGACCGAATACGGTATGACGACCATCGAGATGCACTTGCGCACTCTCGGTGATGATGAAGAACTGGCTGCCGTTGGTATTGGGACCACGGTTTGCCATGGCGATAGCGCCGACATCGTTTTTCATTGATTTGAGATCGTAGTTGTACTTATATCCTGATGCCTCGAGCCTTGAGATCATGTCTGCTGGCACACCGAGTACTTTTGGATTGATCTCATCTTCAAACTCATAGCCGGGGCCACCCGTACCGTTACCTGATGGGTCACCACCCTGTGCCATAAAGCCAGCGATCACACGGTGAAAGACAAGGCCGTTGTAAAATCCTTTTTTACTAAGTGTGACAAAGTTTGATACAGTCTTTGGCGCTACCTCGGGATACAGCTCAAGCTCGATATCACCTTTTTGTGTTTTGATTGTTGCTTTCACAGTTTTTCCATTAAATTGCATAATCTCGGGCCCTGCCATGACTTCTGGAGGCGGTGGCACGGTCTGATCAGTCAGAGAAGCAGTACCTGCATCATTTGTCGCAGGCTTGCTCGTGCCAAGCCAAACAACTCCCCCGAACACGACGAAGAGTGCGAGAAGTCCGATAATAACATTGCGTGGTTGTTGCATATCCATGGAGAAATACTAAACTATTTTTTTTGCAGACGCAACTGTTTACATCGTATCAGGGGTAGAGATACCCATGAGCTTACATTGCCTCTGCATGGTCTCACGAAAGAGCGATACGAGAGCGAGGCGCGCATATTCAAGATCAGCGCGCTCACCTATCACATGCGTCGTTTCATAAAAACGCGTGAAGGCGCGAGCAAAATCAAGCGCAAAGCGTGAAAGACGCTGGAGCTGAAAATCTTCGGCAGTTTGCGAAATCGCATCGGGCAACGCCAAGACCATCTTGATGAGTGTGAGTTCGGCCTCAGTCTCTAAGATAGGCCATGCCACTTTTTTGTAATTTATCTTGCGTTTACCTTGATATCCGGCCTTTTTGAGGATGCTCGATGCGCGGGCGTGTGCGTACTGTATATAGTAGACAGGATTGTCTTTTGACTTGGCGCGTGCCAAATCCATATCAAAGGTCATGGCTGATCGTGGCGCGTACTGCAGCATGAAAAACCTAAAGGCGTCCTTACCTACGGTATCGAGTAGCTCTTCGGCGGTGACAAAAGTGCCCTTGCGCTTGGCCATCGATACCACCTGCCCGTCTTTTTTGAGCGTCACAAGACCGTGAACCACAATTTTGAGATTTTCTTGCGGGAATCCAAATGCATCGGCAATCGCACGAAGTTTTGGTATATGACCTTCATGCCCATCGCCCAATTCATCTACTACGAGATCCGCGCGCTTAAACTTTTCTGCGTGATATGCAATATCACCCGCAAAATATACATAGGTGCCATCACTCTTGATGACGACCGATTCGCGCTCGCCCAAATTGTCATCCTTGGGTGTAAACCACACCGCGCCTTCTTTTTTGGTCAGCAATCCTTTTTTATCGAGCAGGGCGAGCGCGCGCTTGGTCTTTACCTCGAGATCACTCTCAGCGACAACTTTGTCAAAGACAATACCCATGCGCTTTGCGAGCGCCAAGTTATCTTTGAGCATGCCTGCGAGCGCAGCCTTGGTAATGCGTTCTTTATACAGATCGGGTTTTTGTAAAATCTTGGCGCCGTATTTTTTATGCACGGCCTTGCCCATCTCTTGGATGTACTCGCCCTGATAACCATCTTCTGCGAGCACTGACTGCTCTCCGCACGCAATCATGTACCAATGCCATAGTGAGTCAGCAAAGCGGCCGATCTGCGCGCCCGCGTCATTGTGAAAATATTCACGCACTACTTTGTATCCGCGATCTTTCAGTAAGTTCGCCACTACATCGCCGATGGGTCCTGACCGCGCGTTGCCAATATGCATAGGGCCCGTAGGATTGGCTGAAATATATTCTACCGATGCCGTACCAAGCTTGGGCTTTGGTTCTGACGCAAACGAATCACGCAAGATCTCGATCAAGTATTGTTTGTCAAAATAAAAATTTAAAAAGCCAGGCGAGGCCGCCTCAATCTTACTAAAAACAGGCAGGTGTTTTTCTTTGATGCGGATTGCGATATCTTCGGCAACTGCCATAGGCAGGCGCTTCTCAACTTTGGCGCGTACGAGCGCGATGTTTGATGAGTAGTCTCCCCTTGCCTCGCCTTGGGCGGGCCGGCCTTCTTGGCGTTCAACCGAAAAAGGCACATCAGATCCTATCTCGCGATGCAAAATGTCTTCTATATAGGTACGAAGATTGCGTTCCATGTCAGTAAGCACTACTCTAACGCAAAAACCATATTTGTTCTATATTGGAGAAGCGATGACCACGCAAAACAAAAAAGTACACTTTGACTACGAGATACTCGAAACCTATGAGGCGGGCATCGAGCTTTTTGGCTTTGAGGTCAAATCAATACGCGCGGGCAACGCTCATCTGGAGGGCGCACGCGTACTCATCCGTGGCAATGAGGCATTTTTGGTGGGGGCGAGTATACCCCCCTACCAGCAGCCAAATACCCCGCCATCATACGAGCCTGACCGTACGCGCAAGCTCTTGCTTCATAAAAAAGAGCTCTCGTACCTTGCTGGCAAAGAGCACGAAAAGGGCTTGACATTGGTGCCGATTAAGTTGTATAATAAAGCCCGTACCATCAAACTAGAGTTTGGCGTGGCACGCGGAAAACGAAACTTTGACAAGCGCGAAACCATCAAAAAACGCGAGGTCAAGCGATCGATTTCTCGAGAATTGAAAAAATACTAAAGCAGTTTGGTGCTTCCAAAAAATGTCGCGAGCGCGATTCAAAACGTGCTCATAGCATGTTTTGGGAGTGACAGGCCTCGACGGGGTCTCGACTCTTTGAAAATCAGGCAAGAGCAGGTGTGGTCACCTCTTTCAAAAATGCCACACGCCAATAAGTGCAAACTTATTTAACCGCCAACCGGCAATGGCTTTTGCCTAAGCCGTAGGCGTTTCTCTGGCCACTATGCGCCAGAGCATCGGTCCGCAACCGCTGAGTGCGTGGAATGCCGGTGTTATAATCCTCAGCTAGTGCGCATCATGCTCGATACACGCGCGCGAAACTAATCGAGCAAACTCTCTGGCTTCGTGCTTGAGTACGCCTGTATAAATTTTTATTGAGAAGAACTTTCGGACGGCGGTTCGATTCCGCCCACTTCCACAAAAAAATAAAAAGCCTGATGTAGATCAGGCTTTTTGTTTGACAAAATGTTATATTTAGTATAAAGTATTTCCCAGAGTTCACATGTGAGAGTGGCTTTCGATCACCCTCTCACCAACCATGAGGTGATGATGGCACGATGCAGTAAATGCGAAGCATCCGGCAGGGAGCACAAACAGGGCTTCTGCCCTCCGAAGCCGGGTGACCGCGCCCGCGCGCGCAAGGCCTTCCTGGCGCGGGGCAGCGCCCCGCCCGCCGAGACCTCGGACATTCCGGTCCGCGGCGCGCCCATCCCGGGAACGGGCAGCCCCAAGGAGGCGCCTGCCGCCGGATAAGACCCAAGCCCCGCTCGAGCACATGCTCGAGCGGGGCATTTTTTATATATAAAGATTTTCTACCCCTTCTTTTTGAACTTTACCGAAAACACGGGTTCATACTGGTTTGAGTGTTCATCGGTAATCTCCACCTGCTCCCCTTTCATCATGTGCGTGAGAGCTATGTCGCTGAGCATTTCTTGATCACTCTTGAGATTATTTTTCATACTCTCGAGCTTTGCGAACTCTGCGGCTGATTCGCGCTTTATCTTTTGTTCGATCGATACTTTTTTGTCACGGATTTTGTTGTATTCGTGCACAATCTCGCGATACCCTGTAGCATTTTCGAGTGCGTCTTTGTACGAACCCTTCAAATCACGCTGTTCACGCTTGATGTCTTGGATGCGGTTAAATATTTCTTGAGCACTTTTCATAATGCCCACCTTACACTACAACTACCCTCCGTGTCAGCATTGGATAACTTTTTGATTTGCTCAAAAGGTACAGGGTACGATACGATGCGAAAAGAACCTCGCCGACCCTTTGAAATCTCGTGGAGAACGAAAGGAGAAGTGTATACATGCAAACCCAGCAAGCAGGAGGAGATGCGTATCGTGCACTAGTCAGTGAAATTGTGCGTATGGGCAAGGTTGATCGGAGCATCGTGATGCGCACCGCGCATGTGGGATCGGGTGAAGCATACCAGCTCATCGACCGTATGCAGGAAGATGGCATCATCAGCAAACCCGACCGAAAGACCAGCGAGCGACGCGTGCTCATCACGCCCGAAGAGCTCGCCCGCCAAGCTCGCGTGAGTGGAGCGCCACGCGAGCTTGATGCCGAGACACGCACGATACTTGAACTACTCACACCGACACTTGCTGAACGCGAAGAGCTCTCAGTCGATAGCATCCGTACTGAGTTCGCTGTAGAGGCCGATGTCGCACGCGATGTCATTGCCGAGCTCGCGCGACAACACAAGACTGGCGAGCCCGACAAACACGGCACCGCCATGGTACTCATCACCACCGGTGGCAACGACCGCGCGAAAGCGCCGAAGCCGATCTTGGCACGCGCGCCGGTCAAAGACCCGCCAACCGGCATTCGCGGTAGCATCGGTATGCGGCCCCCACTTCTCCGAGGAGAAGTGCCGCCGCCTACGCCCGCACCGGCAGCAACAACTATTGCGCGAAAATGTGTGTGGCCTGACTGCGAACAAACCAAAATCCAATCGCGCAATCTCTGTCAAAAACACTACATGGTCGCCTACATGCATTGGAAAAAAATTGGCGGCGGCCAGCGCACTTCCAAGCCCTTCCCGATACCCGCAGAAGTGATCAAGGCGAAGAGCGAAGGAGTGGCGATACCTACGCCACCACCCGCCCCCGAGAAGCGTGCGAGCATCCCCGCACTACCATCTCCGCCGGCAGCACCGACAGACGAGCGGCCGTGGCAGACCCGAGTCGCAACGGCGCAGCAGCGCGCTGACAGAGTAGAATCTGAAAACATGGGCCTTCGTAACACCATCGCGCGGTTCGAGCGTGAAGCACGCGAGCACGAGACCGCGTGGAAAACGCTCGCAGATTTTATCGAGCGTCAGCCGACTCTCCGCCGCCTTCTTCACCTCCAATCATAGTCCCCCGAGCCTTCGGCGTGCACATGCGCCGAAGGCTTTTTTTATAGATACATCCTTGAAAAAGCCTTCCTTGCGGGCTATAAAGAGACAGACACAACACGGAGGTGCTCATGGATCTTGATCGAGAGTGTAACTATGACCACCGGGAGTTCCGCACAACCGAGTACATCCCAGTCACCGCAAGTCCCTGCATGCTCTTTTCCAATGACAGCGGCGTCAATGCCGGACTCATCGCGCGATTCACTGGCGACCGCTGGGCGCAGTTCCTCGCCTCGATCCTCGCGATCGAAGGGGTGGGCGCTATCGAAGTCCACCAATTCATGGTGATTGTCTACAAACGCGCCGACATCCCATGGGACTACGTAAGCCCCGCTGTCGAGAAGCTACTCGGTACCTAGCGGATAGGCGCGCAGCATGAGGCGTCGTCGGAATCATCCGACGACGCCATTTTCTTTTTTATAATATTTTATAATATTTTAACGCTGCGAGCGTGATACTTCAGCCGTCGCTATTTCGTTCATCTCACTATCAAGCTCGAGGATGGTGTACTGAATATACCCCCACAAGCTAAACCCGACAATAACGATGAGCGAGACGGCCCAGAAAAACCACCTATCGCGAATCATACTATCCATGCTTTCTATAATAATAGGTATGTATCAATTCGCCAACCCCCACTCTTGACTTTCGGGCTGAATATCCTTACACTATAGGGACATTGGTACCACGAATACGCATCAATCAAGCGATTTCCGCCCCTGAGCTCCGAGTGATCGGCGCTACGGGTGATAATGTCGGTATCAAAACAAAAGACGAGGCGCTCGCACTTGCACGCGAAGCTGGCCTCGATCTTATCGAGATTTCGCCTACGGCAAAACCGCCGGTAGCGCGCATCATGGACTGGGGTAAATACCAGTACCAACAGGAAAAGGAAGCTCGCAAGGCAAAAAAGAAATCGCACGAAGTTGAGATCAAAGGCATTCGTGTACGCCTCGGTACCGGCTCCCATGATCTCGTCATGAAAGCCAAGCAAGCAGAAAAGTTTTTGAAAGCGGGTCACCGCCTCCAGATACAGCTCACCTTGCGCGGCCGAGAAAAATATATTGATAAAAACTTTGTCCACGACAGGCTCACCAAACTTCTTGAGGCGATCACCGTCCCCCACAAGATTGCGGAAAAGCCCAAGAAAGGTCCCCGCGGACTTATTATGACTATAGAACCTGAACACCATGGCAAAAACAAACAAAGCAGTCCTGCGCCGAGTGCGAGTAACCAAAAACGGGAAAGTACTCAAGCGCCGACCGCATCAAAACCACTTTAGCGCCAAAAAAAGCCGTTCACGACAAATGGCAAACAAAAAAACCAAAGAATTTGCTTTTGGTAAAATTATCAAAAATCGCTATCTCCCAAACACCTAAACCACTACTATGACACGCGTAAAACGAGGCGTTACCGCCCTCAAGCGCCGCCGCTCGGTCCTCAAGCAAACCAAAGGTTTCCGCTGGCAGCGCAGTAAAAAAGAACGAGCCGCCAAAGAAGCGCTCCTCCATGCCTATACCCACTCATTCCAAGACAGACGCAAGAAAAAGCGCGTTATGCGCAAGGGTTGGAATGTGAAGATTAGCGCGGCCGCAAAGCTTTCCGGCACTTCTTACAGTAAGCTCATGGGAGCGCTCAAAAAGGCTGATATCAAGATTGATCGCAAGATCCTCTCGACACTCGCCGAGCAGTACCCCAAGGCATTCGAAAAAGTCCTCGCTGAGGCAAAGTAAACCAAACAAAAAATCCCCGTACGGGGATTTTTTGTTTCATCTAAAATGCCAGTTGCAGCTTCAGTTCGCCAAGGCTTTTGTAGCGCTCATCGCCACTTTCACGAAGCTTTTCGCCTGTAGAATAAATAGTTTTTGTACTTGCATCATACTTGAGTGCCGCGCCATCAAAAGGATCTTCTGGCACCTTAGACAAGTATTTTGGTATCAGTTCTGTGAGCGAAGCTGGGTATACTTTTGTATCGTTCTTAAACGCCTTTATCGCCATGGCGACCTGTGTGCTTGCTACAAGATAATCTTCTCGACAACGCTTGTATTGCGCATTACCAAAGGCTGCCGCAACAACATCATGAAGTGTTTTCCCAACAACATTCTCAGTTATGTATTGTTGAGCAAGAATCGTCCAACTATCTCCATAAGGCACTGATGGCTTTATTTCTTGCAATTCTAAAGCCCCGCAATGCTTTTTTGAATCACGCACTTGAGCTCGGGCTAAATCAGCAAAGAGTAGTTTTGTTTCGTTAGGGCGAAAGTGATAAGAGTCTACAGCTCCACCAAATTGCTCACCGAAATTTTCTTTAAATGCCTTTACCTTTTCAGGATCTTGGGAAGTCATTGCATTAATAGCCCACACGGTCATACCCCAATATTCAGCCTTAAATGCAGTCGCCATTGCTTCCTCGTTATCATAAAACCGCTCTAACCGTGCAGTATATGTCTTTAAACTCTGGCTATCAATCTCTGACTCTTGCAAAATTATCTGCATTGTTCTAAGTGCCCTACTTTTTATAGCAAAACCGACCAAATATCCAATAAAATGAGACTGGGAATTTTGCATTTTCTGCCCTATCGAAGCAGCGCGAAAAGCCTCTTCAAGCGCTTCGACTATTTTCCCTTGTCTATACAAAGCTAGAGACTTCACGGCGCTCACATCGGCCATGTTACGAAATGTATTAAGTGGCGGCAAAATAACATTTGGCGAGAACTGCGCTTGGTCTGCAACATTTGGATCCTGATAATAAGATTTTTGAGCGGCACTTTCAAAATACATGAGTGCCTCAGCATTTTTTTGCAAAATATCAGCCGCCGCGCGTTCATCCCATAGTTTTCCATCAACAATCTCCCCGAGCTTCGACGGACCTTGATCAATAACCTTGCTCATCTTTATCAAATCAAAATAGGCATTTTGATCATCCGGGATGCTTATCTTTTGAAGACGCAAATCTGAGTCATCAATAGGCGCGATGTCTCTGGAAAACAAACCGAGAATGCTGGGTAAAAAATACCCAAAAGCACCGAGGAAAACGACGACTGCAAGTATAACCCACGGCCACCTACGCCTTTTTCTGTGTGGTGGATCTATTAGTTGAGGAATAGCAGGCTGGACCTGCTGACTTTCATCCATAGTAGAATTATATCTCTAAACTTGCTGAAAATAAACAAGAAAAAGAGCCGTTCGCTGACGCGAACGGCTCTGAACTGCGGTCAATCGACCTTGCAGTCTACCTGACCTGACTTGAAGAGATTGCACGGGTAGGTGCGCCGACCGTTGATGACCGAGGCGATGAGCTCCTCGTTGCTCGTGCGCCCCTTATGCTCTCCGCAGTCGAAGTTGAGCTGAAGCCCCGTGGCGTCTACGAGAGTGCACTCGCCCTCCCAAATCTTCACCGAATCGAGGATTTCCTTGTGGAACCCGACTTGGATGAAGGCGACAAGCACGATCACTATCCACATCAGAACGACGCGAGACCACTTCATGATACATCTCCTTCCGACGAAGACTGTGCCCCCACGAAGGTGAGCTGCGGGCAGATCGCCTTCTTCTTGGCGATTGCTCGCTCTGCAAGGAGTTCGCCGAAATTCCATCCTCGACGCGCAAGATTCGGTATTCTCGTGCGAATTACCGCCTCACCACTTCTATGGAACACCCATTCGAAGAAGCCCCAGACAGTGACCATGGCGACTATGGCCAGAACAACACTGATCACGACCACGCCGACCATGAAAATCGTGTTGGTGTAGCCGACGATGCCAAATAGCTTGATCGGTAGGAAGACAGCTGCCCACACCAAGCCCAACGCCGTCGCCGCGTAGGCGGCGAGGATGAGCGGGGTGTAGACGAGGATGACCCGCATATAGTGGCACAGATTCGTGCCACCCTTGAATCGGCTCTCGTAGCTCTTCATCTTCCATTCCCATAACTCCTCCCGCCCCGTGAACATGTCCACAAGCAGGAGACCGAAATGAAAAAGGTAGAAGTGCCAACTTCCTCTCGTGACGACCATACAACACCTCCTTGTTATTGATTGTTGTTAGTCGGAAGTCGACTAACAGATCCGATCAATTTTTACTATATTTCTCTACTTATGTCAAGCAGAATATTGAGAAAAGTTCTCCACGCCTATTCGTGTACAAACATGCCAACCGTTGCCACCAGTAGCACGCCAGCCAAGATGAGTATGATTTGCATGATAGACGAGCGTGAACCGTGCTTGTGATGTAGCTCGGGTATAAGGTCTGCTGCCGCCACATAGAGGAAGTTACCAGCAACCAACGCCAAGAGTATACCTATATAACCTACCGAAACCGTTAGGTAATATCCGATGATAGCTCCTACAACCGTGGTGACCGATACAACTGTATTCCAAAAAAGTGCTCGTTTTTTGCTAAACCCGCCGTGAAGCATGACCGCAAAATCACTCGCCTCCTGCGGAATCTCATGCAATATGACCGCGATGGCGGCAAGCACGCCCGTAGGAAATCCCGCGCTAAACGCAAACGCGATAAATACACCATCGATAAAGTTATGGATAGCATCACCAATGAGCACTAAATAGGCAGATGCATGCGTCTCACACACGCCATCATGGCAGTGATACCAAAAAAGGAGCTTTTCGAGTACAAAAAAGGCGAGAAATCCGCCCAGTACCCACGGCAAAGCTTTCTCGGGAGGCAAAAACTCAAATGTCTCGGGTAAGATATCAAAAAAGACCGTGCCGAGCATCACACCCACTGCAAAGCTGATCACCCAATGCACTACGCGCATCACCCGCTTTTCGTTGAGGATGACCGCAACGCCTGCGAGAAACGAGACAATGGATTCGGCAATACTGGCTATAAGGATAGAAAGAAGCATAGCTTTATGATACCAAAGGTGGCTTTTTTACGCCCATGCGCAAAATTTTCGCATTGGCTTTCTTGAGAAGCTCTCTGCTATTTTTATGTTTGATAATTTTCATGGCTTTCTCAAAAGGCGCCCACACAAAACCCTTGTGTTCTTCTGATATTTTGATGGTGCGGGCAAACACCTCACCTAAGTAGAAGGTGATAAACTTGAGTCGCTGCTCTGCGTCCTCAGTTTTGGGTGGCCACTGATAGCGAAAATGAATCGTTTCTTTGTATCCGGGGATAAATTTGACGCGCGAGATGCCAGTCTCCTCCTCTATCTCACGGCGCGCGGCATCAATAGGTCGCTCGCCTTCTTCGAGGCGCCCGCGCGGAAAGGTCCAGTGATTGCGTGTCGCATACTGAAGAAGCACATACCAGACGCGCCCACCCTGCCGCCGGAATATGATAGCTCCCGCGGACCGTTCTACTATTACTTTTTTTTCAGTCATAAGAGATGACGCTTTTGTTTTGGGGTCGCCAAAAACTTCTGTAACGCCGGCAATGCAAGCGTGTTAAGAACATGATTTTTGGGAAGACCTGCGCGTCGCGCTTGCCCTATACCATACTCCAAATACGAGAGCTCCGCAAGAGAGTGAGCGTCCGTATCAATGCTAAACATCGCACCCGCATCTACTCCGCGTTTTATATGATCATCTTTCAAATCAAGTCGCCACGGATGCGCGTCGATCTCAAGCACCGTACCAGTTGCGACAGCGTGCACAATGATGCGATCAATATCAACCGCGTACGGATCTCTTTTTTTAAGCACGCGACCGGTCGGATGAAATAAAATATCGACATGCGGATTGGACATCGCGCGCATGATGCGCTCGGTCTGTTCATCTTCTGATAAGTTAAAATGCGAATGAACAGCCGCGCCCACAATATCAAGCTCTGATAACACTTCGTCAGAGATATCGAGCGTGCCGTCTTTCATAATATTTACTTCGGCACTTTTTAAAATTTTGATGCCTGATATTTTTTTACCAAGCGCATCAATCTCACGCATTTGTTTGCGTAATTTTTTTTCGTCTGATCCGCCCGTCATCGCAAGACTTTTGGTATGATCAGTGATCGCGATATATTCGTGACCAAGTCGCTTGGCCTCGCGCACCATCGCCTCTAGTGAACCTGTGCCATCAGTCCAATCAGTTTGTGTTTGGAAGTCTCCGCGTAAATCTGTAAAACCTACGAGCTCACTATATTTTTTTTCAAGCTCATCTCTCCCTTCGCGTAGTTCAGGTGGCGGCATGATGACTCCGAGTGCTTTGTATACTTCTTCTTCGGTCGCCCCTGCGATTATTTTCGTACCACGATACAGGCCATATTCGTTGAGCTTTAATTTGCGTTTGAGTGCGAGCGAGCGCAGTATGACATTGTGATCTTTCGAACCTGTAAAATAAATAAGTGCCGCACCAAAAGATTTTTTGGGTAGTACACGCACATCGACATCAATGCCGTCTTTAATACGCACTGAACTTTTGGTCTCGCCATGTGCAATAATGTGCGCGACATCTTCGCGTGATACAAATGCATTCATCACCGCATCCGCATCAATAGCTTCTACCAAAATATCAATATCACCTGATGTCTCGCGCCATCGTCTGATCGATCCTGCAATCTCTACGCGAGAGACGCCTTTTACTTTGCGTAAGTCATCGGCGATGCGCCGCGCAATCGGCAACGCTTCACCCAATAAAAATCTTCCGCGCGATGATTCGAAAAACTCAATGCCTTTTAAAATTTTCTGTTCAGACTTGAGACCGAACTTTTCGAGCTTTTGGATCTTGCCCGCGAGCGCCGCCTTTTTGAGACTTGCTACATCTTTTACTTTTAATTTCTCAAAGAGTGTTTTTATCGCCTTGGGACCAACACCTTCAATGCTTCGCAACTCTTCCATGTTGACCGGCATTTTTTTGCGCATGGCACCCAACTCGCGCACGCGACCAGTCTTGATATATTCTTCGATGGTTTGTGCGATTCCCTTGCCGATACCGGGGATTTCTTCAAGTGCTTTGCGTCCGGCGCTCTCATATATCGCTCGCACATCACTATCGAGCGTCGAGAGCGTCTCGGCTACTTTTTCGTACGCGCGCGCTTTAAACGGTTCATCAAACACCGTAAAGTATTCTGCGATGGCAAAGAGTATATCTGAAATGTCCTTATTCTTCATAGTGTATAAGCTTAGTATAGCGCAGAGAAAAGTTTTCCACAGCGAAATGTATCATAAAAACTTTTTACACTCTATACTTATATCAGAACTTAAGAGCACCGAAATTCAGAGAAGAGCGAGGTTCGCGTAATGGCCAACAACCGGCACTGACACTCATGTGTCACCTACACACCTCCCCCTTCCTTGCAGTTCCCCTGCTCCACGCACCTTTCACAATTTTCTCTTCACACAATGGCCTGCCCTTCACGGACAGGCCTAAACTTTTTTATACCAAGATTTTATTTTTTAAATACTAAAAGAGAGAAACTTGTGGTGCATCTTCTTCGGAAGATTTTTTTGTTTGAGCAACTTCCGGTTTTATTACTTCAACCTCGCCCGATACGATTGCGGGGAGCTTGGCAAATGTTTCTTTAAATTGGTTGAGTACTGTAGTACCGCGCAGAGCTGCTGCCGGATGAAACATCGGTACGATTTTTTTATCATCCACAATAAATGTTTTTCCTTGGTCGCGAGAAATCTTCGCATCAGGCAAAAAATAATTCATCGCGAATCTGCCGAGAGGCACAATAATGCGTGGGCTAATGATTTCTATTTGTCGCGCAAGATAGGGTTTATATACCTCAATCTCTTCGGGTAGTGGATCACGATTTTCTGGCGGTCGGCGTTTTACAATATTGGTTATGTATACTTGCTCTCGGTGCCACCCGATACTTTTAATACACTCGGTGAGCAACTCTCCTCCCCTCCCTACAAACGGGCGGCCTAACCTATCTTCATGAAACCCTGGTGCCTCGCCAATAAATAAAACTTCTGCGTCCGCATTCCCTTCACCAAACACCAAGCGAGATTCTTGGAGTGGGAGTGAGCTGTCGCCAATCATCTCTTGCTCGAGACCTGCGAGCAATTCTTTTTTGGTCATACTATTCCTGTGACTCGTATGAGTTCAAAGATTGCACCGGCCGCAAGTGCGAGTGCTACACCACCTGCAACGAGCATGCGTGTACCGAGTACGCGGCGCGCGAGAAGCGCTATGATCACACCTTCAACACCAACACCAACCGCGCCGATGATATCGAGCAATAAAATAAAACTGCGTACACCCGCAAGATAGATGACGAGCGGTACAAACGCGGTAAGTGCCCATGCAACTTTTTGTGAGCGACCAAGATCATACTCAAATGTGTAGCGCAATTCTAAACCGAGCGCGATGTATGAGGTGATGACTGCGAGAAGCCCGAGCAATGTGCCAACAACATATGCACGATGACCAATACTTGTCGCGAGCACCGACAACGAATCATGTGGCGGCACGCCACCCGCAAGGCCAATGATCGTCAAACTAAATGCTGCGTAAACTAGTATCGCAATCACGCTACCGGCGATAATCACAGGAAATATTTTTTTATGCGCGGATGCCCCGAGCGTATCGATTACCTCTGGTATCACTGAAGCTCCCGATAATGCGAAAAGAAAAATACCGTACGGCAAAAACCAATCACCATGACCTCCAAGTGTCACTGTAGAAAAATCAAACTGTGGCCACCATATGAAAAAGAAAATGAGTGGCAAAAACACTTCGGGTAGGGTAAGTACAAAATTGATCGTACCGATGCGCGAGAGGCGAAAAAGAATAAGTGGTGAAACAAGAATAAAAAAAGTGATAGCGAGCGTTGTCTCAGACAACGGAATGATATGCGCAAAAAAATCACCGATGATAATGCCGTACGCGAGCAAAAATCCCCAATACGCAAGCAGGCGAGAAACAAGCGCTATCCAAAAACCACTCTCGCCCAAATATTCACGAGCGTATCCTGGGAGGCGCGCGTGCCTACGGTCTTTTAAAATAACGCCCGCATAGAGTGCGTGCGTGAGCGTCACCAATACCAGTACGACAACAGCATGAATGAGTGACCAACCCATGCCCGCCCGCACAATCGTATACGGCAAGGCAAACATGCCAGCACCGATAATCATGCCTGCTAAAAGCCCCGTCGCTTTGAGCGTGCGGAACATATAGATTTCTAGACTGCGTCTATCTTCTCTCGCTTGAGAATGGCGACGAGTTTTTCTACAAGCTCTTTTGGATCGTTTGAATAGACAACAAGCGGATTGTCCTTTGCTCGGTGAGATTCAGCTATCACTTCATCGATAAGCTCGGTGGTGCCTCCTGTCTCGGTAAGAATGCCGATGGGTTTTTTATCTTCAAAAGCAATAGTGAACTCGTTGAGCGTGCCAATACGCCCACAACCGATTATCACGGCATCGCTCGAGCGAGTAAGAAGTAAATTGCGCCCTGACATACCAGCTCCCGTATAGATAATCATATCCATATAGTCGAGTGGGAGATCAAAAGTCTCACGATGCTCTTTTTCGGTTGCCGCAGGTGAAATACCAATAGTTGCCCCGCCAGCTTCTTTGGCGCCAATAGCCGCCCAGTACGGAAAGCCTGTGGTAGCACCATTGACCAAAATAGCGCCGATAGTCGCTATCTCTTTGCCGATTGCTTTTGCCTTATCAAGCGCATCCGCCGAACAATGCGCGGTATCGGCAGCTCCCGATACGCAGATTTTGAGTTTCAGATGATTGTGTGCGGGTTTATTCATAAACCCAGCGTATCAGAACTCGTAGACCTCACCAAGGCGTGGAGCGTGCGATTGCAGACCCAAATAGTCACGAATGCGCTGTGAAAGAAAAAGCGCCGCTGATGGTTCGCCCTGCACCACAAAAACTTTTTCAAGCGTGTCTACATTTTGCTGTACAAATTCAAGAAGCATATTGGTATCGGCATGCGCGGAATACCCATGGATAGAACGAACCTCGGCATTCACCGAAACTTTTTCACCCATGATGGTGACTTGTCGCTCACCGTCCATAATGCGCCGGCCAACGGATCCAGCACCCTGATACCCAATAAACAAAATAATACTATTTTTATCGTGGAGATGTCGTTTTGCGTGATGTAAAATCCTCCCACCCGTCATCATGCCCGCACCCGCCAAAATCACCTTGGGACCCTGCACATCATTGATCGCTTTTGATTCGTCAGTGGTAAGTGTCCGATGAAGCCCGGGGAATTGAAAAAGATCATCTCCCGCCTTGATGAGCGCTTTGGCGTCAGGACCAAAATAGCTCGTATGCTTGCGGTACACATCAGTCGCGCGAATAGCCAAAGGACTGTCAAGAAACACGGGAATGCGTGGCACGCGTCCGTGCTCCATCAGATCATTGAACTCAAAGAGAAGCTCTTGGGTGCGTTCGAGCGCGAACGCAGGTATCATCAGTGTGCCGCCGCGCTTTGCGATATCTTCAATAGCTCGCTCAAGTTTTATCTTGCGCTCACTGTTATCTTCATGCACACGATCGCCGTACGCGGATTCGATGATCATCATATTGACCCCTACGATTGATTCGGGTGGATTGAGGAGTGGCATGGGCTTGTTGCCGAGGTCTCCCGTAAACAATATCTTTTTATCACCAATCTCAAAGAGCACCATGAGTGACCCTAAGATATGCCCCGCTTCGTAAAAAGTCACACCAATGTCGCCCACCATAAAACGCTGATGATACGGCACGGCCTCCCAAAGCTTGAGCGCGCCCTCCACATCTTCCATGGCGTAGATTGCCTGCTCGCCGTTGCGTGACGCTTCTTTCTCGAGCACGCCGAGACTATCTTCGAGCATGAGTTTACCAAAATCTTTTGTAGGTGGGGTTGAGAAAATTTTACCCTTGAATCCATATTTAATAAGTTTTGGGATGCGCCCCGTATGGTCGATATGCGCATGAGTTACAAAAAGCGCGTCGATAGTCGCCGGATCGTAGGGAAATTCGTTTGCGTTGCGAGCGGCGCAAAAGCGCGGACATTGAAACATACCACAGTCAACGAGCACGCGCGCCTTTTCAGTTTCAATAAGATAGTTCGCTCCCGTGACCTCTTGAGCTCCTCCACAAAAAGTAATTTTAAACATTACCTTTAGTATACCGATTCGCGAACACTGCGACTAGCATGGCGGCAATCACATCAAAAAAAAGATCCATGAGCGTATCGAGTATCCAGAGTGAATCGGCAAAACTCGCCTCCCCCACGCCAAAAAATGGCACATTGAACATATACTCGAGTACCTCCCAACCGATACCGATGAGAAACACAAAACTTATGATGGCAATCGGCCGCGCGCGTCTTCTCAATACTAAAAATAGATACGCAACCCATGCGCCACCCATAAAATGCAGTATCCAATCAAGCCACCAAAATTGGTTGTACCAATCATACTTGGGCATGATGCTCACCGCGTGCAAGCCCAAAATCGCCACAAGCGAGAGTAGGAGTACGCTAAGGCGAGACGCCATGGTCATGTGTTAAAAAGTAAGATCTTCTTCAGAACGCTTGTACCCGTGAATTTCTGTAGGTGTGAACCAGAGAGCCATCTCGTGCGCTGCTTCTTCAGGCGTTTCTGACGCATGAACAAGATTGTGCACCGATCGTTTTTCGCGATTTGCTGACGCCGGAGAGTCTACCGAAAAATCACCGCGAATCGTACCCATCTCTGCGTTTGACGGCATGGTATTGCCGGCGATCTTGCGTACCATATCGATGGCATGCACACCCTCGACAATCATCTTGACCACGGGGCCTGATGCCATAAAATCAAGCAGCCAACCGCGTACCATCGGGCCTATCTCTTCGGGTTTTTCGGTACCAAGCTCTTTGATCGGATCGTAACCGTATTTTTTATAGGTGTTGAGCGTCTTCTCGCCGATGCGATTTACCCATGCCGGATCTTTTGGATAATGATTATCAAACTGATCGCGACCAGGGGCAGTCATTTGCATGGCAATAATCTTTAAATTGCGCTGTTCTAAGCGACGAACAATCTCGCCGGTAAGCCCGCGCTTTACGCCGTCAGGCTTTACGAGGAGAAATGTGCGCTCTTCTTTCGGATGTTTCATAGATTCGTATATACTAATATAGTAAGCCCAAGCATAGCATACATGAGCACTTTTTCAAGACTTTTTATGAACGCCGCTGTAGTCACACTCTCCTTTGTTGTGGGTACTTTTTCTTATGCGCAGACAAGTGGCACTGAGCCTTTGTTGAATGTCCCGAGCGGCGAGCTCGCGGGGACTGTTCATATACAAGTACTGACCCTCGCGGCAATTCCTGGACCTATCGGTCTTTTTTTGGCACCACCACAAATATTTCTCGGAGCATTGGTACGATCAACGAGCAACCCCCTCAAATGGGAATATGAATGGGACACAACACAAACTCCCAATGGCGCCTACCAGCTTATCGCACGGACCCAAACTGGCACCGAAGTATCACGGCCCGTTATCATACATAACGCTACGCAAAGCGGCACTGGATCTGATGCGACCACTCAACCGCCACCTCCGCCGACAACCTCAGGCAATACTATACCGCCTCCACCAACAATCGCACTTCCACCACCGCCCCCGCCAACGACTTCGCAGCCTATTGTCGTCGAACTCTCTCAAACGGGCGTCGTGCGTGAAGCGCTCTATATCACTCTTTCTGTAGAAAATGTGAATAATATAGAAATTTTTCTTGGCAAACTGTCCGAGAGCGAGGGTCGCCCTATTGGCAAAGCGGAGCGAACTCCTACAAATCCAAATCTTTGGCGATTTCGCCTCGATACTACAAAGTATGACAATGGTCTGTATAGCGTTGGCGCAAAGATACAATCAAATGGAAGTTCTTTTTGGACGAAAATTGACGAGATAACAATATTAAATGCAGTACCCCCCCCACCGCCAACACCATCAACCGTCATCGCTCCTCTATCACCAAAACCAATACTCAAACAACCCACGCATGAATCCACACTGCCCACAAAACAAGAACCGCCCGCACAGTATACTCAACCTCTCACCGAAACTGAAAAAGATGCTATCAAGCGCCGGATTCGTGATGATGTCAGTGCGATTACACAGACAACAGAAGCGATAGATAATCGTCCTCGAGAAAATGCTGAGCTGCCGGATTCGGACGGCGACGGCATTACGGACTACGACGAGAAAAATATTTATAAAACAAACCCTGTACTCAAAGACTCCGATAAAGACGGTATCAACGATAGTATCGAGCTTCTCTCAAACCAAGACCCAAACAACGCGACTGCGGCCACCATCACCTATCAAAGCCCAAAAGAAGCGGGTACCCCACGACCAGAGATTCTCGCGGTAGCTGATATCATACCTCTACTCATCACCGAACCTTCGGGCGCACAAACGGTTGATAAAATAACACTTACCGGAAAAGCCCCGCCCCACAGTCTTGTGACACTCTATATATTTAGCACGCCATTTGTCGTCACCGTACAGACAAACGCAGACGGCCAATGGGTCTATGTTTTTGATAAAGAATTGGCGGATGGCGAGCATGCTATCTACGCAACGATCACTGACAGTAAAGGATCGGTACTCGCAAAAAGCAATCCTCTGCCATTTATCAAAACAGCAAACGCCATCACAAAGACTCCTTCGCTCGTCAAAACCACGGAGGTAAAGCCGAGTATCTACGGTAAACACCCGACATCATTTATCATCGCGCTTATCGCCTCTACTATCGGCATCGCTTTTATCGTGATCGGTCTTGTTGTGCGACGCAAACGCGCCGAAGCCGTGTTGCCACCCCAATGATCTCCACTCTGTCACGATTCATAACCCGCAGCGTAGCGTTTGTGCGCGACAATCCGCAGCTTGTCTATACGCTTTTTTTGGTCATCACGCTCCCACTCGCTTTTTTATGGACCGCGGAAAAATTTCTTGAAGTAAGCGCGCGCAACCAAGAGCGCCTTGAGGAAGACCGTATCGGCACGATGCATGATGTGTTTGTAGGTTTTGCCCGTGATCACATGAATGATCCGGCGTTTCTTGCCGTACGCATCGCCGAATTTGCCCGTCAAAACGAATCATTTGTAGAAATGCGCATCGTAGATTATCCCGATCACACCATCGTCGCGTCACGAGACAGCGAAGAACTTGGCTCGCCCGATAGCCAGTACGCTGACTATTACACGCTCGCAGGACCCGAGAGTGAGACGCTTGTATTTGAAAATGTAAAAAATAATATCCGCTATCGCCCCGCCTTTCGAGCTATCGTCGATACGAACGGACAGATGCTCGGACATCTCATGACCAATACTTCTATGGAGCATATCGACGCCTTGTCCGCGCAAAACATCCGACGCGCCTACCTGCTCCTTATTGCTATCATTGTAGCGCTCGTAGTGTTACTCGCACGCCACGCGCGCATTATTGACTACACCGTACTGTATCGTCGACTCAAAGA